>JBHJOG010000163.1:0-18195 GCA_050329975.1 Alphaproteobacteria bacterium | reverse complement strand
CGTCCGACCACCTGGCGATCCGCAAGGACGCATGGGATGCGCTGCCCGAAGACATCCAGGCGATCATCTCGGTCGCGATGCAGAAGCTCGCCTTCCAGACCGCACTCATGTTCGAAGTGAAGAACAACGAGGCCGCCGCGGCGCTGACCGCCGAGGGCGTAGTCCTGCACGACTGGTCGGCGGAGGACCGCGCCGTCTTCCGCAATGCGGCGCAGGCGATGTGGCAGGTCTGGGCCGACAGGTCGCCGGAGGCGCGTGCGCTGGTCGACAGCCACGTCGCCTTCATGACGACCCTTGGCCTGATCGCCGAGTAGCCAGGGACCGCTGCCTCTGCGGCGGACGGGCCGGTCGGCTCGTCCGCCGATGCCCTCACCCCCAGTGCGCCGTCATGGGCCCCAGTGACGCGAGGACTGCCCGGTGGTCGAGCACGAAATCACCAGCTTCTTCGACCGGATCACCATCGTCATCAGCCGGATCACCATGTACATCACCGGGATCCTGGTGGCGATCATGTTCTACGAGGTCGTCGTCCGCTATCTGTTCGAGAGGCCGACCCTGTGGGCGAACGAGCTGTCGATGTGGCTCGCCGGGGTAATCTACCTTTTTGCCGGGCTGTATGTGATGCAGCAGCGCGGGCACATCCGCATCTTCATTCTCTACGACGCGGTGTCACGTCCGATGCAGCGGCTGTTCGACCTGATCTCGACCCTGCTGATCGTAGCCTTCGCCGGCGCCGTGATCTGGGGCAGCTTCGGCGACGCCTGGCAGAAGCTGGTCACCTGGGAGCGGGAAGGCACGGCATGGAACCCGCCGATCCCGGCGACGATGAAGCCGCTGCTGCTGGTGGTGATCGTCCTGATCGCCCTGCAGGCGGTGTCCAACCTGATCGCCGACTGGCGCAAGGACAAGGTCGTCCACAAGATCGTGGAGGAGCCGTGATGGCTGCGGCGCCGGCAGGCCGGCCCGGGAAATCCACCTGAATGGACATCGGAACAATCTCGCTGATCCTGCTGGTGGCAATGCTCGTGCTGCTCGCGATCGGCATGCCGCTGGGCTTCGCCTCCGCGGTGCTGGCGCTTGGCGTCCTGCTGATGAAGTTCGGACCCGAGCAGCTGTTCTCGACCTTCGGCACCGGCATCCTCGATATTCTGGCCAAGCGGATGTACGACATCCTGAAGTCGTTCGTCCTGATCTCGGTGCCGCTGTTCATCTTCATGGCGTCGCTGCTGGAGCGATCCGGAATCGCCCGGGACATGTACAACAGCCTCAATTTCTGGCTGTCGCGCACCCGCGGCGGGATCGCCATCGTCACCTCGATCATGGCGATCATCATGGCGGCGATGTCCGGCATCATCGGCGGCGAGGTGGTGCTGCTGGGCCTGATCGCGCTGCCGCAGATGCTCAGGCTCGGCTACAACCAGAACCTGGCGATCGGGACGATCTGCGCGTCGGGCTCGCTGGGCACGATGATCCCGCCGTCGATCGTGCTGATCATCTACGGGCTGATCACCAACACCTCGATCAAGGCACTGTTCACCGCCTCCTTCCTGCCCGGCTTCATGCTGGCTTCGTTCTTCCTGATCTACATCGTCATCCGTACCCGGCTCCGGCCGCACGAGGCGCCGCTGCCGGAGGCGACCGGCGACGAGCCGAGCCCCGGGCAGAAGTCGATCCTGTTCGGGATCCTGCTGCTGATGATCGCCGGGCCGGGCGCCGCCATCCTGTTGGCGCGCGCCGGCGTGATCCACGCCATGGGCCAGGCCTACATTCCCGAGGGCGACGAGCAGATCGCACTGGTCAGCACCAATGCGATGATCTGGCTGGCGGTCGTCGCAGCCGCCGCCGGCGCCCTGCTGATGTTTGCCGTCGGCGCCGAGCGCCGCCGGGTCGCCTGGCAGGAGGGCAAGGGGCTGATCGCACCGCTGCTGGTGGTCGGCGTGGTGCTGGGATCGATCTATGGCGGCGTCACCGGAATCACCGAGGCGGCCGCGATGGGCTGCGTGGCGGTGCTGGTCCTGACCACCATCCGGGGCGAGATGAGCTGGGGCCTGGTCCGCGAGGCGATGATGCGCACCTTCAAGTCCACCGGCACCATCATCTGGGTGACTTTCGGCGCCACCGCGCTGGCGGGCGCCTACACCATCGCCGGCGGCCCGACCTATGTCGCCAACCTGATCGTCGGCGCCGACATGCCGACCATGGCCATCATCCTGGTGATGATGGTGATCTTCCTGGTCCTCGGCGCCCTGATGGACTGGGTCGGCATCGTGCTGCTGGTGATGCCGGTGTTCCTGCCGATCGTGCTGCGGCTGCCGGTGGAGGAGATCGGGTTCATCGGCGTGCTGCCGGCAGCCCTGGTGCCGATCTGGTTCGGGGTCGTGTTCTGCATGAACATGCAGGTCAGCTTCCTGAGTCCGCCCTTCGGCCCGGCCGCCTTCTACCTGAAGTCGGTGGCGCCGCCGCACATTTCGCTGACCGACATCTTCCGCGGCTTCCTGCCCTTCATCGTCATCCAGCTGCTGGCGCTCGCGGTGCTGCTCACCTGGCCGGGGCTGGTGCAGGTCCTGCTCGACTGACCCTCAAGACCGTAACGGGCGGCCGGCGGAGAACTCCGCTATGATGCGGGCTTTCGCAGCCAACGGCCGGAGGTCAGGTATGAAACCCCACCCTGTAGCGGGATCCTTGGCAGGCCTCCGGCGCACCGCGGCGCTGATGATCGCCGCCGCAAGCTGCGCCGCAGGCCTCGGCTGCATTCCGGCCAGCCCGGTGACGGCCGCCGAGCAGCCGATCCTCTGCGAATCGAGCTACAGCAATTTCGCCTGGGCCCCGACGGTGATCTTCACCGGCATCGCCGGCAACGGGCAGGTGCTCCACTTCGATTCCCGGACCGCAGACGGATTGCAGGGCTTCTCGCTGCTGGGGCTGGCGCTGCCCGACCGCCCGCGCCCGGCCGACCTCGCCCATCGCTATGTGCTCTCGTCGCCGACCGGCACGGTTGTGCCGCCTGAGATGCTGAACCGGATCGCGGCGCTGGCGCGCGAGGCTCGGCAGGGCACCATCTCGCGCGAGCCCCGGGGGGCCGACATGGGCCAGCGGACGATCGAGTGCTATGTGCCGACGGCCGACGGCCGTGCCTTCCACCGCGTCGTCATCCAGTCGGACGGCGACTGGACGATGCGCAACGCGCACCCGGCGGCGGCGGAGCTTGCGGCGCTGCTGGCCCCGATGCTGTCGGCCGAACCGGCGCCGCAATAGCGTCTATGCCGACTCCACCCCGTTCGGGTAGATCAGCGTCTTCAACGCGCCGTCGGCATAAGCGGCCTGCATGGCGAAGGCCTCGGGCGCCTGGCCGATCGGAAAACGGTGGCTGACGATGGCATCGACGTCCACCCGCCCCTC
This sequence comes from Alphaproteobacteria bacterium, assembly GCA_050329975.1. Lineage (GTDB taxonomy): Bacteria > Pseudomonadota > Alphaproteobacteria > CALKHQ01 > CALKHQ01 > CALKHQ01. The sequence goes on along the minus strand of JBHJOG010000163.1, from coordinate 14,796 downwards.
CGCCACCAGCCTGATCGTCCGCGGGTAGACGTCGCCCATCCGGCGAGAGAAGCGGATCGTCAGCCCCTTGCGCCGCGCGACGTCGGCGGTGAGCGTGTAAAGATTGCCCTCTGGGATACCGACCAGAACGACCCGGCCGCCGATCCGTGCCGCATCGGCGGCATGCTGGAACCCCTCCGGCGCGTTGGTGGCCTCCACCACCAGGTCGACACCGCGGCCGCCGGTCCAGTCGGCGATCGCACGGTGGTCGTCGCCGGCCTGCGCGGCGCCGGTGGCAAGCGCCACCTGCGTGCGATAGGCGAGCGGATCGATCGCCAGGATCTCGCCCACCCCCGCCTCCCGCAGCAGCTGCACGGCGCACAGGCCGACAGGTCCGCAGCCGATCACCGCGACGCTTTCCAGCAGCTTCGGCTTGGCCAGATCGATCGCGTGCAGCGAAACCCCGAGCGTCTCCAGCATCACCGCCACCGACGCGGTCATACCCTCCGGCAGCTTGAAGATCTGGTGCGGCTCGACCGTGATCCGCTCGGTCATCGCCCCGCCATGGGGCGGCGCCCCGGCAAACTCGACATTCGGGCAGAGGTTGACATGGCCGCGGCGGCACCATTCGCACCGGCCGCAGGGCCGCGCCGGGTCGATCGCCACCAGCTCGCCGCGGCGAAGCCCCATCGGCTCGTAGTCCTGCGCCATCCGGCCGGCGAACTCATGGCCGGGGACGAAGGGCTCCCGGATCTGCGCGGCACCGATTCCGCCTTCCAGGTAGTAGTGCAGATCGCTGCCGCAAATCCCGACCGCGCTGACGTCGACCGGGATCTCGTTGGCCCGGTCCGGCAGCGCGAGTTCGCCGATGCGCACGTCGCGCCGGCCGTGAATGTAGACTGCCTGCATCGCCTCCCGTCCCGCTTCCGCGCTGCGCCCGCGGCATGCCGGCGACGCGCATGAAGCCTCTTCCTAGCGCGTCCGCGTCGGCGGGAACACCGGATAGTTGCGGCCGGCGGCTCAGCCGGTGGCGATATACTCCTGGAGCGCGTCCCGCTCCGCCTGCAGCTCGCCGAGGCGGTACTTGACCACGTCGCCGATACTGATGATGCCGGTGAGGCGACCCTCTTCGAGCACCGGCAGGTGACGGATGCGCCGGTTGGTCATCTCGCGCATCAGGTCTTCCAGGGTCTGGCTCGGCGTGCAGCAGACGACGGCGGCGGTCATGAACTCGGAAATCGGATGCTGCAGGAAATCCGTGCCGGCGGAAGCCAGTGCGTGCACGATGTCGCGCTCGGAGAGGATGCCGGCGAGCGCGCCGCCGGTGTCCACGACCACGATCACGCCGATGCGCTCGCGCTTGAGTATCTCCACCGCCTGCGCGACCGTGGTCTCGGGCGGTGCCGAGGTCACGGCGTGTCCCTTCGCCTTCAGGATGGACGCAACCAGCATCGCGGTCTCCTTGTGCTGACGAAAAGCGGCCCTGAAGATACACCAGTTGCGAGCAGGATGACACCGCGCAGGACGTGCGGTTGAGGCACACCGGTCTGGAGGAGCAGCATGAGCAGTGACAGGGTCGCGGCCATCGCCGCCAGCCACCACGTTCTGGCGGTGCACGATGTGGCGTCCACCGCGGCGTGGTGGATCGATCGGATGGGGTTCGACCTCTGGGCCGAGCCCGAGGGCTGGGTCTTCGTACGCCGTGGCGGCTGCGCGATCATGCTGGGACAATGCCCGGAGGCGATCGCGCCGGCCGCGCTTGGCGACCATCAGTATTTCGCCTATGTGGTGGTGGACGACGTCGACGCCTATCACGCCGAGGTCGCTGCCAGGGGCGTGGACGTCCTGGCCGGTCCGGCCGACACGCCCTGGGGCATGCGCGAAATGGCGGTGCGCACTCCCGACGGTCACCGCGTCATGTTCGCCGAGGAAATGAGTGGAGCCTGAAGATGGCGGCTGAAAACCGATCTCCGCGCCTGGCAGTGCTGATCGATGCCGACAACGCTTCGGCCCGGATCGCCGACGGCTTGTTCGAGGAGATCGCCAAGATCGGCGAGGCAAGCGTCCGCCGCATCTACGGGGACTTCGCGAGTTCCCGCTCCAAGGCGTGGGCGGACGTGCTGGCCAAGCACGCGATCATCCCGCAGCAGCAGTTCGCCTACACCACCGGCAAGAACGCCTCCGACATCACGCTGGTGATCGACGCGATGGACCTGCTGCTCAGCGGCCGTTTCGACGGCTTCTGCCTGGTCTCCTCGGACAGCGACTTCACCCGGCTCGCCGCGCGCATCCGCGAACAGGGGATCGACGTCTACGGCTTCGGCGAGCAAAAGACGCCCGAGAGCTTCCGGCAGGCCTGCCGCCGCTTCATCTACACCGAGAACCTGCTGCACGACGTCGCGACCAAGGACAAGACCACCGCGCCGGCCATCAAGCCGCTGCAGCCGCTGGCCTCCGCAGTGCCGCTGCTGGCGCGCGCGATCGACCAGATGGACAGCGACGACGGCTGGGTCACCTTGTCGGCCCTGGGCCGGCACCTGTCCAACCTGGCCTCCGACTTCGATGCGCGGACCTTCGGCTGCCGCAAGCTCAGCGACCTGGTACAGAAGACCGACGCCTTCGAACTGCAGCGGCGCGAGGAAGGCGTCGTGCGGATGCGGCTGAAGCAGCCGGTCGCCACCGCCGCGCCGAAGAAGGGGCGCAGTCGCAAGAAGGCGTGACGGCGTGCCGTCAGCGGCCGGGATCGCTGTCCGGACGCCGGGCGCGTTCCCGCTCGTAAGCGGCCCGCAGCGCCGCAGACACCGGCCGGTCCTGCGCGATCGCGTCATCACCTGCGCCGAGGTGGACGGCGCGCAGCTCGTCCATGAAGGCGGCCCACATCGCCGGGCCGCCCTGTTCCAGCACCTCGGCGCGAATCGCGAGATCCGGGCTCACCGGCAGGTGCCGTCTTCCCCAGGCTCCGATCAGGGCCAGTACGGGCACCAGCTGGATCGCCTGCTCGGTCAGGCTGTAGATCGCCTTCTGCTTGTGAGACGGGTCGACGGCCCGGGTGAGCAGCCCCTGGTCGACCAGCCGCTTCAGCCGGTCGGCGAGGATGTTCGAGGCGATCCCTTCCTTGGACCGGGTCAGCAGCTCGCGGAAATGGCGGCTGCTGCCGAACATCAGGTCGCGGATCACCAGCAGGCTCCAGCGGTCGCCAAGGATCTCCAGCGTCAGGTTGATCGGACAGCCGGACCGGTGCGGATCGCTCATTGCCACCTCAGGACTGGTTGCATCTTGCTACCATAGTCGCCGTCAGATCGTGTACCAGCACATATCCGAGACAGCAGCCGTTCCGCCTCCCTGAGCTCAAGGGCACGCACGTAGTCGTCGGTTGCCGATAGATGCCGGAAACCGGGTTCCTGACGATCGCTTCCATATCGAATCCGTCGGCCGCTGCGACTCGGGGACGCGATTATCCCTTCGGTCATGCAATATACACTGGGCGGATGGACGGGCGGCGGCGCGCACAAAATGCTCGCGTCGCGCCGGCCGGCGCGCCACCATCCGGCGACTCGCCCGCACCTGGGCACACGACAATCCCGCAAGGAGGACGCATGGCGGTGGCGACGGCCTATGTGGCCGGTACGTTCGACACCAAGGGCCGTGAGCTGGGCTACATCCGCGACTGCCTGGCCGCGGCTGGCATCTCGGCGGTGACGGTGGACCTGTCGACCGGCGGTAGCGAGTCGGGCGCAGACATCGGCCCCGCGCATGTCGCCGCCTGCCATCCCGACGGGGCGCAGGCCGTGTTCACCGGCGACCGCGGGACGGCGGTGGCCGCGATGGCGGTAGCCTTCGCGCGCTTCCTCGCCCGACGCGACGATCTCGGCGGGGTGATCTCGGCCGGCGGCTCCGGCGGCACGGCGCTGGCCACGCCGGGGATGCGCGCACTGCCGGTGGGCGTGCCCAAGGTGATGATCTCGACCGTGGCGTCCGGCGACGTGCGCAGCTATATCGGCCCAGCCGACATCTGCATGATCTACTCGGTCACCGACGTGCAGGGGCTGAACCGCATCTCGCGCAGGGTGCTGGCCAATGGCGCCCACGCGCTGGCCGGCATGATGCAGCACGCGCCCGCCGCCGCGGCCGACGGGCGGCCGGCGGTCGGACTGACCATGTTCGGCGTGACCACGCCCTGCGTCCAGGCGGTGGTAGCGGCGCTGGAGGCCGAGTGGGACTGCCTGGTGTTCCACGCCACCGGCATCGGCGGCCAGTCGATGGAGAAGCTGGTCGATTCCGGCCTGATCTCGGCCGTGATCGACCTCACCACCACCGAGATCGCCGACATGCACGTCGGCGGGGTCCTCGCCGCCAGCGAGGACCGGATGGAGGCGGTAATCCGCACCCGCGTGCCCTATGTCGGCTCCCTCGGCGCGCTCGACATGGTCAATTTCGGACCGCGGGCGACGGTGCCGGAGCGGTTCGCCGGCCGGAAGTTCTATGTCCACAACCCGCAGGTGACCCTGATGCGGACCACGGCCGACGAATGCGCCTGGATCGGCACCTGGATCGGTCAGAAGCTGAGCCGGATGGACGGGCCGGTCCGGTTCCTGATCCCGGAAGGCGGCATTTCGCTGATCGACGCGCCAGGTCAGCCGTTTCACGACCCGCCGGCCGACGCCGCCCTCTTCGCGGCGCTGGAGGCTGCGTTCGTGCCAGGTCCGGACAGGAAGCTGATCCGCCTGCCCCTGGCAATCAACGACCCCGAATTCGCGGCAGCGGCAGCGGCCAGCTTCCACGACATCGCAGGCTGAGGAGTTCTTCATGCCCCGCTTCGAACGCAAGGACCTGCTGGCCAAGCTGCAGGCGAAGAAGGCGGCCGGCGAGCCGATCATCGGCGGCGGCGCCGGCACCGGGCTGTCCGCCAAGTGCGAGGAGGCCGGCGGCATCGACCTGATCGTGATCTACAATTCCGGCCGCTACCGCATGGCCGGTCGCGGCTCGCTCGCCGGCATGATGGCCTATGGCAACGCCAACGAGATCGTCGTCGAAATGGCGCGCGAGGTGCTGCCGGTGGTCCGACACACGCCGGTGCTGGCCGGTGTCAACGGCACCGATCCGTTCTGCCTGTTCGACCCCTTCCTCGACGAATTGAAGCGGCTGGGCTTCGCAGGCATCCAGAATTTTCCCACGGTCGGCCTGATCGACGGGCGGTTCCGCGCCAACCTGGAGGAGACCGGCATGGGTTACGGCCCGGAGGTGGAGCTGATCCGGCTCGCCCACGGCAAGGACATGCTGACCACGCCCTATGTGTTCAACGCCGACGAGGCGCAGGCGATGGCCGAGGCCGGGGCCGACATCATCGTCTGCCATTTCGGGCTGACCACCGGCGGCACCATCGGAGCGGAAACGGCGACCCGGCTGGAGGACTGCCCGGCGCTGGTCGACCAGTGGGCGCAGGCGGCGATGGCGGTCAACCCGGACGCGATCGTGCTCTGCCACGGCGGACCCATCGCCAACCCGGAGGATGCGGCCTTCGTGCTCGCCAACACCCGGTATTGCCACGGCTTCTACGGCGCCTCGTCGATGGAGCGGCTGCCGGTGGAGATGGCCCTGACCGAGCAGGTGCGCAAATTCATGGCGATCCCGATGGGACGCTGACCGCCACAAAACCGCAACGCGCGCCGGCTATCATCCGGTGTCCGTTCGATCGCTGGAACCTTCGCCGGCCGCGCCCGTTAACATTTCTCCAGGACGGCTTGACGGACGCGACCAGAAGAGCTAGTTTCCGTTTTGTTCTTAGCGCGCCGACCGCACATGGCGCGCCGTATGGCCGGTTGGCGCGCTCCAGGCAGCGGCCAGGCGCCCAACAAGAGGGACCGTCGGGCCAGCCCGCACGCGGCCCCGCTATTTCCAGGAACGACCGGAGGTGCGCGATGCGCTGGTTCTCGACGAGGACGGCAGTCATGCCGGCTGCCTGCCGTGGATTGCATGTGGCCGGTTGGCCGGCAGCACCATCGCGCGGCGCCTGATCGCCATGCGGCCGGTTTCCTCACCCCGCCAGTCGTCGCCGGCGCAGCTGCGCGCTCGCTTCGACACCGTGCGCAACGCCTCCCTCGCCTTGGCCGCCGGCCTCTCCGACGCCGACGCCACCGTGCAGTCGATGGACGATGCGAGCCCGGCCAAGTGGCACCTGGCCCACACCACCTGGTTCTTCGAGACCTTCATCCTGCTGGCCGGCGCCGACGGCTACCGGGCCTTCGACCCGCGCTTCGGCTATCTGTTCAACAGCTATTACGAGGCGGTGGGCGATCGGCACCCGCGGCCGCGGCGGGGCATGTTGACCCGGCCGAGCCTGGACTGCGTCCGCGCCTATCGGGCGCATGTGGACGACGCGATCGCAGGCCTGATCGACAAGGGTGCCGATGCGCGCCAGTCCGGCCTGCTGGAGCTCGGGCTCCACCACGAGCAGCAGCACCAGGAGTTGCTGCTGACCGACATCCTGCACCTGTTCGCCCAGAACCCGCTGAAGCCGGCATTCCGCAGCCCCGAGCCGCTGGCCGTTGGCAAGCATGGGTCGCAGGCGCTGCGCTGGATCGGGTTCGACGGCGGCATCCACCAGATCGGCCATGACGGGCGCAGCTTCGGATTCGACTGCGAAGGCCCGCGCCACGCAGCGCTGCTGCAGCCCTATCGCCTGGCCTCGCGGCCGGCGACCAATGGCGACTGGCTGGACTTCATGGCCGATGGCGGCTACCGCGAGCCCCGGCTGTGGCTGTCGGACGGCTGGGCGCTGGTCCAGCAGCAGGGCTGGCAGGCGCCGCTCTACTGGGAACGGCACGACGAGGCATGGCAGGCGATGACCCTGCGCGGCCTGCAGAGCGTCGATCCCGCGGCACCGGTCTGCCACATCAGCTACTACGAGGCCGATGCGTTCGCCCGCTGGGCCGGCAAGCGGCTGCCGACGGAGCAGGAGTGGGAGCATGCCGCCGGCGAGGTGCCGGTTGCCGGCAACTTCGCCGACAGCGGCCGGCTGCGGCCGGCGCCGGCGGTCGATGACGGCAAGTCGGCACTCAGGCAGATGTTCGGCGACGTCTGGGAGCTGACCCGGAGCCCCTATGTCGCCTATCCCGGCTTCCGGCCGGCGGAAGGTGCCGTCGGCGAGTACAACGGCAAGTTCATGAGCGGGCAGTACGTGCTGCGCGGCGGCTCCTGTGTCACGCCCGAAGGCCACGTCCGCGCCAGCTACCGCAACTTCTTCCACCCAGACAAGCGCTGGCAGTTCTCCGGACTGCGGCTGGCGGAGGACCAGTGATGCCCCACGATGTACAGTTCAGCGAGCGCCTGAAGCGCGATGCCGCCGCGAACGACGACCGCGCGGGGTTCCGCGAGTCCGTGCTGGCGGGGCTCAGCCGGCCGCAGAAGGTGCTGGACTGCAAGTATCTCTACGATTCCCGCGGGTCGCGGCTGTTCGACGAGATCTGCGGCCTGCCGGAATATTATCCGACCCGCACCGAGACAGCCATTCTGGAGCAGCACGCCGCCGCCATCGCCGAGGCCGCGGGACCCGGCGCCGAACTGGTGGAACTGGGGAGCGGCGCCAGCATCAAGAGCCGGATCCTGCTCTCTGCGCTCGCGCGCCCGGCGCGCTACCTGCCGCTGGACATTGCCGTCGACCACATGCAGGCGGCAGCGGACGAGCTGCGGGCCCTCTATCCCGGCCTCGCTGTCGAGCCGGTCGCCGCGGACTTCACCGCCCCGTTCTCGCTCCCGCCGAAGGGACCGGGCCGGCGCCTGCTGTTCTTCCCCGGCTCGACCATCGGCAACTTCGATCGGGACTCAGCCGGCCGGCTGCTGCAGCGCTTCCGGCGCGAGCTGCAGGCGGACCTGTTCGTCATCGGCGTCGACCTGCGGAAGGATGCGCGAATCCTGCACGCAGCCTATGACGACGCCACGGGCGTCACCGCCGCCTTCAACCTGAACCTGCTGGTCCGCATCAACCGGGAGCTCGACGGCCGGTTCGACCTCGAGCGCTTCCGCCACCATGCCCGGGTCGTCGACCGGCTTGGCCGGGTGGAGATGCACCTGGTCAGCCTGATCGACCAGGACGTCCGCATCGGCGACCGCATCGTCAGCTTCGCCGCCGGGGAGACGATCCATACCGAGAACTCGCACAAATATGCGCTGGACGAGTTCGTCGCGCTTGCTGCACGCGCCGGCTGGACCGGGGACACGGCGTGGACCGATGCCCGGCGCCTGTTCTCGGTCCACCTGCTTCGGCCGTGAGTTCGCCAACTGGGTAGTCCTATTGGCGGACTTGCCGACGCCCGGTGCGCAGCGCAAAATTCGTCGATCCCGAACGGCCAGGAGGATCGTCGTGCGTACGCTGTCATGCTGGCTTGCGATCGCTGCGCCGCTTGTCGGCGGCCCCGCCTTGGCCGACGAGGCGGCCATCACCTTCACCATCACCAGCCCGGGCGAGGCCGCAGAGGCGGACGTCGACTGCCAGGTGATGCAGGGTGGTGTCGTCCGCCAGGAGGTCCACTCTGGTCGGTTGCCGATCGACCTTGCGTTCGATGCCGACCGGGTCACCTGCTCGGTGGCTTCCCCGGGGCGGATCGTCGTCGAGGCGCGGAGCGCGCGCGGCAATCGCAGCCGGGCGGAGATCTCAGGCGGGCAGAGCGTCGTTTCGATCTCGAACTGATCCCGCTCGCCCGCGCATCACTTGCCTTGGGCGCCGTTTCGCGGCCGGCGGAACGATCGCCAGAAATCGTAGGCGGCCAGCAGTCCGCCGATGATGAAGACGATGATCAGGTCCGGCTGGCGCACGAACACGGCGATGACACCGACGAAGGTGAAAAGGCCGATCAGCGCGAGCACGGAAAGCAAGCGGTCGAGCCAGGTCATCGTACTTTCCTCTCGGCTTCAGGATCTGCTGCGGCGGCCACGAGGCCGGCCAGGTGGCGGGCGTTGCGCAGCAGGCGGCCGTCCTCGCCCTGCCGGCCGACAAGCTGCACGCCGATCGGCATCCCGTTGGGTCCGCTCATCAGCGGCAGCGTGATCGCCGGTACCCCGAGCAGGCTCCAGAGCGCGCCGAACACCGGATTGCCGGTCGACCCCAGGCCGACCGGGGCCTCCCCGGCCGCGGCCGGTGTAATGATCGCGTCGTAGCGGTCGAACACCCGCTCGAGGCCCGCGTTCAGCATCGCGCGCCAGTCGCAGGCGGCGAGGTAGTCGACGGCGCTGGTCGACCGGCCCCGCGACAGAATCTCGCGCATCGGCTCGCTCAGCGCCTCGGGGCTGCGGTCCAGGTGGCGGCCCAGGTTGCGGGCCATCTCGGTGGCCATGACAACGCGCTGCGCGGCATATCCCTCGGCGAACAGGGGTCCCGGATCGATCGTGTCGCAACGGCCGGCAAGCACCTCCATCAGTTCGTCGAAGGCGGCATGGACGGTCAGGTCGGCCTGGTCCCACATCGGGGTCCGGTAGAAGGCGAACATCGGCACGACCGGTGGCTCGCTGGTGGCGTGATCGAGGAAGCGCGACGGCGCCCGCGGCACGAGATCGAGATCGTCCGGGTCGGGCCCCTCGAGCACGTCGGCGGCAAGCGCCGCCCCTTCCAGTTCCCTGGCGAAGACCCCGATGGTGTCCAGCGTGCGCGACAGCAGCAGCACGCCGGTCCGCCCGATCAGGCCATGGCTCGGCTTGAAGCCGTGAACACCGCAGAAGGATGCGGGCCGGATCACGGACGCCATGGTCTGGGTGCCGAGCGCCAGCGGCACCATGCCCGCGGCCACCGCCGCCGCGGAGCCCGACGAGGAGCCGCCCGGCGTTCGCTGGATATCGTGGGGATTGCAGGTCTTCCCGGGCGAGAAATAGGCCATCTCGGTGGTGACCGTCTTGCCCATCACCAGCGCGCCGGCCGCGCGCAGCCGGGCGACGACATGGGCGTCGCGCTTCGGCCTCCGCCCGTCGTCGATGGGGGTGCCGTTCCCGGTCGGCATGTCGGCGGTGTCGATGATGTCCTTGATCCCGACCGGCACGCCGTGCAGCGGGCCGACCGGCCGGCCGGCCTTGCGGTGCGCATCGAGCGCCGCCGCCTGCCCTCGGACCAGCGAGGGATCGTGGAACTGCCAGGCACGGACCTCCGGTTCCTTCGCCGCGATCGCCGCCAGATGCGCTTCGGCAACCTCGGCGGCCGTCACCGCACCGTCGGCCAGCCAGTCGCGGAGCTGGAGGATGGGAAGCAGGGTCAGGTCGATGCGCCTGCGGTCAGCCATAGGCGAGGTTCGGCAGCCAGTAAACGATCCCGGGGATGACGTAGACGATGATCATCGCCAGGAACACCATCATCAGGAACGGCATGCAACCGCTGAAGATCTGAACCAGGCGCACATGGGGCGGTGCGATCCCCTTCAGGTAGTAGGCCGACATCGCCATGGGCGGCGTCAGGAACGACGTCTGCAGGTTGAGCGCCACCAGGATGCCGAAGAACAGGGGATCGATGCCGAAGTGCGGCAGCAGCGGCAGGAAGATCGGCACGAAGATGATCACGATCTCCGACCACTCCAGCGGCCAGCCGAGCAGGAAGATGATGAACTGGGCCAGGATCAGGAACATCAGCGGCGTCAGGTCGAGGCTGGTGACGAACTCGCTGATCAACTGCTCGCCGCCCAGGTAGGAGAACACCGAGGAGAAGGTCCACGAGCCGACGAACAGCCAGCAGACCATCGCCGAGGTCCGCACCGCCAGATAGACCGACTCGCGCAGGCCGTCCCACTTGGTCCCGAGCATGCAGGCGACGACGAACGGGAAGGCCAGCACGAAGACGTCGATCAGCCGCCATGAGGGGTTCCGGTCCAGCAGGTAGGTCCCGACCACCACGAAGGCGACCGCGAGGGCCAGGCCGACGAGCGCGCCGGCTCCGGTCAGCTTGAGGAACTGGCGCCGCATGCCGCCGCCCGGCGCCACGTTGCGCAGCGCCCAATGCAGCCCGGCCGAGAGCAGCAGGACGATCGCACCGAGGCCGAAGGCGAAGGTCGCATAGCGGGCGACAAAGCGCAGCACCTCCCTGAGGCCGCCGCCGGTCTCGCCTTCGCCGGCCAGGGAGTCCACGATCGCCCCGAGCAGGGTCGCCGCTATCGCCAGCAGCGCGGCGATCCAGGTCGCTCTCGCAAGGATGCGGCGCGGCATGCTGGTGCTGCCCACGGCGCCGAGCAGACGCATCAGCATCGGACTGGCGAGCCACGCGGCGAGCCCGTAGACCGCGGCCAGCCCGGCCCAGAGGCCGGCCGGCCAGCCGGTGATGGTCTGGGAATAGCCGAAATAGAGGCCGATATAGGTCACCAGGACCAGGGTCGCCGTCGACGCGAAGGCGCCGAAGGCAAGGCAGGGCATCACGCTCCAGCGCTCGCCCTCCAACTGCCAGGCCGTCCAGGTCGGTGGCCGGTCGGTGCCGGCGAAGAAGCCGCTGAGCTGGTAGCTCGCCGCCAGGATCAGGCCGCCGAGCGCCCCGATCGCAGCCGCCTCCGAGGGGGTGGCCAGGCCGAGCAGGATCGCGCCCAGGACCGACAGGATCAGGATCGCCAGCGGCAGGAACGAGGTGGCCAGCATCCGCATCAGCTGCGGGCGGGTGACGCCCTCATAGTCGTCGCGCGCAGGCTTCGGGGCGATCTCGGGCTGCAGCATCGAGCGGCCGATCACATAGACCACATAGAGCCCCGACAGCAGCAGGCCGGGCAGCAGCGCGCCGGCATAGAGCTTGACGATCGAGACGCCGGACGCAGCCGCGTAAACGATCAGCATGATGCTGGGCGGGATCAGGATGCCGAGCGTGCCGCCGGCGCAGATCACCCCGGAGGCGAAGCTGGTGTTGTAGCGCGCCTTCAGCATCGCCGGGTAGGCAAGCAGCCCCATCAGGGTGATCACCGCGCCGACAATGCCGGTCGCGGTGGCGAACAGGGCGCAGGTGATCAGTGCCGCTACCGCCATCGAGCCCGGAATGCGGTGGGTGGCCACCGCCAGGGTCGAGAACAGCCGGCTGACGATGTTCGCGCGTTCGACCACGTAGCCCATGAACAGGAACAGGGGCACCGCGGTCAGCACGTCGTTCGCCATCACCGAATAGGTCTGGTTGACGAACAGGTTGAAGACGTTGTTGTCCAGCAGGGACTGCATCCGCGCCGCATCGAAATAGGCGTAGTAGCCGAAGCCCACAGCCAGCGCCATCAGGGTGAAGGCGATGGGAAAGCCGAGCATGATCAGGACGATGAACACGCCCAGCATCATGATCGCGACGACGGGATCGCTCATGTCCTAGTTCCGGTGGTTCGGATCGGGGCGGGGCACGACGACGTCCAGGGGCTCGCTGCCATGCAGCAGCACCTCCCGCGCCTGCTCGTCGATCAGCAGCTGCTTTTCGGTCTCTTCGACATCGGCCGCCTTCGGCGGCCAGTAGCCCGTGCGTAGGCACAGGATGCAGCGGAACACCTGGGCAATGCCCTGGATCAGCAACAGGACGCCGGCCGCCACCATCACCATCTTGAACTGGAAGATCGGGATGTTGGCCGGGCTCATCACGCTGACCTCGAGGTACCCCATCGAGCGGGAGGCATAGTTCCAGCCGGCGAAGATCAGCGCCAGGACGCCAGGGAAGAAGAAGAGGAAGTAAAGGACCAGCTCCAGCGCCGCCTGCCTCCGCGGTCGCCACAGCCGATAGAAGACGTCGGCGCGGACATGACCATCGCGCGAGAGGGTATAGGCGCCCGCCATCATGAACAGCGACCCGTACATCATGTAGGAGAGGTCGAACGCCCAGGGCGTCGGGTCGCGCAGGACATAGCGCACGAACACCTCGTAGCCGACGCCAAGCGTCATGATGACGATGCACCAGGCGAAGGCCTTTCCGAACCAGGACGAAACCTTGTCGGCGAAGGCGATGTAGGCTTCCAGCATGGGTGGATCGTTCCTGGCCGGGAGTCGCCGGCACCAAGCCCGGCCCGGACAGCGTCCGGGCCGGGCCAAGTCGGCAGCGCCGCGTGCTAGAAGGGCAGCGTGCCCGGGAAGTAGTGGTCGTACGCCATCTTGTAGCCGGCGCTGGCGGTGAGCATGTAGAAGCCCACCCGCTCGCCCCATTCCCGCTGGCTGTCCAGGACCTTCTTGAAGAACTCCTCCTGGCTCAGATTCTCGATCACCGTGTCCCACGCCTGGAGCTGCAAGGCCAGCACGTCGTCCGGCGTGCGGTACACGTTGACGCCGTCGTCGTTGATCAGGCCCTGCAGGTCGCGCGAGTAGTTGTCCATCGCCAGGCCGAAATTGGCGGTGTTCGCCGCCTCGATGCCATATTCGATGATCGCCTGCAGGTCGGGTTCGAGCCCGTCATAGACACCCTTGTTGACGATGACCTCGAAGGTTTCCGCCGCCTGGTGGAGCGAGCCCATCATGTAGTGCTTCGAGACGTCCTGCGCGCCGAATCGGCGGTCCGAGGTCGGGTTGTTGAACTCGAACGCCTCGATCACCCCGCGCTCCAGCGCCGGTACGATCTCGCCGCCCGGCAGCTGGGTGACGCTGAGGCCCATCGCCTGCATCACGTCGGTGGCGAGGCCCACCGTGCGGTACTTCAGGCCCTCCATCTGGCTGGCGGCAGTGATCTCTTCCTTGAACCAGCCGAGTGGCTGCTGCGGCATCGGCATGCAGAACCAGCCGACGAGGTTCAGGCCGAGCACGTCCTGCACCAGTTCGCGATAAAGTTCCTTGCCGCCGCCAAACTGCACCCAGGCCAGCATCTGCGCGCCGTCCCAGCCGTAGACCGGGCCGGTACCGAACAGCGAGGCGGCCTTGTTCTTGCCATACCAGTAGGCCGGCACGGTGTGCGCCATGTCGAGGACGCCGTCGTTCACCGCATCCTGGACCTGGAACGCCTGCACCACCGCGCCCGCAGGCAGCAGATCCACGTGCAGCCGCCCGCCCGACATCGCATTGATCCGATCGGCCAGCTGCTGCGCCATCTCCTGGAAGATGTCGCTGGGGCTCCAGGAGGACTGCATCTTGAGGACGATCGGCGACTGGGCGCGAACGATTGCCGGGGCAGCGAGCGTGCCTGCCGCAGCAGCAACGGCGACTCCGCTGCCGGTCTTCAGGAAACGGCGGCGACCCACCGTGGTATTGTCGTGTTCAGACATTTGTCTCTCCCTAGAACATTTGTCGTTGTTGTGCCGGTTTCACCGAGATGCGCAGTCTGCGCCATCCGCTACGCGGTCTTTTACGGATCATTGCATCGATTTGCCAACTCCGGGCGGAAAGTTTGCATGAGGGACCGGCGGGCGCGTCCATTTGTTCGCTATGCGAACAACTCCCGGCGCGCCGGGAGTCACGCGCCGTCCCCGGTGCCCTCCATCCATTGCCGGGCAATATCCGTCCAACCGGGCGGCATGCCGTGGCCGCCGGGATGCAGGCAGAACCGGACGTCCCCGCCGCCGTCGCAGCCGTTCCAATCCCGGCACCGGCGCAAGGCTAGCCCGGGCCGCCGCTCGCGGCCGGATCACAACTGCGCGATCAGCCCACAGGCCACGGCAGCTACGTGATGCAACGGGGATGGCGCCCCCTTCGGCCGCCATCCCGGGCTTGTCCCGGGCTCGCGCGAGCGGCTATCACAGCCTGGGCCCGATGGCAGGCGCACCCGAAAGGAATTCCGATGCTGAGTTTCGATCCGTCCCGGTTTCTGAGCGTTCAGAACGGGGCCGTTGCACAAGCCGAGGCGATCGACGATGCCGTGGCGAGCGCGATCGCCGAAGGCAGAAAGAACCTGTTCTTCCTGGGAACCGGCGGCGTCGCCTA
>JBHJOG010000162.1:0-22486 GCA_050329975.1 Alphaproteobacteria bacterium | reverse complement strand
CCTCTATCCACCCAGGAACAATAAGTGAGGTTTCGGTACGACGCTGGCCGATAAGAATGAGCAATTTCACAAGATCGGAGAATGGTCGATAGTCATACATCCATACCGCCTTGAGTTCTTCATGCGAAAGCACGCGGGAACGGGGCTCAGGCTTGATCGCTCGCTCTCCGGCGAGTGGATTCTTTTCCGTGAGTTCGTTGCGAACGGCCCAATTAAAGAAAGCTTTGTATGCAAGGAGGGTGTGGCGGTGCTGGGTTCTGAGAGCTTGTCTGGTTGCGGTCTGCCAGGTGTACCGCTCCAGCCCTGCGAGATACCGCCGGTGGGCGTCAGTCGTCTTGAAGCGGTGCTGTGCCTCAGACTCCTCCAGAAAGACCGCCAGAGCCTCTTGGAGCGTCGTGGGCGGCCTCGCAGTGGTTCCGTTGGCTAGGAGTTTCTTCGCCTCCTGGCGGGCAGTTTTGAGCGTCTGAGAGGGGTATCGGCCGAGCGTCGTGACCCGGCGGTCCTTCCCGTGCATGACAATGAAGGTCTTAGTGCCCTTCCCCACCGTGAGGCCGAAGCCCGGCAGGGTCTCATCCCACACGCGCTGTTGGCCTGTTTCGGTGAACGGGAGCTGCCGGATGGCGATGTCGGTGAGGTGCAGTTTAGTCACGGCTAGTCTCTCAAATCGCTCGGTTGGAGGTGATTACGCATGGGTGCGTATGAGGACGTGACTAGCACGAAACCCGCAGGAAGGCTAGAGAAATGAGGAAGTATGAGGATCAGTGAGAGAGGGGTGTGCCTGTCATAGGAACAGATCCTCTTTCGCGGGGCGGATGAGAGCGGATGCGGCCTGCTCGGGACCATCCCAGGCCAGGCCTCGAAACAGGCAGACGGGCGTCTGGCTGGCCTTGCCCACGACCAGCCCGGATGCGGCCGCGATCTCGTCGGCGAAGGCCGGCACGGTCGCTGCGAGAACCCGCCCATGCGCATCCGCGGTTCCAATCAGATCGGTCAGCGCCGGCAGCCCGGCAAGCCCGATCGCGACGTTGACCAAGCCGAGCCGCCACGGACGGCCAAAGCTGTCGGTGATGACGATACCGACCCTGTGCCCCGTGAGACGCTGGATTCGTTCGCGCAGGATCTCCGCGCTTCGGTCAGGGTCACACGGCAACAGCACCACCAGCCCGTCGGCCCCGGCGTTCGATTCGTCGATGCCGGCGTTGGCGCAGATGAATCCCAGCCGGTGGCGGACGATCAGCACCCCCTCCCGGGTGGCGGTGGCCGGGGCGACGCGGACGACGGCGCTCGACTCATCCAGGACCAATTGGACCTTGGCCGGGCACTTGCGCGTCTCCGCCGCCAGCCGGATCGCCTCCGGCCCCGGCACGACATCGGTGAGATCCCGTACCCGTCCCTCCGCCTTGGACACGACCTTCTGTGCGACCGCCAGCACGTCACCGTCTGCCAGCGCCAGCCCCTGGCCGGCGATGGCCTGCAGGATCAGCGCCGGCAGGTCGTCGCCGGGACGGATCTCCGGCATCCCGGCCAGCGCCTCGATCAGGACGCGGCGGAGTGAAGGTGCGCGCTCAGCCATCGGGCGATCGGATTCTCCGGGTGGGTTGCGATGAAGGCGCGGGCGTCGTCGGGCGTGTCGATGTCGAGCACGAAGCTCTGCAGCCGCATCACCCGGCACGCTACGCCGCTGACCGCCGCACGGGTGCGGTAGGTGTCGAACGAACCCTCGCCGAAGCGGTAGCCGATTGCGTCCGGCGGAGCACAGAGGATCGCGTTCGTGCCGTCGTCACCGACGGCCGGGCACAGGATGACCGAAGGCGCCGGCCGTGGCGCCTCGACCAGGGCACGCACGTCCTTGGCCGCCAGTCCCGCCATGTCCGCCGGGATCACGGCCTGCGCCCGGTAGCCGCGCGCTAGTGTCCAATCGGTGGCCCGCTCGACCGCGGCGGTCTCCCCGGCCCCGGCCGACTCCAGCAGAAAGTGCGCGCGATGGGTTGCAGCCACCATTCTCAATCCTGCGGAGTCGGAGACGACGAGCCGGTCGACCTCGGGCGCAAAGCGGGCAAGGTCGTGCAGCGTCTGGTCCAGCAACTGCAGGGCGAGTTCGCTGCGGATCTCCTGCGGCAGCAACGACGCCAGCCGCTGTTTGGCGCCGCGGACGTCCTTGACCGGCACGACGAAGATCAGGTCGCTCATGCCGAGCGGCGGGGTGCGTCCCGGCGGCTTGCCAGTTCCGCGGCGAAATCGAGGACCTGCCCGGCCAGCCGACCGCGGTCGCGCCGATCGCGCATGATCGTGTCCAGGGTGGCGACCGTGAGCCCGCCGGCACGCATCGCATCGCCGTGCCGGCGGTCGCGGACGTCGATGACCATGGCGTCGATCAGCCCGGCGTAACAGGCGGCGACCCCGGTCGGATCGCTGCGGTACCCCTTGGCCCGCAGCATCCGGTCCGAGGGACCCTTGAGCGAGCGGCCGCGCACGATCGGACTTATCGCCAGCCGAGGTCCCACGGCCGCCGCCAACGCCTCCCGGATTCCCGGCACCGCCAGGATCGGGCCGATGCTGGCGATCGGGTTGCTCGGCGCGATCAGGATCAGCCGAGCGGTCGCGATCGCCTCGAGCACCTCAGGTGTCGGCCGAGCCGTTTCCGCGCCGGCATAGCGGACATCACGGATCGGTGGGCCGCAGCGGTCGCGGACGAAGAACTGCTGGAAGTTCAGGGTTCCGCCGGGGGTGTCGATCAGGGTTTGCAGGTCGTCGTCGGTCGGCGGCAGCAGGGTCGCCGAGAGCCCCAGTTGACGCGCGATGCGGGCGGCGATCGCGGTCGGCCGCTCGCCCTGGTGGCGCAGCCCGGTGCGCAGGATGTGGGTGGCGAGGTCGCGGTCGCCGAGGTTCATCCAGGTCTCGTTGCCCAGCGCGGCCAACCGCTCCTGGGTGGCGAAGCTCTCGTCGCGATAGCCCCAGCCCTTGGCGTGGTCGACCACGTCGGCCAGCGTGTAGGTCAGGATATCGAGGTCGGGTGACACCCAGAGCCCGTGGAATTCCGCATCGTCGCCGGTGTTGCCGATCACCGTCAGCCGCGCCTGGCCCACCGCCTGGGCCAGCCCGTCGACCAGTTTCGCGCCGCCGACCCCGCCGGCAAGGACAAGGATGTCAGCCACGAGGCACGACCATCACGCCCGGAGCCCGCTCGACCAGCGGCGCATAGTCCACCGGGTCGTGGTCGTCGAAGGTCTCCAGGATCTCGTAGACCGTGCTCCGGCGCACCGGCCGCCGGCCAGCCGCCCGGATCAGCGCCACCATCTCCGCCGGAGTCACCTCCTGCCCGTGCGGCGCACCGGCCGCGCGGCTGATGCTCTCGTTCATCAGGCTGCCGCCGAAATCATTGCAGCCACTGTCGAGCATCGCCTGCGCCAGCCCCGGGCCCAGCTTTACCCAGGACGCCTGGATATTGTCGATCCAGCCGGCCAGCATCAGCCGGGCCACCGCGTGCATTCGCAGGTGCTCGGCGTTGGTCGGCCCCGGCCTGACCCCTTTCTCGTTGAGATACAGGGGCGAATCGAAGTGGATGAAGCCCAGCGGCACGAACTCGGTGAAGCCTCCGGTGTCCTTCTGGATCGAGCGGATCAGGTCGATGTGCCGCGACCAATGCGGCGGGCCGTCGATATGGCCGTACATGATGGTCGCCGTCGTCGGCATCCCGACCGAATGGGCGGCTCGGATGATATCGACCCATTGCGCGGCGGTCAGCTTGTCGCGGGTCAGCCGCTGCCGGATCTCGGTGTCGAGGATCTCGGCCGCCGTGCCCGGCATCGAGCCCAGGCCGGCGTCTTTCAGGTCGAGGATGAACTCGGACGCCGGCATGCCCGCCCTGGCGGATCCGTACCAGATCTCGAAGGGGGAGAATGCATGCACATGCATCGACGGCACCGCCTCCCGCACCGCGGCGGTGACGACGCGGTAGTGCGTGTGGCCGAGCTTGGGATTGAGTCCGCCCTGGATGCAGACCTCGGTCGCTCCGCGCTGATGTGCCTCCACCGTGCGCCGCTGGATCTCCTCCAGGCTCAGCACCTCCGCCTCTGGGTCGTCCCGGCGCTTGGCGAAGCCGCAGAACTTGCAACCCATGTAACAGATGTTGGTGAAATTGATGTTCCGATTGATCACGAACGAGACGTCGTCGCCGGCTCGCTGCTGGCGGACCCGGTCGGCGGTGGCGAGCAGCGCGGACAGGTCGTCGCCGTCGGTCCGGAACAGCGCCTCGCCTTCCTCGACCGAGACCTCCCTGCCCTCCAGCGCGCGGCCGAGACTGCGGGCGACGGCAGGCGTCGCGGCGGCGAGCCATGCCTCGAGGGACTTCTGGCGGTGGATGACGCTCACGACGCCACCGCCGCCAGACGGCTGAGATAGGGCCGCATCGCCGGGTCGACGTGACGCTGCGCCGAGGCGATGTAGGATGGGTAAATTGTCAATCTTTCCCGCAAGATGCATCCTGCTGCTGAGGTGACCCGGGACAGTTCGTCGATCAGCGGCCAGGCCCGCTCCGGGTTGATGTGGTCGATGGTCACCGGGGAGACGCCGCCCCAGTCGTTGATCCCGGCAGCGACGTAGTCGCCATAGTCCGCGCTCAGATTGGGCGGCGCCTGCACGCTGATCGCAGGGTCGAGCAGCAGGCGCGCCACCGCGATGGTTCGCAGCATGTCCTCGTGGTCCGGCTCCGTGTGATCGGCCATCGGCGTCCCGGGCTTGGCCCGGAAATTCTGTACGATCACCTCCTGGATGTGGCCGTGACGGCGATAGCTGTCGCGAATCGCGAGCAGGGTATCGATCCGCTCCGCCCAGGTCTCGCCGATGCCGATCAGGATGCCGGTGGTGAACGGGACGTCGAGTGCGCCGGCCCGCTCCAGGGTCCGCAGCCGTTGCGCCGGCACCTTGTCCGGGCAGGCGTGATGCGCCATCCCCGGCCGTATCAGCCGGCGGCTCACCGATTCGAGCATCATGCCCATGCTGCCGGTAACCGGCTTGAGCTGCCGCAAGGCCTCGTCGTCGAGGGTGCCGGCATTCGCGTGCGGCAGCAGCCCGGTCTCTTCCAGCACCAGCGCGCACATGTCGCGCAGGTACTCGGTCGTCCGCCGGTAGCCGAGGGCCGCCAGCGCCCCGCGGGCCGCGGCGTAGCGCAGCTCCGGCTTCTCGCCGAGGCTGAACAGCGCCTCCTTGCAGCCGACGCCTTCGCCGGCGCGGGCAACCGCCAGCACCTCGTCGGGCGTCATCACCTTCGCCCCCGCCTCGCCCGGCCGCTTGACGAAGGCGCAGTAGCCGCAGTCGTCGCGGCAATAGGTGGTGAGCGGGATGAAGACCTTGCGGCTGTAGGTCACGACCCGCCCCCAGGCCGAATCGCGGACCTCGGCTGCCGCCTCGCACAACGCCAGAAGCGCCGGCCCGGCAACCGTGGCCAGCGCAAGCGCTCCGTCACGTTCGATCATGCGGCCAGCATAAGGCGGAGGCAAACGTGCCGACAATGGGATTTCTGTCCGTAGTCACCGCCCGTCCGGCCCGCGCGCTCAATCCTCCAGCAGCCGCCGGGCGATGATCACCCGCATGATCTCGTTGGTGCCCTCGAGGATCTGGTGGACGCGGAGATCGCGGAGGTAGCGTTCGATCGGGAAGTCGCGCAGGTAGCCGTAGCCGCCATGGATCTGCAGCGCCGTGTTGCTGATATCGAAGCAGAGGTCGGTCGCCAGCCGCTTGGCCATGGCGCACAGCTTCGTCTTCTCCGGGTCGTCGGCGTCCATCGCGGCAGCGGCGCGCCAGGTCATCAGGCGCGCCGCCTCGAGTTCGGTCGCCATGTCGGCAAGCTTGAACTGGATCGCCTGGAAGTCGGCGATCGGCCGGCCGAACTGGCGGCGGTCCCTGGCATAGGCCAGCGCCAGGTCGAGGCAGGCGGCGGCCCCGCCGAGCGAGCAGGCGGCGATGTTGACCCGGCCGCCATCCAGCGCCCGCATCGCGATCCGGAAGCCCTCGCCCTCGGCGCCCAGGCGGTTGGCGACGGACGTGCGGCAGTCGGCGAAGACCACGGCGGCCGTCGGCTGGCTGTGCCAGCCGAGCTTGCGCTCCAGTTTGCCGAAGCCCAGGCCGGGTGCGCCCTTCTCGACCAGGATGCAGCTGATGCCGTCAGCGCCCGGGCCGCCGGTGCGCGCCATCACCGCATAGAGGTCTGCAACCGATCCCCCTGAAATGAATGCCTTTTCGCCGTTCAACACATAGTCGTCGCCATCGACGATCGCCCGCGTGCGCAAGGAGGCGGCGTCGGAGCCGGCGCCGGGCTCGGTGAGGCAGTAGCTGACAACCCGTTCCATGCTGAGCATGCCCGGCAGATGGCGCACTTTCTGCTCCGGGCTGCCATGGCTGGCGATCATCCAGCCAACCATGTTGTGGATCGACAGGAAGGCGGCGGTCGACGGACAGGCGCGGGCCAGTTGCTCGAACACCAGGGCGGCATCGAGCCGGCTCAGGCCCGACCCGCCTTCGGCCTCCGGCACCAGCATGCCGGCGATGCCGAGCCGGGCGGCTGCCTGCAGGGTTTCGATCGGGAACTCGCCTTCCTCGTCCCAACGGGCAGCATTGGGCGCCATCTCGTTGTCAGCGAAGGAGTTCGCCATCTCGACGACAGCGCGCTGCTCCTCGCTCAGTCGGAAGTCCATGGCCTACAGCCTGAACCAGGGACGCAGGCGGACACCGAGCATGTTGCCGGTGAAGGCGGCGACCAGCCAGACCCAGCCGTGCAGGCTGCCGGAAGCGACGCCGCTGAAAAAAGCGCCGATGTTGCAGCCGTAGGAGAGCCGGGCGCCATAGCCAAGCAACAGCCCACCGAGGACGGCCGCCAGCAGCGACCGCAGCGGAATCCTCAGCGACGGCGCGAACCGGCCGGCCAACCCGGCCGCAACCATGGCGCCGAGGATGAGCCCGAAATCCATGACCGAGGTGACGTCGCCGAAGAGGCTGCCGTCAATCTGCGCCGTCTGGCCAGCCCAGTAGGGCCAGTCGCGGACGCCGATGCCGACGGCGTCGAACGCCTGGGCGCCCCACAGCGCAAAGGCGGAGGTGATTCCCCAAGGTCGGCCGGCGAGCGCCAAGGTGGCGAAGTTCAGGACGGCGAGCAATACGGCGCCCAGCACCAGCGGCCACGGTCCTTGCAACAGCCGGGCAAGGCCGGTCCGCTCCGGCCCGGGCGCCCGGGCCGCCTGCCCGTGACGACGGATCTCCAGCCACCAGCTCGCCACCGCGACGGCAGCGAACGCTGCCAGGTTGGCAGCCAGCGCGGCCGGCCAGCCGGCGGCGCGGACCAGTGAATGCGCCCCAAGGCTAGGCAACGAATACCACCAGGGCAGATGGGCGGTCGCGATCACCGAGCCGAGGACGAAAAAGCCCAGCACCACCACCATCCGGGCGTTGCCGCCACCGGCGGCGAACAGGGTGCCGCTGGCACAGCCGCCGCCGAGTTGCATGCCGATCCCGAAGATGAAGGCGCCGATGATGACCGAGGTCCCCGCCGGCATGACGAATCCGGCGACCGGACGGCCGAATAACGAGCCTTCGGCCAGCACCGGGAAGAACAGCACAACCGCGATCGCCAGCATGAGCATCTGCGCCCGCAGGCCGGCGCCCCGACGCTCGACGATGAACTGGCGCCAGGCACCGGTGAACCCGAAGGCCGCGTGATAGAGCGTGATGCCGAGCGCTGCACCGAGGATGAGCTGCGCCCCGCGCCGCCAGTCATAAGCGTCGGCCAGCGCGATGCCGCCTGTAGCCAGCGCGACCAGACCCACCAACGCCGCTGCAATGCTGAGCGGAGGCAGGCGCCCGAGCTGCGGAAAGGGTTCGCCGATTCGTGCTGTTGCTGCCGTCATCGCCGGTGGGACCCGAAATCTGGTGCGGTGAGGCATAGCACTTGCTTGGGCGCATTGGTACGCCGTCGCGCGGCGCGGACCCGTCGATCCGCGCCATGTTCCCGTCACGACGGTGTGAGAAATGTTGCCTTCCCGCCCGCGGCCGGCAGGCGCTAAGTGGCAGCATGGCCGGGGACGTTGCCAGAGACGTTGCCAGAGACGTCGAACGACGCGAAGCGGAGGACCCAACAGCGTGACCAGTCAACTCTTCGACTGCCGCGGACTGCCGATGACCGCCGCCAGCCAGGACGCGGTGCATGCCTACGACCTATTCGTCCGCCGGTTCATGGCTCATGGCGCCGATGCCGCGCCCAGGCTGAAGGCTGTCGGCGAGGCCGATCCAGACCTGCTGCTGGGTCACTGCGCGCGCGGGTTCTGCGCCCTGATCCTGGGCCGGCAGGAGCTGCGGAAGGCGGCCAGGGAGTCGCTGCTGGCGGCGCAACGCAGCCTGGACTCACGCGGCGGGACCGCACGGGAGCGGATGTACGTCGCCGCCCTGGCGGCGTTCTGCGACGGCGCCTTCATGGAGGCGAGCGAGCGGCTGGACCGCTGCCTGGAGATCGAGCGGCTGGACGGTTACGCGGTGAAGTTGGTGCACGGGGTCCGCTTCATGCTCGGCGATTCCACCGGCATGCTGCGCTCGACCGCTGCCGTACTGCCGGCCTGGTCGGACTCGGTTCCCGACGCGGGCTACGTCCACGGCTGCCATGCCTTCGGGCTCGAAGAGGTCGGCGACCTCGGCGCGGCGGAGGTCCATGCCCGGCATGCGCTGGCGCTCGCCCGCGACGATGCCTGGGCGTTCCATGCGATCGCGCATGTTCACGAGATGCGTGACGAGCCGGAAGCCGGCATGGCCTGGCTCGACGGCGGCGCGGCCGACATCGACGGCACCGGAAACCTCGCCTATCACATTGCCTGGCACAAGGCGATTTTCCTCTTGGAGATCAAGGACTACGAGGCCTGCCTTGATCTGTACGACCGCCGCGTTCGGGCAAACCCCACCGACGACTTCCGCGACATCAGCAATGCGGTCTCGCTGCTGGTCCGCCTGGAGAGCGCAGGCGTTGCCGTCGGCGGGCGCTGGCTCGAGCTGGCCGACAAGGCATCCGCCCGCACCCAGGACATGGCGCTGGTCTTCGCCGCCCTGCACTACCTTGCCGCCCTGATCGCGGACCAGCGCTGGCCGGCGGTGGAGCATCAGCTCGAGGCCATGCAGTCGGTCGCCGACGCCGGAGCAGGCGACCAGGCGCGGCTGTTCCGGAGCGTCGGCCTCCCCTATGCGCGAGCCCTGGTCGACAGCCATCGCGGCGACGGGCTGGAGGCAGCGCTCGCCCTGGCCCGTTGCCTGCCCCGCCTGCAGACCGTCGGCGGCAGCCATGCCCAGCGCGATCTGTTCTTCAAGATCATCGTCGACCGGCTGGAGGCAACCGGCGAGCCCGGGACGAGCCGTGAGCTGCTCGCCGCCCGGCTGGTGCGCCGTCCCCGCAATCGTTGGGCGCTGGAGCGGCTCGCGCGGTTGGAGGGTCCGGGCCCGGCGGCGGCCCAGGCAGCGGAGTAGCATCCACAAGGATTCGACGCACCGCACCGCGGCCGATCGTGCGGTCGACCTGGCATACCGGTCTAGAAGAACACCTGCAGGTCCAGTGCCGAGCCCTGCGCCAGCGGCGTCGGTCCGCTCCGGCCCTGGTCGATGTAGTGCGCCTGCACCAGCCCGATCAGGTCCGCAAAGCTTGCAGACGGGTGGGCAATGACCGTCTGGGCAAGTGTGCGACTGAACAGGCCAAAGAAGGCCCGGTCGCCATTCTCGTCGCGGTACAACTTCTCAGGCGCGCGCTCCCAGCTTTGGGCGGCATAGAAAGCCACCAGGCCGCCGGGCAGGTCGGCCGCCGATGCATCCATCGTGCCTTCGACCACATCGCCGCCACCGGGGACCAGCCCATCCAGGGGCACGCCCAGCGCCGCCGGCTCGACGCCGCGGTCGCGTTCCTCGACGGGAGCGCCAGGGTCGGCGCCTCGGTCCATGGTGCCGGAGTGGCAGGCGTCGAACACGACCCAGACGAAGGCGCCCTGCGCGCGCAACGCATCGATCGCCCATCCGAACTCATCGTCGACGATCGCGTTCTCCACCGTGCCCGCCTGGCCGTTCCAGCGCCCGGCGTCGTAGGGCAGAAAGATCTCGTCCAGCCCGTCGGCTTCGGTGGTGTCACCGAGCGCTCCCTGCACCTGTTGCGAGCCGTGGCCGGCCAGCAGCAGGAACACGTTGTCGCCCGGACCTACGGTCTGCGTCAGTGTGTCGAGCGCCGCGAAGATCGCCGCCCGGGTCGGCAGGTCCGCACCGTCGACCCCATCGGCGAGGACCGCGATCTGCGCCTCAGGCACGCCGCGCGCATGCAGCAGGTCGCGCCACATCGCCACGTCGTTGCGCGGGCCTTCCAGGTGGAGGATTTGCGGTAGGTTCTGATAAGCGGACACACCAACCAGCAGCGCATGCGTGCGGCTGCCGTCATCGGCGGCATTGGACGGCATATCGGCGGCAATCAGCACAGCCACAGCCGTCAGGACACGCAGCGCGCCGGGCGCCAGTGACCGGAACGCATCACGGAAGCCGGTCACGTCGACCCTCCGGGCGAAGCGGAACTGTCTGAATGGACGGAAGGCCGGCACATGGCCGGCCTTCCGCCGGAGCGAGGTCAGTAGCAGACCTCGACATAGTTGCACCAGCCCCAGGCGTCACAATAGACTTCCCAGTAGCAGACCCAACGGCTCGACTCGATGTTGTCCATTTCGGCGTCGATCATTGCAATCAGCTGGTCGTTGCCGGTTGCGTAGCCCTGGGCCTCTTCCAGCAGTGCGACCGGGTCGTACATCGGCTGGGACTGCTCCCCGGTCGGCTCGGATTGTGCGCCCGGCTGGGCGACGTGCGCACCCAGGTCGTTCAGCATGCGCACCGCGGTCACCAGGGCCAGGGGATCCTGGTTTTCCTGGCCGTAAGCGATCACCCGGCTGATCGTCATCGGCTGCATCGAGGTTGCCGGCGCCTGCTCGGCCAGCGAAGCCGAAACGCTACCGAACAGCATGCTGGCCGCAGCGATCGCCACGACGCTCGTCGTCTTCCAGTTCATGTCTTTAGCCCCCATTCATGGAACCACCATCGGTTCCCTGGCTGCACCGCCCAGCGCATCCAGATGTATTTTAGCACAAGCTTTCGAGGCTGTAAGGAAACGATCGGATTACGGCCGATTTATGGTGCGAAAGCAGCCGGCGCGGCGCCCGTCGGCGCTGGATCCGCGGCCGGGCGCCGTGGCGCCTTCCAGGGTGTCTTCTGCAGCCAGCCCAACAGGTAGGCGAGCCCGATCAGCATCCCGATCCAGAACAGGTTGACCAGCACCACCTGCCAAACCGGGATCTGCCAGTGATCGATGTCGATCTGGTCGAGCATGATGCCGGCCATGACAGAAAAGGCCATGCCGAACAGGAATACAGGCAGCGACTGCCTCCCGCACTGGGCGATCGGCGCCGCCCATTTCGAGTTCAGCCAGTGCTCCCGCCCGCGCAGCAGGTTGACCGTCAGATAGGCCAGCGCCAGGAAATGCAGGTAGCGCATCACCCAGAAATTGGTCTTGGCGTAGGCGTCCTGGAAATCGGACTTAGGATGGATGGCCTCGTAGATCTCCCGCAGCAGGGGCACGTCGTTGCGGATCTGCCAGCGACCGAGCAACAGACCGACCACCACCATGGCCACCGCCAGCCCGACCAGCCACCAGGAAAAGCGCGGCGGCTTCAGCCAGCCGATGCTGAGTGCGAAGCCAGTGAAGAAGATCAGCTGCCAGCCGAAGGGATTGAAGAACCAGGGCCGGTCCGAGTCCGGCCGCACCTCGGCCGGGAACTGGATCTGGATCGGCAGGTGGTAGAGCGAAGTGAACCAGTTGTAGAGGTAGAGCGCGACGCAAGCGCCAAGCGCCACCAGCGGATGAATCCTGCCCAGCGCCATGAAGATCGGCATCATCAGCAGGATCACGATGTACATCGGCAGGATGTCGAAGAAATTCGGCACGTAGCCGAGCGTGAACAGGCCGACGATGGCGTCGGTCCCGTTGTTGAAGAAGTAGCTGATGCCCATTCGCGCCACGTAGTCGCGCGTCCCCAGCCAGTTGGTCGCCAGGGACAGAATCATGAGGACGAAGAAGAACAGCAGCAGATGGCCGATATAGACCTGCCAGGTGCGGTGCAGCGTCCGGGCGGCGCCGAGCGACCAGCCGACCTTCAGATAGGTGCCGCCGAATGCGATCCCGGCGGCATAGCCGGACATGAACACGAACATCTCGGTTGCGTCCGAGAAGCCGAACCGCGCCGGGATCCACTGCGCGAGCCAGTTGGCCGGCACATGCGCGATCAGGATGATGATGAAGGCGAGGCCGCGGAAGAAATCGACCCGCGGGTCTCGCCCCTTGAGCCCATGCACCGCGGGCGGTCCCGCGGCCGGCCTAGAAGGCATCGTCATAGTCGGCACCATCGATCTGGCAAGCGATGAGCGTGAATGTCCGCCGTTGCAATGCCCCGGCGATTGCGGATTCCAGCGAATCGGCATTGTCGACGCTGACACCATAACCGCCGAGCGCCGTGCCGACCGCGGCAAAGTCGGTCGCTCCGAAACCAACAGCGAGGTCCGCGTAGCCGCTGCGCCGCTGCTTCATCGCGATCAGCGCCAGGCTCCGGTCGACAAGCACAATCACGATCACCGGCAGCGCAAGGTCGCGCGCCGTCGCCAGTTCCCCGAGAACCATCTCCAGGCCGGCGTCGCCGACGAAGGCGACTACCGGCTGGTCGGGTGCCGCGATCCCGGCCCCGATCGCCAGCGGGACCGCACAGCCCATCGTGCACAGACCGGACGACTGAAGCAGGCTGCGCGGTGCCGGGCAGCGCCACATCTGGCTCAGCAGGATGCGATGCGCACCGCTGTCGGCGGTGGCAATCGCGGTGTCGGGCAGACAGGCGCGTGCGGTCGCGAAGACCTGATGCGGCCCCCAGCGTCCCGGGCCGGCGAAGCGCGCCGCAAGCGCCGCCCGCACCCGCGCGGGCTCGCCGTGCGGCCAGGCGCCCGCGGGCCCGCCTGTCTTCGCCAGCGCAGCAAGGCCTGCCCCGACATTGCAGACGAAGCCGATGTCCGCGCGATGCATGTAATGGGTGTTCGCCACCGACGCGAATTCCACCGTGCGGACATCTCCGGGAACCGGCTCGCGCCAGCCGGCGCGCATCTCTATCGGGTCGTAGCCGGCGAAGATCACCAGATCGCTCTGCGCCAGCAGCGGCAGCAGCAGCCCGTCGGCCACCGGCGACAGGCCGGCGCCACCGAGGCAAAGCGCGTGACCTTCATCGAGGATTCCCTTGGCTTTATAAGTTGTTATCAGTGGAATTGCATGCTCGGTGGAAAATAAGGCTACTGCCGATGCAGAGCCGTCGTTGAGCGCATCGACGCCGGCAACCAGAAGCGGCCGCTCGGCGTCGCGGAACCAGGCGCGCGCGCGCTCCAGCGCCTCGCCTTCCGCCGGCGCTGCCGGCGACGGCCGTGGCCGCGACCGGGGCGGCGGCTCCGCGGAGGCGGCCTGGGCCACCCCGATCGGCACGTCCACGTGCACCGGGCCGGGCTGACCGTCGGTGGCGATGGCGACCGCCTTGTCGATGACAGTGCCCACCGCGCCGGGCACTGCGGTCAGGGTCGCCTTGGTGATCGGCCGCAGCAGGGCGGCATGGTCGAACACCTGATGGGTGTAGGTCGCGGCATCGGCCGCATCGACGCACCCGGTCAGGAATATCATCGGCACCCGGTCCTGCCAGGCGTTGGCGATCACGTTGACGGCGTTGGCGACCCCAGGCCCGAGCGTGGCGAACAGGACGGCCGGAGCGCCGGTGACATGATGGACTCCCTCGCCCATGAACCCGCCGGCGTTCTCGTGCTTGACTAACACGACCCGGAGGCCGGCAAAGGCGAGTGCATCGCACAATGCGAGCACCTCGCCACCGGGGATGCCGAAGGCATGCCGACAGCCGGCGGCGGCCAGCCGGCGGGCGATCAGATCGGCGTTGCGTGTCGGCATTGTCATCTTAGTCCCTTCAAATGACAGGAGTTTCACTGGCCGAACTCGGCGAACCCCCCTTGAATGGCGATATTAACCAAACTAATTCTCGTTGCATCGGGGGTACGCCACGCACGATGTTGCGTTGCACAACGAAGTGGTGCTGCATTGCCCAGCGGTTACTGCGCCGCGGGCATGCTCATTGTCAACTCGACCATGGCCGGAGTAACCGTCGAGATGCATCCAAGTAGGATCGCCGCATTGGAGGACCCGCTTCGTGGTGGTAGTCACGACGCAGAGGCGCCGCTCGCCCGACGCCCGTCATGATTGCACATCCCTTCTCCCGCCGCAGCGTGATGAAGGGCGTGGCTGCGATGATCGCCGGAACTGCGTCCCCACACCTTAGTGCCGCAGCAGAAGAGTCGGGGCTCCGGTTCGACTACGAGAGTCTGATCGCCATCGCTCAAGAGCGGGCCCAGGAGCCGTTCGAGGACCGCCGAACGCCGGTTGAAGAGCCCTGGCTGAGCATGACCTTCGATCAGTACCGCAAGATCCGCTTCAATCCGGATTCTGCGGCGTGGCGCGGCGAGCGCCTGTTCTCGCTGCAATTCTTTCATGTCGGCTCGTTCTATGACCGGGAGACGCCGATCTACAGCGTGCGCGAGGGGATGGCGACGCCCTTTGCCTTCGATCCAGCCATGTACACCTACGGCGACCTCGCCGTCGCCGATGCCCCGATACCGGAGGGCCATGCCGGATTCCGGATCCACTATCCGCTGCATTCGGACAGAACCCACGACGAATTCGCGGTGTTTCTCGGTGCGAGCTATTTCCGGCTGATCGGCCGCAACCAACGCTATGGCGTATCGGCCCGCGGCCTGGCAGTCGACACCGCGGCTGCCGAGGGCGAAGAATTTCCCGCCTTCGTCGCGTTCTGGATCGAGGAGCCTCCCGAGGACGGAACGGAGATCGTTCTTTATGCGCTGATGGACAGTCCTCGGATAACAGGCGCGTACCGGTTCGTGCTCCGTCCGCGCACCGAGAGTCAGATGGACATCAAAGCCACCCTGTTCGCGCGCCAGGAGATCGGGAAGGTCGGGATCGCGCCTCTGACCAGTATGTACCTGTTCGGCGAGAACGATCGGGCGGGCTTCGACGATTTCCGACCGGAGGTGCATGATTCGGACGGTCTGATGATGCAGACCGCCGTTGGCGAGTGGCTGTGGCGGCCATTGATCAACCCGACGCAGCTGCAGGTGTCGAGTTTGCTCGACAGCGGGCCGCGCGGCTTTGGTCTGGCGCAGCGGGACCGCGACTTCGCCAACTATCAGGACCTGGAAGCGATGTACGAGCGCCGCCCCGGCCTGTGGATCCAGCCGCTCGAGGACTGGGGTCCTGGTCGAGTCGAACTGGTCGAAATTCCAAGCAACTCGGAGATCCACGACAACATTGTCGCCTACTGGGTCAGCGACCAGCCGTTCGTTCCAGGAGAGCCCAGGGAGTTCACCTATCTGGCGACTGCGTTCGGCGATCACGCGGGATGGCCGCCCGGGGCACGGGTCGAGGCGACCCGGATCGGCTCGGCAGCCCGTCCCGGATCGACCGAAGAGGCACCCGAAGAGGCACGCCTGTTCGTCATCGACTTCGGGGGCGGCGACCTGCCGCACCTGCGAGAGGACCAGCCGATCGAAGCCGTGGTGACGACCTCCGACGGCAACGTGGCCAACGTCATCACGCAGAAGATCCCGGAGACCGGCGGCTGGCGGGCTTTCTTCGACTACGTGCCCGGCGAACCGGATGCCAGCACCCTGCGCTGCTACCTTCGGCACCGCGGAAACACCCTGTCCGAGACATGGACATATTTATGGACCCGCACGTGACCGCAAACGCCCAGGACGCCGCCGGGGATATCCGGCTGAGATTCTCGACCATGGCGCAGCTGCGCCGCGGGCTCGTCCTGGGCCTCACCATGGCGACCATCCTGTCCGGGCTGTGGGTGATGTGGGACATCCTGTGCTCCGACGGCGCCAACGCGATCGAACTGCTTATCATCACGCTGTTCGTCGGCGCCTTCTCCTGGATCAGCATCAGCTTCTGGAGCGCGATGATCGGCGTCGCGCTGCATGCCTTCTCGCGCGATCCGATCGCTGCGGCGATGCCGTTGGCCGATCCGGGACAGCAGGCACTGATCACGACCCGCACCGCGCTGGTGATGCCGGTCTATTGCGAGGCACCCGAGCAGTTCCTGCGCTGCCTGGAAAGTACCTACCGCTCCCTGCTCGCCACCGGGGCTTTCGCCGCGTTCGACATCCACGTCCTGAGCGACACGCCGGATGGCGTGGACGCCGAGCGCGAGCGCAAGGCCTGGGCCGAATGGCGCAGCCGGACCGACCATCCCCACCAGATGCACTATCGCCGCCGGTCCGAGAACATCGAGCGCAAGGCCGGCAACATCATGGAGTTCTGCGACCGCGCAGGCGACGGCTACCACCACTTCCTGGTGCTCGACGCCGACAGCACCATGCTCGGCGAAACCATCGTCCGGCTGGTGCGCCTGATGCAGGCCAATCCGGATGCGGGAATCATCCAGACCGTGCCGGTTCCATCCAACTCGGACACCGCGTTTACATGCCTGCTCCGGTTCATCAGCCAGGCGGCAGCCCGCACATTCGCAACCGGCTATGCCTGGTGGCAGCTGGGCGAGTCCAACTACTACGGCCACAATGCGCTGATCCGGCTGCAGCCGTTCCGCCAGCATTGCCGGCTGCCCACCCTGTCCGGCCGCGGGCCGTTCAGCGGCCAGGTGCTGAGCCACGATTTCGTCGAGGCGGCGTTCATGCGGCGGGCCGGCTATCGATGCTGGCTGCTGCCCGACGCGATCGGCAGCCACGAGGATTCGCCGCCGACACTGATCGACTATATCAAGCGCGACCGGCGCTGGGCACAGGGGAACCTGCAGCATCTGCGTCTGCTTTTCGTCCCAGGCCTGCACCCGATGAGCCGCCTGCACTTTCTGCTTGGCGTCCTGGCCTATGCCAATGGCTTGTTCTGGCTGATCCTCCTGGCCCTCAGCATCGCCGACCTGGCAGCCAAGGCGGTCGCGGGGCACGATTATTTCGGGCCCGGGGAAAGCCTGTTCCCGACCTGGCCAGTCGCCAAGACCAACCTTGCCATCGGCCTGTTCGTGACGACGATGGCCATGCTGGCCCTGCCGAAGCTGCTCGTTTTCCTGGGCCAGGGGGCGAACCTGGTCCGCGCCTGGCGCTGGCGCGCGCTCGGCCGGTTCGTCGTAGCAGCCGGGGCCGAGACCGTGTTCGCGGCGATGCTTGCCCCGGTGCTCATGGTCCACCACGCCCGGTTCATCATCCTGATCCTGCTTGGGCGCAAGATCGAGTGGAGAGCGCAGGGTCGCACAGGCTATCGAGTCGGCTGGTGGACGGCGATCTCGGCGCATGCCTGGCACTACGTCTTCGCTATCGGGCTCACTGCTGCCGTCGCTGCCACCAATCCCGGCTATCTCTGGTGGCTGACGCCGATCCTGGCCGGGCTGCTGCTGAGTGCGCCCCTGGCGGTGGCGACCAGCTGCCGCGCGCCGAGCGTGCAGGACCCGATCTGGCCCGATCCGCACACAGCCGCTCTTTCCGGGGATTGCGACGACCCGCCCGAGCGCGAGCCGCAGGAGCGCCTGATCGCTGCTTGAGCCTGCTTTGGTTCGCGCTGCCCCACGCACCGCACCGCTTTTGCTTTGACGCCGGCCCGCCGCTTTGGCAAAGGCTGGCCATGACCCCAGACACGGCAGACGGCCCGCCCGCGGCCGAGCGCATCGGCGGCCTGCGCGGCCGCGTCGTCACCTTTCCGTCCGCGCCCGGCTGGCCGGACAAAGTCCCGCTCGTCGTCCACGATGATGGCATCGTGCTGTGGCGCGACGGACGGATCATCGACGTAGGCCCGGCCAGCGTGGTCCTCGCCCGGCATCCGGTCGACGTCCCGGTGACCCGGTATGGCGACGGGCTGATCTTGCCCGGCTTCATCGACACCCATATCCACGCGCCCCAGACCGGCGTGATCGCCTCCTTCGGCACCCGGTTGCTGGATTGGCTCGAGCGCTATACCTTCCCGGCCGAGTCACGGTTCGACGACCCGGAACTGGCCGCGGCGGGTGCCCGCTTCTTCTGCGATGAACTGCTGCGCAACGGCACGACGACGGCCGCCGCCTATGCGACGGTAGCGCCGCAGTCGGTCGACGCTCTCTTCGCCGAGGCGGCGCGGCGCGACATGCGGATGATCGCCGGCAAGGTGATGATGGACCGCCATGCTCCCGACGGCCTGCTCGACACCGTCCAGTCGTCCTACGACGACAGCAAGGCGCTGATCGCCCGCTGGCACGGCCATGGCCGTCTCGGCTATGCAGCGACTCCGCGCTTCGCCATCACCTCGTCCCCGGCGCAGCTGGACGTGGCCGGGACCCTGCTCAGCGAACATCCCGACCTATGGCTGCAGACGCACCTGTCGGAGAACGCGGATGAGATCGCAACCGTGGCTCGATTGTTCCCCGAGGCCCGCAATTACACCGACGTCTACGCCCGGCATGGCCTGCTCGGCCCGCGGTCGCTGTTCGGCCACTGCATCCACCTCGGCGAGGACGAGCTCCGGCTGCTGGCGGAAACCGGCTCGGTGGCATCGCTGTGCCCGACCTCGAACCTGTTCATCGGCAGCGGCCTGTTCGATCTCGCTGCGCTGCGGGCGGCCGACCGGCCGGTGCGGGTGGCCCTGGCGACCGATGTCGGCGGCGGCACCAGCTTCTCGATGCTGCGCACGCTCAGCCTCGCCTACCAGGTGATGCAGCTGAAGGGGCTGAACCTCACCGGGCCAGCCGGATTCCACTGGATCACCCGCGGCAATGCGGACGCCTTAAGCCTGGGCGACCGGATCGGGTCGCTGGAGCCGGGCTACGAGGCCGACTGCGTGGTGATCGATCCCGGTGCGACCCCCCTGCTCCGGCATCGCCTGGCCGCAGGCGATGGCAGCGCCGAGGACATGCTGTTCGCCCTGATGATGCTGGGCGACGACCGGGTGGTCCGCGCCACGTACATCAGCGGCAGGCGCGCGCATGATCGCGGGCCGCGATCGACGTAGCAGGCTACTCCGCCGATGCCCCCGCCTCATACCAGCCGATGACCGCCGCCCGCTCCTGATCGGTCAGGCCGGTCAGGTTGCCCGGCGGCATGATGCCGGTCGCAACCTGGCTGAACACCTTGTCTCGGGCGGCGTAGAGCTGGTCGGGGGTATCGAACATCATGCCGGCGGGGGCATCGGCGAAGCCTTCGTCGGTGGGGGCCGCCGAGTGGCAACTGGTGCAGCGGGCTTGCGCGATCGCATGCACCTCGGCCAGCGTCGCCGTCTGCATCCCGGTATTCGGAACCCGGTCAGGGCGCCAGGCGGAGAACGCAACCATGGCCGCCACTGAAGCGGCGGCAACCGCCCAGACCCAGTCGAGCCGGCGGCCAGTGCGGTGCTTGACGTTGAACCAGTGCCGGATCAGCCCACCAACCACGCCGATGCCGATCAAGAATGCCCAGTTGTAAGGATGGCCAGTGACCATCGCGAAGTGGTTGCTGATCATGGTGAAGACGACGGGCAGCGTCAGGTAGTTGTTGTGCACCGAGCGCTGCTTGGCCTGTTTGCCGAGGGCGGGGTCGGGGGCGCGGCCGGCGATCAGGTCCGCCACCACTTTGCGCTGGTTCGGGATGATGACCAGCAGCACGTTGGCTACCATGATGGTGCCCACCAGCGCGCCCACGTGAATGAACGCGCCGCGGCCGCCAAACACCTGCGTATAGCCGATCGCCACCAGGGCCAGCAGCACGCCACCGCCGATCGCCAGCCAGTCCTCGTGATCGTTCAGCGCCCGGCACAGCAGGTCGTAGACAATCCAGCCGAACACCAGCGAGCCGACACCGATAACGGTGGCGGTCATCGGCGTGATCGCCGCGACCCCCGGATCGATCAGGTAGACCCCGGCCGAGACGTAGTAGAGCACGACCAGCAGCGCCATGCCCGAGATCCAGGTGGAATAGGCCTCCCATTTGAACCAGTGGAGCACTGCCGGCATCCGCTCCGGCGCCACCATGTACTTTTCTACCTTGTAGAAGCCACCGCCGTGGACCAGCCAGGACTCCCCGCTGACCCCGTCTATCTGCCAGCTTTCCTTGCGCAGGCTCGCGTCGAGGAAGATGAAGAAGAAGGAGGAGCCGATCCAGGCGATGCCTGCGATGACGTGGAACCAGCGCACCATGGCGGTGGCCCAGTCGATGATCAGCGTCTCCAAGCCCGCCGCTCCCCGCCCGGCGCCTATTCGGCAGCCGACCGGCGGGCTCGGACGCGAGCCACCGCCCCCCCCAGCATGCGGGCAGCCTCGTCGACCTCCTCAGGGGTGGTGAAGCGGCCGAGGCCAAAGCGGACGGCACCGAAGATCTGGCGTGGCGACATGCCCATTGCCTGCAGAACGGGGGACTTTCCGCCGGAGGCGCAGGCCGACCCGGTGGAGGCCGCCAGTTCCGGCAGGTCATACAGGATGTCGGTCATGTCGATCCCGGGAACGGTGACGTGCAGGCAGTGCGCCGCGCAGAGTTCCGTCGGGACGGTGCGCCGGGCATCGGGAATCGCCCGGCTCAGCCCTGCCCAGAGCCGCTCGCGCAGGGACGCGATCCGCGCCCCGTCGGCCTCCCTTCGAGCGATGGCGACGCGGCAGGCGGCGCCGAAGCCGGCGGCGAGCGCCACCGGCACGGTACCGCTGCGCCGGTCGTTCTGCTGGCCACCGCCGACGATCAGCGGGGCGACAGCGACCCCGTCGCGGACGAACAGGGCACCGATTCCCTGCGGGCCATAGAGCTTGTGGCTGGAGATGCTGAGCAGGTCGATCGCCTGGCCGCGCACGTCGATGGCGGTGGTGGTCAGCGCCTGGGTGGCGTCGCAGTGGAACAGGATACCGTTTGCCCGGCAACCGGCAGCGATCTCCTCGATCGGCTGCCTGGTGCCAGTC
Organism: Alphaproteobacteria bacterium; assembly: GCA_050329975.1. Taxonomy (GTDB): domain Bacteria; phylum Pseudomonadota; class Alphaproteobacteria; order CALKHQ01; family CALKHQ01; genus CALKHQ01. The sequence goes on along the minus strand of JBHJOG010000162.1, from coordinate 1,433 downwards.
TCGTTGTTGACCGCCATGACCGAGACCAGGCGCGTCTCGGCCCTGCAGGCGGCAGCGATCGCGGCCGGGTCGACGCGGCCGGCGTCGTCAGTGCCGACGATCGTCAGCGTCCGGCCCTGGGACTCCAGGCGATGGGCGACCGCGAGCACGGCTGAATGCTCGGTAGCGACCGTGACCAGATGGTGCCCGGGCTGGGTCGCACCGGCCAGCGCCAGGTTGTCCGACTCGGTGGCGCCCGAGGTGAGGATGATCTCGCCGGGCGACGCCTTGATCATGGCGGCGATCGAGGCGACCGCCTCCTCCACGACCTGCTCGGCCGCGCGACCCGCCGCATTGGCGGTGGCATGCGGATTGCCGAAGCGCGCCCCGCTCAGCCACGGCGCCATCGCCTCGATGGCGCTGGGATCGAGCGGCGTCGTCGCCATGTGGTCCAGGTAGATCACGCCTGTCCTCCCGCTTCGGGGACGACCGGCGTCGCCGGCCGTCCCGCACGCTCAGTTCGGCAGCTGGTCGTCGATGCCCTGGATGTACCAGTCCATGGTCAGGATCGCCTCGTCGTCCAGCACCTCGCCCTCGCCTATGACCAGCTCGCCTGCCTGGTTGGTGATCGGGCCGGCGAAGGAGTGGACCTCGCCGGACATGATCTGGGCGGCTAGCGCTTCAGCCTCCGCCAGCACGTCGGCCGGAATCGCCTCGGCGTTGAACGGCGAAAGCTCGACCATGCCGGAGTCCATGCCGCCCCAGGTGTCGGTCGATTCCCAGGTGCCGTCGATCACCGCCTGGACGCGGTCGATATAATACTGGTCCCAGTTGTCGACCAGCGCAGTGAGTTGGGCATCCGGCGCGAAGGCCACCATGTCGGAGGCCTGGCCGAACCCGTAGACGCCGCGCTCCTGCGCGACCTGAAGCGCCGCCGGGGAGTCGGTGTGCTGCGAGATGATGTCGGCGCCCTGGTCGATCAGCGCCCGGGCCGCGTCGGCCTCCGTGCCCGGATCGTACCAGGTGTTGGCCCAGATGATCTTGACCGTCACGTCGGGGTTGACCTTCTGCGCCGCCAGCATGAAGGCGTTGATGCCCTGCACCACTTCGGGGATCGGGAACGAGCCGATGTAGCCCAGCACATTGGTTTCGGTCATACGGCCGGCGATCAGGCCGGCGACGGTACGGCCCTCGTAGAAACGCGCGGCATAGGTGCTGAGGTTGTCCGCCCGGACGTAGCCGGTGGCATGCTCGAACTTCACATCCGGGAACTGTTCGGCGACCCGCGCGGTCGCGTTCATGAAGCCGAAAGAGGTGGTGAAGATGAGATCGGCGCCGCCGGCAGCCAACTGGCGGATCACCCGCTCGGCGTCGGCACCCTCGGCGACGTTCTCCACATAGACCGTCTCCACCGCATCGCCGAAATGCGCCTCGATCGCCTGGCGCCCGTTGTC
>JBHJOG010000161.1:0-9013 GCA_050329975.1 Alphaproteobacteria bacterium | reverse complement strand
AAGCCAGACCAGAGAAGTGGACCAGGAATGAGCACCGATACCGTTGACAACGCTGCGCCGTCACCTGCAGGTGAAGCTGGAGCAGCCGCTCTGCCGCCGCTCTACTCGAAGCCGGTCCTCATCGACGCCCAGAAGCACGCATCGCTGTCGCTCAAGGAGAATGGCGGCTACGCGTTCGCCCGCTCCGCCAACGTGATGATGGTGAATGCGATCGAGTTCGCCGCCGCGGCCCGCCACTATCCGATCGTCTTTGCCGGAGGCGACAATCCGGCGCCGGTCGTCGTCCTCGGCATGCGCGCCGGCCAGAACCTGTTCGTCGAACCCGACGGCAGCTGGCGCCGAGGCGCCTATGTGCCGGCCTATGCACGGCGCTACCCGTTCATTTTCGCCGAGAGCCCCGACAAGTCGAAGCTCGGCCTGTGCATCGACCAGGACTCCGACCTGCTGGCCGAAAGCGACGTGCGCCCGCTGTTCCGTAACGGCGAGCGCACGCCGGTTCTCGAGCAGGCGCTGGCCTTCTCCACTGCCTTCCAGCGGGAACTGGAGCGGACCAGGGCTTTCACCGACGCGCTGAAGTCGCAGGGCCTGCTGCGTGACAACCGGGCCAACATCAAGATGGCGACCGGCGAACAGCTCTCGGTCACCGGCTTCCAGGTCATCGACGAGGCCAAGTTCAACGCGCTTCCCGACGACATCTTCCTCGACTGGCGCCGGAAGGGCTGGCTGACGCTCGCCTACTGCCACCTGCTGTCGACCGGCAGCTGGGTCGAACTGATCGACCAGCAGGCCGACCGCAGCATCACCGAAGCCGGCCATGCCGGCGCGCAGATGGAAACCGATCATGCTGCGTAAGATGGGATCTGCATGCGGCCTGCTGCTGTGCGGCGGCTGGCTGCTGCTGGCCACCGACGCGTCCGCCACCGGCAACGAGACCCTGGACCTGACCGCAGACAGCGCCGCATCCGCCGGCGCGGTCGACCCCTCCGCGGCCGAGCCCACCGCGATCGAGGGCTTCCGGACCGCCCGGTTCGGCATGACGGAGGCGGAGGTGCGGGCGGCGATCGCAAGCGACTTCGCGCTCACCGAGAACGAAATCGAGCCGGGGGTCAACGCACTGGAGAAGACCACCAGCCTCGGAATCACCGTATCCGACCTGGTACCGGACAGCGGGCCGGCGCGGGTGGTCTACATCTTCGGCTACGAGAGCAAGGCGCTGATCCAGGTCAACATCGTGTGGGGCACCGATCCGCAGAGCGACAACGACCAGATCCGCACCGCGGCGGGCTTGCTGGTCAGCTATTTCCGCAGCCAGAACTACGACCCGGAAAAGACCGCGGTCGGCGTCCAGCTGGCGAATGGAGCGTTGCTGGCGTTCTATGCCGAGGACGCGGACGGCAGCAGCGTAACCCTCACCGTTGCCTCGCGCCCGACCGGCGAAGCCGTTCCCGAAGGGTCCACCGAGCCGGCGCCGGAGCGGCTGCTGATGCAGCTCAGCTACGTCGGTGACTTCGCCAACCCGGATATCTTCCGCCTGGCGCCCGGCTCGTTCTGAGCGGAGACCCGCACGGCCCCGCCGCCTCGTAGGGTTTCGCGAACACGTGCGTATCACCGTGACGTGCCTATCTCCCATCACCGCTTGGGGATAGACTGCGACGCTTACGTACGGACGGAATGCGCATGATGTGGCTGCGGCAGATCCTCGGTGTGCTGGTGGTGGCGGCGCTTGCCGCCGGCGGCTGGCTGCTGCTCTCGCCCTCCGACACCAATGACGGGGGGAGCGCCGGGACAGCAAGCGGACCGGGTCGCGGTGGCGGCGCGCCGGTAGTAACGGACGCGGTGACGATGGCGGAGTCGGGACAGAGCCTGCGCGCGATCGGCACCGCGGAGGCGGTCCGGTCGGTCACGCTGTATCCGGCGGTCTCGGGCGAGGTCAGGATCGTCCTCTTTGCTGCCGGCGAGGCGGTGGAACCCGGCGATCCGCTGCTGGCGCTCGACGACGAAGAGGAGCAGCTGGCGGTCGGCCTCGCGCGCATCCAGATGGAAGAGCAGCAGCGGGTGGTCGCCCGCAACGAACAGCTCGCCCCGTCCGGCGCCGTCCCGGCCAGCGTGGCCCAGAGCGCGCAGGCGCAACTGGCCGAGGCGCGGAACCGGCTGGCGGCTGCCGAGCTGGCGCTGGAGCGGCGCACATTGCTCGCCCCTTTTGGCGGCGTCATGGGGCTGACCGGAATCGCCGAGGGCGACCGCGTCACCCCCACCACGCCCATCGCCACCATTGATGACCGGTCTTCCCTGCTGATCTCGTTCGAAGTGCCGGAGCGCTATGCCGCCCAGGTCGCCATCGGCCAGACGGTCGCAGCCACCACCTCGGCCCTGCCCGGCGCCGTGTTCGAGGGCCGGATCAGCGCGCTGGACAGCCGGCTCGATCCGGGCACGCGCACGCTTGTCGTGCAAGCGACCATCCCGAATGTGGACGACCGCCTGCGCGCAGGCCTTTCCTTCGCCGTGGACCTCGCCTTCGCCAGCACATCCCTGCCCAGCGTGCCGGAAATGGCCGTGCAGTGGAGCCGCGACGGCGCCTTTGTCTGGCGCATCGTCGACGGTACCGCCGAACGCGTTCCGGTGAGCCTGGTCGAGCGTACCGCCGGCCGCGTGATGGTGAACGCCGCCCTCGCGGCAGGCGACCGCGTGGTCGTCGAAGGCACCCAGCGGATGCGCGAGGGCCGGGCGGTCGTCGAGGCGATGGCGGACACCGCCGCCGACGCGGAGCCCGGCGTATGATCCACGACCGTATGGACGTCAGTTCGCTTGGCGTCCGTCGGCCGGTGCTCGCGGTCGTGCTTAACCTGCTGATCATCGTCGCCGGAGCCGCCGCCCTGATGGGCGTCGAGATCCGCGAGTTGCCGAATGTGGACCGGCCGATCGTCACCGTCCGCGCCGACTACCCCGGCGCCTCCCCGGAGACCGTGGACACGCAGGTGACCAGCGTGATCGAGGGCGCGGTCGCCCGCGTGCCCGGCATCGTCTCCCTCAGCTCCAGCAGCGACTACGGCGACAGCCGGGTAACCCTGGAGTTCGACACCGACGTGGACCTCAACGTCGCTGCCGCCGACGTACGCGATGCGGTCGGCCGGGCCCAGCGCAGCCTCCCCGACGGTGTGGAGACGCCGGCGGTGGTCAAGGCCGACGCCGACAGCCAGCCGATCATCCGGCTGTCGATCAGTTCGGACCGGCGCAGCGCCAGCGAGCTGACCACACTGGTCGAAGACCTGATCGCCGACGCGATGGCCGCGGTGCCGGGCGTCGCCGACGTCCAGGTCTACGGCGCCACCACCCAGGTCGTCCGCGTGGTCGTCGACCCGTTCGCGCTGGCGAGCCGGTCGCTGAGCCTTGCCGACCTGGCGGATGCGCTGGGCGACTCGGCGCTCGACGTGCCGGCCGGCACGCTGGAAACCGCCGCCCAGGAACTGATCGTACGCGCCGACGCCACGGTCACGACGGCAGCCCAGATCGAGGCGATCGCCATCGATCGTCGAACCCGGATCGGCGACGTCGCCACCGTCTTCTTCGGTCCGCAGGACAGGACCTCGTCGGTGCGGCTGGACGGGCAGAGCGTGATCGGCCTCGGGCTGATCCGGCAGCCCCAGTCGAACACCATCGCGATCTCGGCCGCCGTCGACGCGGTGATCGAGCGGCTGGCGGTAGCGATGCCCGACGTCACCATCGACAAGTCGTCGGACGATGCGGTCTTCATCGAGGGCGCCATCACCGAGGTGGCAAAGACCCTGCTGCTCTCGGTGCTGATCGTCACCGCGGTGATCTACCTGTTCGTTGGCTCGGCGCGCGCCACCCTGATCCCGCTGGTCAGCATGCCGGTGGCGCTGATCGGGACCGTCGCCGCGATCTGGCTGCTCGGCTATTCGGTGAACATCCTGACCCTGCTGGCCCTGGTGCTGGCCACCGGCATGGTCGTCGACGACGCGATCGTGGTGCTGGAGAATATCGAGCGCCAGCGCGCCCGTGGCCTGAGGCCGCGTGCCGCCGCCGTGGTCGGCACCCGCGAGGTGTTCTTCGCGGTGATCGCCACCACCGCCACGCTGGCGGCGGTCTTCGTGCCGATCTCCTTCCTGCCGGGCACCGCCGGCCGACTGTTCACCGAGTTCGGCTTCGTGCTGGCCTTCGCGGTGATCATCTCCTCCTTCGTCGCGCTCAGCCTGTGCCCGATGCTCGCGGCCCGGCTGCCCGGCCGCAAGCCTGACGCCGAGGGCAAGCGCCTGCTGCCCCGGCTCGGGCACCGGGCGGCCCGCACCTACGCCTGGACGCTGGACCGCGCGCTCGCCGCCCCGCTGGTCACGCTGGCGCTCGCCGGTGTGGTCGCGTTCGCCGCCTGGGGCGTGTTCTCCTCGTTGTCCGAGGAACTGCTGCCGCCCGAGGACCGCGGCACGGTCTTCATCGGCGTCGATGCCCCGCCCGGCGCCGGCCTCGCCTTCACCGACGCGCAGGTCGACAAGGTGGAGGCGATCCTGCAGCCGCTGGTCGACTCCGGCGAGGCGACCAACATGTTCTCCATCGTCGGCCGCGGATCGAGCAACTCCGCGTTCGTCATCCTTCGGCTGGCCGACTGGGGCAGCCGCGCCCGCAGCCAGCAGGAAATCGTGAGCGAGATCCGGCCGGCGCTGTCGGTGATCCCAGGCGCCCAGGTCTTCCTGCGCGCGCCGAACAGTCTCGGCATCCGAGGCGGCGGATCGGGCCTCGCCATCGCGCTGACCGGCGGCGACTACGACCGGATCGCGGCCGCAGCCGACGCGCTCGCTCTCGCCGCCGAGGCCCGTCCCGAGATCTTCGAGAGCCTGGACGTCGATTACGACACCAACCAGCCGCAGCTCTCGGTCCTCATCGACCGCGAGCGAGCCTCCGACCTCGGAATCCCGCTGGACGACGTGGGCAGCGCGCTGCGCGCCATGATCCAGGGCGACACGGTCGCGGAGATTTTCGTCGAAGGTGAGGCGATCGACGTGGTGCTGCAGTCGGCCGCCGGGATCATCGACGACCCGGCCGACCTGGAGAACCTCTACATCAGAAGCGGCGCCGGCCGGATACTGCCGCTGTCCTCGATCGTCAGCCTGCGCGAATCCGCGATCGCGCCGGAGCTAGACCGCGAGGGCCAGCGCCGCGCGATCTCGGTGTCGGTCGCGCTGGCCGGCGACACGCCGCTGCGCACCGGCATGGAAGCCATCCAGGAGCTCGCCGCCGACGTGCTGCCGGGCGACATCGAACTGATGTTCGCCGGTGACGCTGCGACGCTCGACCAGACCTCGTCCGGCGTCGCCATCACCTTCGGCATCGCGCTGCTGGTGGTGCTGCTGGTGCTCGCGGCCCAGTTCGAGAGTTTCGCCAGCGCGGCCGTAGTTATCGCCACCGTGCCGTTCGGCATCGCCGCCGCGCTGCTCGCGCTCTACGTCACCGGCTCGTCGATCAACATCTACAGCCAGATCGGGCTGGTGATGCTGATCGGGCTGCTGGCCAAGAACGGCATCCTGATCGTCGAGTTCGCCAACCAGATGCGCGACCGCGGACTGGGCGTGCACGACGCGGTGCGCGAGGCCGCCGTGATCCGGCTGCGCCCGGTGATGATGACCATGACCTCGACCGTGCTCGGCGGCCTGCCGCTGGTGCTGTCGAGCGGTCCGGGCGCCGAGGCGCGCCAGTCGATCGGCTGGATCGTGGTCGGCGGGCTTGGCTTCGCCACCCTGTTCACCCTGTTCCTGACCCCGGTCGCCTACATCCTGATCGCCCGCTTCAGCAAGGCGCGCGCCTCGGAAAGCCAGCGCCTGCGCGAGGAACTCGCCGAACACATGCCGCCGGCCGACAATGACGAAGCTGCCGCGCTCGCGCTCAGGCGGGCCGCGGAGTAGCACAAGGCGCGGCCGACGATCCGCCTGAAGATTCGGCGCGCCAGATGTCGGGAAAGGTCTGCCTGCCGCGTCCTGTGAGCTCAGAGCCACTTGCAGGGAACGACATCATGACCAGCAACACCGAGCAGGCCCGTATCGAAGCCGTCCTGGCGGCCGTGGATCAGGGGCATCGCGACAAGGACCCCGCCGCGATCGGCGCCCAGTTCGCGTCGGATGCCGTAATCTTTGACCTCGCGCCGCCCCTGGGGCACGGGCTCGATGTTCCGGGGCTCGCGGCCTGGCTCGACACCTGGGACGGGCCGATCGACCAGGAGTGGCGCAACCTGACCGTCAAAGCCGACGGCGACCTGGCATTCTGCCATGGCCTCTGCAAGGTCAGCGCCACCACCAAGTCCGAGGGACAGCGCGCAGAGTGGTGGCAGCGGGTGACCGTGTGCCTGAGCCGGGCCGAAGGAAGCTGGAAGATCGTCCATGAACACAGCTCGGTGCCGTTCTACATGGACGGCAGCGACCGCGCCGCAACCGACCTCCAGCCGTGATTGCAGTCCGATCGAGTTCAGCCGGAGTCCCCGCTCAGGCGTAGCCCAGGTCCCTGAGCAGGCCCATCATCACCCCGCCATCGGCCTTCGCTTCGGCGGGATTGACGCCGCCGTTCTCGCGGATCACCAGCTCCGGGTCGCGCTGGATCGGGCCGAGCCGGCCCTCCAGGTAGGCGCCGAGCCGGCGGGATTCGGCGACCACCGCCTCGCCGGCGGGGCGGCGCAGGGCGTCGTAGCGGACCAGGGCCTCCTCGACCGTCGGTTCCTCGCTCAGCGCCGCGGCCAGTTCCATGGCGTCGAAACCGGCCTTGATCGCGCCCTGCGCCACGTGCGGCCGGGCGGTGAAGGCGGCGTCGCCGAGTATCGCCACCCGGCCGAAGGCGATCTGCGGCGATTCCAGGTCGCCGATCGGCTGGAACAGCGGCATCTCGCAGGCCCGGATCACGTCGACGTAGCTCGGCGGCAGCAGCGCGTCGGCGTCGCGCAGCATGCGCTCGATCACCTCGCGCCGCACCAGCTGTGGCGGAATCCCGTCGGGGTAGTGGCGGCCCTCGGCGTCGGTGTGCATGTCGCGCAGCCCATGCTCCAGGTCGACCGGCCGGTACCAGACGAAGTTGTAGCGGCGATGCCCGGGGCGGACGTCGTCGTTCGCGCCGGGCACCGGGTAGCCGAGGATGTGCTCGCCTTCGGGAATGGCGAAGGCGAACAGGTGGAACAGCTGGGCGTGGGCCTCGGGCGCGATCGCCGCTTCCTCGGTCAGCCCGCGCCAGGCGATGTAGCCGGCATAGACCAGTCCAACGTCGGGCAGGTACTGCCGGCGCACGGTCGAGCGCAGCCCGTCGGCCCCGACCAGCACGTCGGCCTCCAGGCTGGAGCCGTCGTCGAACCGGGCGACCACCTTGTCGGCATCCTGCTCGACGGCGGCGAAGCCGGCGCCGCGGCGGATCCGCGTCTCGGGGAACACGTCGCTCAGCAGCGAGTAGAGCTTGCCCCAGGAGATGCCGAACTGCGGCATCGGGATGCGCGCCAGGTCGCTGCCGTCGCGGGCGAGGCAGACCCGGCCGGGAATCGGCACGCCGAGAGTCGTGTCGACCGTGCATCCGGCCGCAATCAGCGTCTGCACCATCGGCGCATGCACGCCGAGCCCAGCGCCGCGGCCGGCGAGCCTGCCGGGCGTCCGCTCGACGATGGTGACATCCCAGCCGGCCCGCAGCAGGTTGCAGCCGGCGAACAGGCCGCCCAGCGACCCGCCCACCACGATGGCGCGGCGCATGGCGTTTCTCCCAATCTGAATCGTTTTGCCGGAGACTATGGCTCGCGGCCGGCACAATCGCTAGTCTCGGCTGCGAGAAGCGCTGTCCGGCGGATACGAGGCGGCGCCTGGGGAGGAAGACCGATGGCACGCACACTCATCCGCGGCGCAACCGTGCTCACGCTCGATGCGGCGCTCGGCGATTTCACACGCGCGGACATCCTGATCGACGGGACGAGGATTGCCGAGATCGCGCCATCGATCGCGGCCGACGACGCCGAGGTGATTGAGGCGGGGCACAAGATCGCGCTGCCCGGCTTCATCGACAGCCACCGCCACACCTGGCAGGCATTGCTGCGGGCGACCGCCGCGGACTGGACCCTCGCCCAGTATTTCGCCGGCGTGCGCGGGGTGATGGGCCGGCTCTACACGCCCGAGGACATATATGTCGCCAACTATCTCGGTTCGCTGGAGGCGCTGGATAGCGGCATCACCACCCTCTACGACTGGTCGCACAACAACAACTCGCCGGAGCATGCCGACGCTGGCGTCCAGGGGCTGAAGGACAGCGGCATCCGCGGCGTCTACGGCTACGGCAACAGCAACGACGAGTGGATCCCGAACGGAAACCTGCCGACCAACCTCGCCGACGTCACCCGGGTACGGAAGACCCACTTCCCCGGCGACGACGGGCTGGTGACCATGGCCTTCGCCTCTCGCGGCCCGCAGTTCTCCAGCCTCGACATCACCCAGGAGGAGTTCAACCACGTCCGCGATCTGGGCATCAGGATCACCATGCATGTCGGCGACGGGCTGTGGGGCACGTCCAGGCCGCTGCTCCAGATGAACGAGCGCGGGCTGCTGGGCGACGACACCACCTATGTCCACTGCAACATGCTTGCCGACGAGGAGATCCGGCTGATCGCCGACACCGGCGCCTCCGCCTCGATCTCGCCCGAGGTAGAACTGCACATGGGCCATGGCTGGCTGGCGACCATGCGTCTGCTGGAGGTCGGCGTCCGCCCCAGCATCTCGATCGACATCGTCACCTCGATCGCCGGCGACATGTTCGGGCCGATGCGCGCGCTGCTGATGGGCACACGCGCCGTGGTCAACGGCAAGGCGCTCGACGAGAAGCGGATCGTCGACCCGCTGCCGTTGATGACCACCGACATCCTGGAGTTCGCCACCATCCGGGGCGCAGAGGCCTGCGGCTTCGCCCACAAGACGGGTTCGCTCACCCCCGGCAAGGAGGCCGACCTGATCCTGATCGACACCGACGCGCTGAACCTGTTCCCGATGAACAACCC
>JBHJOG010000160.1:0-8416 GCA_050329975.1 Alphaproteobacteria bacterium | reverse complement strand
GCCGCCTCGCGGTTGCCGATCGCGTAGATGTAGCGACCGAACGCCGTGCGCCCGAGGATGAACATGATCACCGCCGAGACCGCCACCCACAGGATCACCGCGTGCGGAATCCCCGCGGTCCGGTCCCGGCCGAAGAACAGCATGATGTCGGTGGCGGCCGACTGCGGCGCGAAGCCGCCGGTCAGGATCACCATCAGGCCCATCAGCACGGTGTTGACCCCGAGGGTGAAGATCATCGAGGGCACGCGCAGGAAGGCGACGCCCAGCCCGTTGAACAGGCCGATCGCCAGGCCGACGCCGAGCCCGACCGGCACCGCCGCCGGGCCGCCGACCGCGGTCGCCAGCATCGCCGCTGCGGCCAGGGTCCACGGCACCGACAGATCGATGTGGCCGAGCAGGATCACCATCATCATGCCGGCGGCGGTAATGCCGAGGAAGGATGCGATCTGCAGCTGCTGGAGCAGATAGGGCGGCGAGAGGAAGGGGATCGTACCCTGGGTTGCCAGCGTGTACACGCTGCCCACCAGCAGGATCACCACCACGAAGCAGCCGGAGATCAGGATCGGCTTGTCTAGTCCCAGACGGTTCATGGCGATGCGTGACCTAGTCTCAAGAGAACAGGGAAAGCCGGTTGCGCACGCGGAACACCCGCGCCGCCCCCAGGCTCACCGCCAGCAGCAGGATGGCGCCTTCGACCAGCGACTGCAGCAGCGGGCTTGCCAGGAAGCCGAAGATCGAATTCTCGTCGATCACCCGGAAGATGAAGGAGATGCTGCGGATCACCATGGCGCCGAAGATGGTGCCGATCACCCCGCCGGTCCCGCCGAACAGCGAGGTGCCGCCGATGACGACCGCGGCGATGGAGTTCAGCGTGTAGGAGCCCGCCTGCGGCGCGTCGGCATTGCCGCTGCCGGTGAGCAGGGTGAGATAGAGCCCGGCGCAGGCGGCGAAGAAGCCGGCCATGGTGAAGGCGGCAAGCTTCGAGCGGTTGATGTTCACGCCCGACATGTAGGCGGCCCCTTCCGCCGATCCGATGGCGTAGCAGCCGCGCCCGGTGGCCGAGCGGCGGAACGGGATCCAGACCAGGAGCACGATCGTGACCAGGAAGATGGCCGGGAACGGGATTAGCCCGAACCAGCCGAGGTCCTCCCACCAGCCGTAGGTGAGCCCGAGCTCGTTGATGTCGTTGGTCAGCGCCCAGGACAGGTCGCCGTCGACATTGCCGCCCGGCGTGGGGCGGACGAACAGCGCGAGGCCGATGAAGATCGCCCCGGTCGCCAGCGTGGCGATGATCGGCTGGATGCGGCCGTAGACGACGATGCAGCCGTTGAGCAGCCCGCAGGCCGAGCCGATGAACAGGCACAGCACGACGCCGAAGATGACCTCCCAGACGCTGCCGTAGAGGAATTCGGAGGCGATGCAGTTGATCAGCGTCATCAGCGGGCCGACCGACAGGTCGAGGCCGCCGAGCAGCACCGGCATCGTCTGCGCCATCGAGACCAGTGCGAGCGGAACCACCTCGTTGGCGTTCTGCAGCACCACGTTCATGCCGAAGCGCGACAGCTGGGAGGCATAAATCAGGTAGAGCACGGCGAAGATGCCGATCGCGATCAGGACGCCCAGGTTCTGGCTTGCGGCGAGCCGCAGGGTCTTCATTGCTGGCTCTCCGCGGAAGCGGCGCGCTCGATCTCGGTCGGCAGATTGAGCGCGCTGGCGACGATGTTGGTCTCGGTGATCGACGCGCCGACCAGCTCGCGGATGATGGCGCCGTCATAGAGGATCAGCACCCGGTCGCAGCTGCCGATCAACTCGTCATAGTCGGTGGTGTAGAACAGGATCGCGGTGTTCTCGTCGGCGAGGCGCCTGAGCAGCTGGTACAGCTCCTGCTTGGTGCCGACGTCGATGCCGCGGGTCGGGTCGTTCAGCAGCACGATCCGCGCGCCGGTCATCAGCCATTTCGCGATAACGACCTTCTGCTGGTTGCCGCCGGAAAGCGTGGCCACCGGATCCGACCGGTTGCCGATCTTGATCTGCATCTGGGCGATCATCTCGGAGATCCGGGCGGCTTCCTTGGAGCGGTCGATCACCAGGCCCCTGGTCAGCATCGGCAGTGCCGCCATCGAGATGTTCTCGCCGATCGACATCGGCAGCATCAGCCCCTCGGTCTTGCGATCCTCGGGGATCAGTGCCATGCCGATCCGCTTCGACTTGGCCTTCGCAGGGCTGCCGATCCCGACCCTCTTGCCGTCGATCAGGATCTGGCCCTGCACGCCGCGCAGCACGCCGAACAGGGCCAGCAGCAGCTCGCGCTGGCCCTGGCCGTCCAGCCCGCCCAGGCCGACGATCTCGCCCCGTCCGACCGTGAGCGAGATGTCCTTCAGGACCGGCTGCCAGGACAGGTTCCGCACCTCGAGCACCGGCTCCGGCGGCGTATCCCAGTGCGGCTTGGCCGGGTAGACGTGGCTCATCTCGCGCCCGATCATCAGCTGGACCACCTCGTGGTCGGTGCGCGCGTCCTTGGCAAAGGTCTCGATGTGGCGGCCGTTGCGGAACACCGAGCAGGTGTCCGCCAGCTCCTTGATCTCGTGCATCCGGTGGGAGATGTAGAGCAGGGCGAGGCCCTCGCTGCGCAGCTGGCGCATGATGGCGTAGACCTTGGAGACGTCCGAACTGGTCAGCGCCGAGGTCGCCTCGTCCAGGATCAGCAGCTTCGGGTTGCGGCCCAGCGCCTTGGCGATTTCGACCATCTGCCGGCGCGAGAGCGGCAGGTTGCGCACCCGCTCGCGCGGGTCGATGTCCTCGCAGCCGACGCGGGCGAGCAGCGCTTCCGCCTGCCGCCGTTGCGCGCGCCCGTCGATCAGCCCGAACCGGGTCCGCGGCGGCGACGTGATGCAGATGTTGTCGGCGACCGACAGGTCCGGCATCAGCGACAGTTCCTGGAAGATGCACACGATGCCGGCGGCGTTGGCGTCCAAGGGCGTCTCGAACCGCGCCTCGGCATCGTCCAGCGTCATGGTGCCGGTGTCGGGCTGCACCACCCCGGCGATGATCTTGATCAGGGTCGACTTGCCCGCCCCGTTTTCGCCGAGAACCGCGTGGATCGAGCCGCGTTCGCAGGCGAAGTCCACGTCGGTGAGCGCGCGCACGCCGCCATAGCTCTTGGCGATACCGCGCATCTGCAGGTAGGGCATGAAGTCTTCCTCGAAAGGCAGGCCCGGATCAGGCCGCTTCAACCGGAATCGGTGCGAAGCTGATAGCCTGATCTACCCCGAAAGCCCAGCGCAACCCTGAGCGCGTCCCGCGGGCGGCTCCACTGCGGAGAAGAGTCCGCGCCGGGCAGGTGTGCCCGGCGCGGGTTTCAGGTCAGCAGGCGCGGCTTATTCGGTCACGTCTTCCGCGGTCTGCGCCATGATTTCCACCGCGGTAATGTTCACATCGCACGGCGGGAACTCATTGGGCGTGAAGAAGTTGTCGGTCAGGTCGGACCAGTAGTTCACGCCGTCCTCGAGGGTGTCGACATCGGCGACCGGGATCGGCACCGAGATCAGCTGCGGCAACACCTCGCCCTGCAGGGCGGCGATGGCGGCCTTGATCGAGATCGCGACCAGGCCCGGCGACTGGCCGTAGCTCAGCCCGACCAGCCCCTCGTCCTTGTGCAGCGCGATCAGCTTGCGGAAGCCGTTCTCGCCTTCGCCCGCCATCGGCACGAAGGGATGCCCGGCGTCGATCATGGCCCGCACCGAGCCGGTCGAGCCGCCCTGGGTGAACACGCCGTCGAACTGGCCGTGCACCGCGATCGCATCGGCGGTGGCCTTCTGGGCATCGCCGTCCGCCCACATGCCGACGACCTCGATGATCTCGAAATCGTTGCCCTCGGCTTCCATGACTTCGCGGAAGCCCAGGTGGCGGTCCCGATCCACCGAATTGCCCGGCACGCCGCGGACCTCCAGGATCTTGCCGCTGGTGCCGACGTGCTCGATCAGCCATTCGGCCGACATCGTGCCCATCGCCCACTGGTCCTCGTTCACCATCATCACGTCGTCGGAGTCGAGGATGTTGTCGAACGGCACCAGCACCACGTTCTCGCGGTTGGCCAGCCGGATCACCCGGTCGAAGCCGTCGGTCGACACCGCGATGGTGACGATCGCGTCATAGCCCTGATTGATGAAGTCCTCGATCGCACCGAGCTGAACGGCCGCGTCGAGCCCGGTCGACACCACCTTGAACTCTTCGATGTGCTGGGCGATGTCGGGGGTCTCGACATAGGCCTTGGCGGTCTGGATCATCTGGATCCGCCAGGTGTTGCCGACGAAGCCGTTGACCAGCGCGATCCGGTACGGGCCTTCCCGCGGTTCCCACTGGAAGTAGCTGGTCTCGGCGTCCCAGGGTGCGAAGCACTCCGGCAGGTAGCCTGGTCCGTCCACCACGGCCGGCTGCGCCCAGGCCGCCCCGGCCCCGAGCAGGCCGACGGCGAGCGAGGCCGCGGTCGCATGTGCGAGTTTCATCATCCGTTTCCTCCAATGTGACTCGTTCGAGTCGTTTGCCCTTTTTTCATTTGTCGTGTCGGGCCGCGTTTCGCGGGTCCGATCGGCGTCCGGAGTTTTCGGTATTCCTTCCCCAGCGTCAACGGATTAACTGCGAGACAGCTGAGTTCGATCGTAGGCGCCGGGCGCCGCGCCCTTGTGGGAGCACGCGCCCCGTCCTATTGAAGCGCGATGCAGCGCTTGTTCCTGGTGCCCGTCCTGTGTCTGACCCTGGCTCTCCCGGGCTGCATCTATCTGTCCGACCTGACGGACGACGAGGAGGAGGCGCCGCCGATTGTCGACACCACGCCGCCACCGGCGCCGTTCACCCCCCAGGCAAGCTACGATTTTCCGGGATCGAAGGCCGCGTCGGATGCCGGCCACGCCACCCTGGCCCAGGGCCAGACCGCCGCGGCGATCGAGCATTACGAGGCCGCGATCGGCGCCTGGCCGGCAAACCCCGAGGCCTGGGCCGGGCTCGCCGCCGCCTATCGCGAGGAGGGACGCGGTGCCGACCTCGAATACGCGCTGTTCTTCGCCCGCCGCATCGATTGGGCGGAGTCGAGCCCGGCGTCCAGTGTCGCCGCCAGCTTCCGCAACGTCGCCGCCGGCCGGATCGCCCGTCCGGTCGAGGACGAGCGGACCAGGCAGATGGCCGAACAGCTGGCGCTCTACTACGCCGGCCTCGACGTCGCCCAGCGCATGGCGCAATTGGGCAGCCGCGCCGAGCCCGAGCAGGCCCTGGACGCCGTCGGCATCGTGCCGGCAATCATCGGCACGGCAGCAATGTCGATCTTCACGGGGGCACAGCTGGTTGGCATCTTCCTGGTCGAGTAGGGCCGTGCCGGACCCACGGCCTCTGGTGCTGCTTGCGCTCGGGTCGAACCTCGGCAACCAGCGCCAGATGCTGGCGTCGGCGGTGGGCCGCCTGGGGTGCTGGCTCGACGACCTGGCAGCGTCGGACCTGTACCGGACGGCACCGCGCTACGTGGAGGACCAGCCGGCGTTCCTCAACATGGCGCTATGCGGCCGGGCCGCCCTGTCTCCGTTCGAGCTGCTCGCTGTCGTCCAGTCGATCGAAAGCAGCCTCGGCCGCGAGCGCAGCCGGCGCTACGGGCCGCGCAGCATCGACATAGACATCGTCTACCATGGCGACTCCCGGGTCCGGACGGGCCCGCTGACCATTCCCCACCCGTTGCGGGCGGAGCGGCGTTTCGTGCTGGCGCCGCTGGCCGATCTCGCCCCGGATTTCGTGGACCCGGAATCCGGCAGGACCATCCAGGAGATGCTCCGTGCATTGCCCGAGGAGCAGGGCGAGTTCGTCTCGCTGGGGCCGCTCTTGGACCGGTAGCCAGCCTGCTTGCTGCGGCGATGCGATTTTTCCCGCGGCCGCTGCCCCGAACCTAGCGAATCGATCACTGTGACAGTAGTGTGACAGGCCTGTCCGTAGGGACGAACGATCGGGGAGTGCGGGCCATACACGACACAGACTCCAGCAGCACAAGACGGCCGCCAGGGATCTGGCGGTTCCTGACTGCCGAGCCCCCGCCTTCCATGTCCTGGCCAATCCCCTGCCGCAACTGGCATGGCTCTGGCTGCCGCTGGCCATCTTCGTGGCCATCCTGGCGTCGCGGCTGGTCGGCGAGGAGGCGTTCATCTGGCTGGTCAACGACGAGTTGGGTCCGGGGGAGAACCTGACGGCGCTGTTGTTCCTGGTCGCCGGCCTGTACGCATTCCGCATCGCCTCCGACGCCCCCGCCTTTGGACACCATTGGGTGAGGCCGCTGTTCGTCCTCTTCGGTGTGGTCGCCCTGTTCGTAACCGGCGAGGAGATCAGTTGGGGCCAGCACTACTTCGGCTGGGCGACGCCGGAATGGATGGCCGAGATCAACGTGCAGCAGGAGACCAATCTGCACAACATGCTGCATGGGGCTCTCGACCAGCAGCCCAGAGGAGTGCTGAGCATTCTGATCCTGCTGGGCGGTGCCGTGGTGCCGATTCTCTACGCCCGTGGCAAGCTGCGCTTTCTCGACCGCTTTCCCCCGATACGCTGGCTGATGCCACCCGCCACGCTCGCGGTCTGCGCGGTGTTGGTGTTCGCCCCGCGCATCGTCGACCGGATCCAGGTCTGGTTCAACGTCGAGATGCCCGAGCCCTTTCACATACCCACACGCCAGTTCCAGGAGATCCAGGAGCTCTTCATCTCGCTCTTCATCGTCCTGTACGTGATCAACCTTGTCGCGCGGCTGGCGATCCTGCGACGCCGCCGAACCCACTAGCATCGGCGATGCAGAGAAGCAGGACTCCCGGTTACCAGAGACGCAGGTAGGTCCGCACCTTCGTCTCTACGAGCTGGTTCGGCGCCCCGTAGATGACGACGCAATAGTCCCGGTCGGCATCGATCCTGACGTCGATCCGTCCGGCGGCCAGGGATGGGGCATAGGCGCCGGCGACCGTGTGCGAGGCCATGCTGCCGGCGGTGAGCGAACCGGCGGTGTCACTTGGCACGATGCCGACAGCGACGGGCGCCCCGTCAGTGGTACGGATGTCCACGATCATCAGCCGCGGCGTGCTGAAGGCATAGCATTCGCTCGACAGTCCGTCGGCGCCGATCTCGATGGCCCGGTCGCTCCACGTGCTGGGCCAAGCGTAGCTGAGGACGACGAATATCAGGACACCGCCGACGACGAGGACTCCGCCGAACTGGGCGAGCCGGGCCAGGAGGTGTGTGGGCCGGCGCCCGGCGGCGGAGACCGAAGCGCTGGACTCCTCAATCATGGGTCGCCATCGGCCGTTCCGCACGTGTTTGCCGACGCGAAAGCCTCACCTGCAGCTGGTCCAGATAAGCTCCCAGCCAGTGCCGGTCGCGCTCGGCGAAGGCGGCCCAGGGAATCCACATCCGGTCTGCGCTGGAGAACCGGATGTCGGCACCGTAGCGCGAGCAGCGAACGCGCTGGGCGAGATTCATGTCCCACCGTCGGGTGACGCCGCTGCCCAGCGTTATCGTGACGATGTCGCCATCGACCGCCACCACCCGGGCTATCCTTCGGCCGGCCCGGGCGAACCACCAGGCGGCAGACAGGAGAAGGGCCCAGATCGCCGGCAGGGTGTAGCGCAGCACGTCGGCGTGGTCGGTCGTCCACGCGAACAGTTCGACGCCAGGTGCGCCCCAGAGCGCTATCCAGGTCAGCACACCGGACGCGAGGAAGAGAACCGCAAGGATGCCCCATACCAAGTGGGGCGTCGAGCGCTTGCTATGGATGGTCCGGTTGAACGCTGCGGCAGCCGTGATCATGCTCATCGCCCGTCCTCCCCCTTCCGGCACGATCCCACGGACCCTTCCGTCGTGCGCCCAGCCTGGAGTAATTGCGGAACTGGCGACAGCATAGAAGCCAACAGATCCAGGCAGGACGTGCTCGTTTGGGTTAATCCAATAGGATTATTAACGTCATACAACTATATCCTATAACAAGTATTAATAATGGTCAATAATCCATAAGGATAGGCCCAGGGCGCGGCTACTGGCTTGGCCTAGCGTCCTCCTCAAGGCGCTGGCGATGCCTCCCCGGATGATCGCACCGACCGCCAGGCCGATCAGATCCTGCCGTAGTGCGGTGACGGACTCGCTCTCGGCGAGCTGCGACCACTCGAGGGCGCGGCCGTCGGCGGCAAGCTCCAACTGACCCTCGATGGGGGAGTCGGCTGCGTAGGGACGTGGCGCAGTGGCGGGCACCCACACGCTTCGCGAAAATCGCCTCCAGGATCCGGGTCGGTGGGCTAGGCCTTCAGGGCGGTGCGGTTCCCGGCAGGGCTCCGCGGCGGACGATGGCGTCCGTCATCCGGGCGACCCGCGCCATCGCCTTCACGTCATGCACCCGGACAATCGAAGCGCC
>JBHJOG010000159.1:0-2337 GCA_050329975.1 Alphaproteobacteria bacterium | reverse complement strand
CGGGTCGCGATGGTGGAGATCCTGAAGGACATCAGCCTCACCCTGCACCGCGGCGGCGCGCTGGGGCTGGTCGGCGAATCCGGCTCGGGCAAGACCTCGCTGGGCCGCACGCTGATGCGGCTCTACCGGCCGACGGCGGGCCGGATCCGCTTCGACGGCATCGATATCACCGACCTGCCGGAAGGCGCACTGCGGCCGTTGCGGGCGCGGATGCAACTGGTCTTCCAGGACCCCCTGTCGGCGCTGAACCCGCGACAGCGGATCGGCACCATCGTCACCAGACCGCTCGCTGCCTTCGGCCGGCTGCCCGAGCGCGGGGCGCGGCAGGCCCAGGCCCGGGTGCTGCTGGAGCGCGTCGGCCTGCCGCCGGAGTTCGTCGACCGCTATCCCCACGAGCTGTCCGGCGGCCAGCGCCAGCGGATCGGGATCGCGCGCGCGATCGCGCTGGACCCGGAGCTGGTGATCGCCGACGAAATCGTCTCCGGCCTGGACGTGTCGACACAGGCGCAGATCCTGGCGCTGCTGCGCACACTGCGCCGGGACCTGGGGCTGGCGCTGATCTTCATCAGCCACGACCTGTCGGTAGTCAGGGTGCTGTGCGACCGGGTGATGGTGCTGCATGCCGGCCGGGTGGTCGAGCAGGGCGCCTGCGCCGACGTGTTCACGGCGCCGCAGCATCCCTATACCCGGCGCCTGCTGGCCGCCGCTCCGCTGCCCGACGTCGACCCGGATTGGATCGAGCGCGCCGAGCTGGCCGATGGGTAACCCGTTTCGCCCGGCATCGGGTTGTGCAAAGATGGTGCGATCAACACCAAACAGGGGGTGCATCGATGCGTAACCTTTTGCTGGCGGCAGTCGCCGTCGTGGGGCTGTCGGCAGCCGGCGCGCAGGCGCAGGACTTCCTGCCCGCCGTGGTCTTCGACATGGGCGGCAAGTTCGACCGGTCGTTCAACGAGGGCATCTTCAACGGTGTCGAGCAGTTCAGCGAAGAGACCGGCATCGAGTACAAGGAATTCGAGGTCACCAACGAAAGCCAGCGCGAGCAGGCTTTGCGTCGCATGGCGCGCGACGGCGCCGATATCGTGATCGCGGTCGGCTTCGCCCAGGCGCCGGCGCTGGAGGTGGTGGCGCAGGAGTTCCCCGACACCAAGTTCACCATCATCGACATGGTGGTCGACCTGCCGAACGTGCAGTCGGTGGTGTTCCAGGAGCATGAAGGCTCGTTCCTGGTCGGCGTACTCGCCGCGATGGCTTCGCAGACCGGCTCGGTCGGCTTCGTCGGCGGCATGGACATCCCGCTGATCTCGAAGTTCGCCTGCGGCTACCACCAGGGCGTCGCCCATGTGGACCCCGACATCGGCTATTTCGAGAACATGACCGGCACCACCCCGGCCGCCTGGAACGACCCGGCCAAGGGCGCCGAACTGGCCCAGAGCCAGTTCGACCGCGGCGCCGACGTGGTCTACGCGGCAGCCGGCGCCACAGGTCTTGGCGTGCTGCAGGCCGCCGCCGATGCCGGCAAGCTGGCGATCGGTGTCGATTCCAACCAGAACTACCTGCATCCGGGCGTGGTTCTCACCTCGATGCTGAAGCGCGTCGATGTCGCCGCCTACAATGCCTTCACCGGCGCCCTCAACGACACCTGGGAGCCAGGGGTGCAGGTGCTCGGGCTGGCCGAGGAAGGCGTGGGCTGGTCGCTCGACGAGCACAACGAAAGCCTGATCACCGACGACATGCAGGCGGCGGTCGAAGCCGCCCGGGATGCGATCATCGCCGGAGAGATCGAGGTGCACGACTTCACGGTCGACAATTCGTGCCCGCTATAGGCTCAGCCCTCTAGGTCGGCTCGCGGATGAGCGCCGCCGAGGCGCCGCGGGCGGCGACGGCGAACGGATCCGGTCCGGGGGCACCCCTGCCCCCGGCCGGGGCGCCGACCGACGCCCCGCCCGCGATCGCACTACGCCACATCAACAAGCATTTCGGCCCGGTCCACGCCAACCGGGACATCTCGCTCACGGTCGCCAAGGGCACGATCCATGGCATCATCGGTGAGAACGGAGCCGGCAAATCGACCCTGATGAGCATCCTGTACGGCTTCTACCAGGCCGACAGCGGCGAGATCATGGTCGATGGAAGGCCCTGCCCGATCGTCAGCCCCGACGACGCGATCAAGGCCGGCATCGGCATGGTCCACCAACACTTCATGCTGGTCTATCCGTTCACAGTGCTGGAGAACGTGGTGCTGGGGCTGGAAACCGGGGCGCTGATGCGCGCGACCCTGGCCAAGGCACGCGCCGAACTGGAGCGGCTGGAGCGCGAATACGGGCTCGAGGTCGA
>JBHJOG010000158.1:0-39758 GCA_050329975.1 Alphaproteobacteria bacterium | reverse complement strand
CAGATGGAGCGCGCCAACGGCGACTACACGCTGTGGACCCGGTACGAGATCCCGCCTGAGACATATCCGGGCCAGACCGAGCCGATCAACACCATCGCCCAGGCCAATTTCCTGGCGGTTCGCGAAGACGTCTCGGAGGAGCATGTCTACGCGATCACCAAGGCCATGTACGAGAATCTGGCGTTCCTGCAGAACATCCATGCCGCGACCCAGGACATGACCCTGGAGAAGGCGATCGACGGCCTGCCTCTGCCCCTGCATCCCGGGGCAGTGCGCTACTACGAGGAAGCAGGCCTCACCATACCCGAACGCCTGATGCCGGCCGCGCAATAAGCGTCGTCCGCTCGGCGCTGGTGTGCGCGATCCCGTCGTCGAGGCCGGACTGACCAGCGCCGGGTCCGAGGACGTAAGGTTCCGGACCCTGCCGCGACCGCTGGCGCTTGCGGCCGGCGGCATCGCGGTGGCGTTGGCGCTCGGCCACATCTGGTGGAACACGATCGGCATCGTGTCCGACCTGTGGAAGGCCGCGATCCACTTCGCCGGCTTCGGCCTTCTGGCAGCGATCCATCTGCCGCCGTTCAAGCGATGGAGGTCCGCTGCAGCCGCACCCGGCGATCATCCCAGCCTGTGGCGGCGGTGGGGCCTCATCGTCGACATCGCCCTCGGCATCGGGGCTGCTGTCGCGGCGGTCTACATCGCGACCGCGGAGACCGGCATCTACGCGCGCGGCAAGGTCTTCATCTGGTCCGACTGGGTGGCGACCCTGTTCTGCCTGGCCATGGCGATCGAGTTGACGCGTCGCGCGACCGGCCTCGTTATTCCGATCCTGGTCGTCGTCTCCCTTGCATACATGCTGTTTCTCGGCAGCCATCTTGGCGGCGCGCTGCACTTCCCGGGATGGTCGATCGACGACACCCTGTTCCGCGCCTTCTTCATCGACGAAGGGTTGTTCGGCCAGATCGCGCGCATCTCGGCGACCAGCGTGTTCATGTTCATGATCTTCGGCGCCTGCCTGGTGGCTGCGGGAATCGGCGACTTCATCATCAGCTTCGCCCGCGCACTGGCCGGACGAATGACCGGCGGGCCCGGGTTTGTCGCCGTGATCGCCTCCGGTTTGATGGGCACCATCTCCGGCAGCGCGATCGCGAACACCGCCGCCACCGGCGTCATCACCATCCCGCTGATGCGGCGTGCGGGCTTCCCGGCGAAGTTCGCCGCCGCGGTGGAGGCGGCCGCGTCCACCGGCGGACAGTTGATGCCGCCGATCATGGGCGCCGGCGCCTTCGTGATGGCCAGCTTCACCCACATCTCCTATGGCCACATCATTGCCGTCGCCGCCCTGCCCGCCCTGCTTTATTTCCTGTCGGTGGGGTTCTTCGTGCGGGTGACGGCGCTGCGCTATGGTCTGCTTCCCACCCCCGACCCCTCCGGACTGTCGCCGAAGCGGCTGCTGTTGGAGCGCGGGCCGGTGTTCTTCCTGCCGATCGGGGTGCTCGTTGCGCTGTTGATCTACGGCTTCACCCCGCCTTACGCCGCCGGCGTGGGCTGCGCGGTCGTGATCGTGGCATCCTGGCTGACACCCCACCGGATGGGCCCGGTGCGCATCATGCAGGCCCTGATCCTCGGGGTTCAGAACATGATCCCGATCGCGGTGCTGCTGGTCGCCGTCGGCGGCATCATCATGGTCATCCAGAGCACGGGCGTCGGTAACACGATATCGTTGATGCTGGTCCAATGGTCCGGCGGCAGCATGCTGCTTGCGCTGGTCCTGGTCGCGCTGGCGTCGCTGGTGTTGGGCATGGGTCTGCCCGTGGTCGCCGCCTACATCGTGCTCGCCCCCCTGGCGGCCCCTGCATTGGCGGAACTGGTCACCCGCGGCGAGATGCTGGAGCTGATCATGAGCGGTGCGGCCCCGGCAACGCTGCAGGCAAGCCTGATGCTCACCGCGCCCGACCTGCTGGACCTGCTCGGTCGCCCCATGAGCGCCGCGCAGGCAGGCCAGGTGCTGGCGGCTGTCCCGCCCGAGCTCTATGGCGCCCTCGTCGACGAATCGCTTTCGGCCACCAAGGCGATCGCCGCGTTGCTGACCGGCCATATGATCGTGTTCTGGCTCTCGCAGGACAGCAACGTGACGCCCCCGGTATGTCTGGCCGCGTTCACCGCCGCCGCCATCGCGCGCACCCCGCAGATGGCTACCGGCGTCGCCGCCTGGCGGCTGGCCAAAGGGCTCTACCTGGTGCCGGTCCTGTTTGCATACCAGCCGTTCCTGTCCGGTGACTGGGGCGACGCCTGTCTGATCTTCGGATTGGGGCTGGTGGCGATCTACGCCAGCGTCGGAGCCATGGAAGGGTTCCTCGAGTACCGGGTGAATATCGTCGAGCGCCTGATCCTGGCTGTACTGGCCGGCGTTCTGTTCTGGCCGTTGCCGGTCTGGATCCATGGTGCGGCAATTGCCGCCTTCTCGTTGTTTTTTGCCGTGCACCTCTATCGCGGGCGGCTTGCCGCCCGCGATGCCGCCGCCTAAGTTGCGCTTCAAGGGTGTCGGAGCCACGGCGTCGCCGCGAGCGGCGCCAATCGACGAGGGGAAGCTGCTACATGGACATGACCGGCGAATACCGCATCCCAGCATCGCGCCAGGTGGTCTGGGAGGCGCTCAACGATCCGGATGTGCTGAAGCAGGCAATTCCCGGTTGCGAGGAGATCGAGAAGGACTCCCCCACCAGCTTCACCGCCAAGGTGACCGCCAAGCTCGGGCCGGTTAAGGCACGTTTCACCGGAGCGGTCACGCTCACCGACCTCAATCCGCCGGAGAGCTACACCATCACCGGCGAAGGCAAGGGCGGTCCCGCGGGCTTTGCCAAGGGCGGCGCCAAGGTGCATCTGCTGGAGGAAGGCGCGGAGACCGTGCTGACCTATGAGGTCAACGCCGCGGTCGGCGGCAAGATCGCCCAGTTGGGCGGCCGGCTGATCGACAGCACGGCACGCAAGATGGCCGATCAGTTCTTCAGCAAGTTCGTCGAGATCGTGACTGCCGGCAATGTGCCGGGCCAGCCGGCCGCGGTCGCGGCTGCGCCGCCGGCGGCCCCAACGCCCGCGTCAGCCCCGGTCGAGGCCACGCCGACCGCCGCTCCGGTCGAGACCGCCGCGCCCCCCGTTCCGGAACCGTCTGCCCCGGAGGACGGCGAGGCGGAAGCTGAGCGCGAGCGGGACGGCGATGACGACGTGAGCCCGGTCGTAAGCGCGCTGCAGCACAAGATGGCCGAGGCACGAACCGAGGAGAAGGTGAGCGTATCCAATCCCTATGTCTGGGTGGGAGCGGTCATCGGGCTGGTGATCGTGCTGCTGCTGCTCTGGGCTTTCGGGGCGTTCTGATCGAAGTCGACGCCCAGCGGCGGGTTTTCGCACAGCGCCACACGCTTGCCCCATCTATGACATGATCTTTAGGCTGCTGGAGCAGGCAAGGCCGCCGCGGTGAGG
Source organism: Alphaproteobacteria bacterium (assembly GCA_050329975.1). Classification (GTDB taxonomy): domain Bacteria; phylum Pseudomonadota; class Alphaproteobacteria; order CALKHQ01; family CALKHQ01; genus CALKHQ01. Next base: position 36,281 of record JBHJOG010000158.1, on the reverse strand, counting down.
GCGCAGGCATCATGACGTCGGAGCGCAAGAAGCGCCGATGGTGGAAATGGACCCTGGGGGCCGGCCTCGGAGTCCTGGTGCTGATCGTCGGCGGTGGCCTTGTGGTGCTGGACCGCTATGCATCCGACATCGTCGTCCAGGCGCTGATCGACGCCGATCTGCCGCAGCCCCGCCTGCGGGTGGAGTCGGTCGGGCTGTCGGAAAGCCGCTTGCTGGAGATCAAGCTCGGCGCAGACGACGCCCTGGTCGCCGAATCCCTGTCGCTCGAATACGATCTGTTCGATCTTCTCGATCTCGACCTGAGCGACCTGACCGTCAGGCTGGTGCGTCCGACCCTGAAGATGACCGTCGCCGATGACGGCACCATCAGCTTCGGCTCCCTGGACGCCCTGCTGGCAGGGCCGTCGACCGGTGCGGACGACCCGCTGCCGTTTCACCGGGTGGTCCTGGACGAGGCAATCCTTCAGATCGATACGCCGCAAGGCCCGATCGTAGCCAGGGTCGACGGCAGTATCGAGAACAGTAGGGACGAAGGCTTGTCGGCCAACCTCACGATCCTGGCCGCCGATGACCTGCTGGCGTTCGATGGCGACATCTTCCTGACAGTGGGCAGCGCCGGCGCGATTGCCGGAGAGGCGACGGTACGAAATGCGAGCGGCGTTACGCCCTGGGGAACTGCACATGGCGGCCAGGGATCGATCGCACTGCGCTGGGACGGCGCGGGTCTTCCCCACGGTGACGTCGACCTGGCATTCCGACGCCTGGAGGTTCCGAACGACCTGCTGCCGGAACAACTGCCTCCCGACGGGATCCAGCTGGACGACGTGGAGATCAGGGCGAGCTTCGATGGCGGTGCGATGTCCGCCGCCGTCTCAGCCGCCGACAACGAGAGCGGCAACGCAGTCGATCTCGAGATCCGTATCCCCGATGTGGTCGCTGGCGGAGAGGCGACGATCGCGGCCGATCTCTCGACGTCGGGCTCGCAGGTCCTGTGGCTGTGGCAGGACGCCTGGACCGGCGACGGCTCCCTTATCGTCGCGGTGGAGATCGCGACGATGCTGCCGCCGCTGGCCGAGCTGCTGCTCGCCGACCCGGCAGCGCCCTTTACCCTGCCGGACGGACAGATTGACGTTCGCTGGATCCTCTCGGATGCCACCTTCCCCGGATTCGCGCAGCAGGTATCTGCCATTGGAGAAGTGGAGATCGCCGTCACCCAGGGTGTTGCGACCCTGACGGCCGGCGCTCCGGTCGAGATTCGGATCGGCGCGCTCGATCCCGAGCTTCATGCCTCGGCAGCAGAGGCCGACCCTGCCTGGGCGCCCATCCTCGCACGCGACCTCGCCGGCCGCCTCGATGTGGCGCTGGAGGGACGGGGGTCCCGTCCGTTGAGCATCACACTGGCGCGCCGCGACGACGGCTGGTCGATCCGAGGCGACGCCACGGCGCTGGTCGCAACCACCGGCGGTCCGCTCGTCGCGGCGGAGCTCAGCGGGAATGCGACAGTCGCCGAAACGCTTCGGATCGTGATCGACGACTTGTCCCTCTTCGCCTCCGACATCGAAACGCCGGCGGGCTCCATCGGCGTGCTCGAGGCTGCGGGTCGCATCGCCTATCGTGACGGGGTCCCCGATTTCGACATGGCAGGTGCGGTCTCGGAACTGAGCCTGTACGACCCAGCGCTGAGCTTCCCCCGGCTGGCCATCGAACTCGCCATGGCGCCATCGGCGCTGGCTCCGGACTCCGGCGTCCTCGAGGGCCCGATTACCGTGAGCTTCGCCGATTCCGACGGAGCGATCGACGAAGTGGCGATGACCGGCCTTTCGGGCGAGCTTACCGGGCGCCTGATCTGGGACCACGGCGTGGGCCGCCTGATCTTCACCGAAGATGCCGCATTCCGCGTCGAGAGCATGGACATCGACGGCAGCGTCCTGATCCCTGAGCCCGCGCTGGTCCGGGTCACCGCGAGCGAACATCCGGTGCTGGAACTGGATTTCAACGATCCCGCCGGCTGGTCGCTGCGTCACAGCATCAACGTCGGCCCGCTCGACCTGCGCGGCTCGATCCGCCTGGGCGACGAGCGGGTGCAGACCGCGATCCGAACCCGCGACCTGACCATGGAAGGGGGCTACATCGAGGGCCGTTACGTGATGCAGATCGAGGTCGCCGGCGTTTCGGGGTCCGCTCCCCGCGAAGGCTGGTCGATCGAGGGCGCGAACGTCGTGATCGATTATGACGACAACGACCCCCAGAACCTGCTTGTCCTGCAGGCGACTGCCGGAGATCTGAGGACCAGCGAGACGCATGGCGCACTGTCGCGCATCGGTATGCGCGGAAGAATGGACTACGGGCTCGACGACATCATCCGGGTCACCGCCAGGGTCTTCGACGAGCGCAACATCCTGATTGCGGATGTCAACCTCCGGCACACCATCGACACCAATGCCGGCTCTGCCGATTTGGCGGTCCAGGACCTGATCTTCAGCCCGCTGGTGCTGCAACCCGGCGACATCTCGCCGCTGCTGACCGGCTTCGAGAACGTAACCGGTACAGTGGACGTCAGAGGGTCCGTGCGCTGGACCGGCTCGACGATCACGCCCGACCTCGCCTTGCACATCAGCGACGTGTCGGGCGAGTATGACGATGTGCAGTTCACCCACATCAACACGGTTGTCGAGCTTTCGAACCTGAGTCCGCTGGAGACCGATTCGGGACAGTTGTTGTCGATCGCCACTGTCGACATGGGCGTGCCGATCAGCGATGCCCGGGTCCTGTTCGCGTTGCGGGGCGGCGATACTCTGGCGGTCGAGCAGGCGACCTTCGCCTTCGCAGGCGGTGTGGTGTCGGCGCGGCATCAGGCCGTGTCGTTCACAGCCGAGGAGCAGGTAATCGACCTGGTGGTCACCGGGGTCGATCTCGGCACGCTGCTCGGCTTAGCCGATCTGGAAACCCTCGAGGCCAAGGGGACGCTCGACGGCGTCATCCCGATCGTCGTCGTCAACGGAGACCTGGTGATTCCGGAGGCGTGGCTGTCGGCGCGCGAGCCCGGCTATATCCGCTACGATGCCGCTGCCGATCTCGGCGCCATCGAGGGGACCAACCAGGGGGTCGACCTGATGATCGAGCTTCTCGAGAACTTCTTGTTCGATGAGCTCGACCTGCGGCTGATGCGGCCGGTGGCGGGTGACCTGCAGATCGGGTTTCGCATCCTTGGGCGCAATCCGGACGTCTATGGCGGGGTGCCCATCGACCTCTCGCTCAACGTGGACGGGCAGCTCGAGGACGTTATTCAGAATTCGCTGGATATCTACCGTGTTCCCGAGACAATCCAGGACCTGATCATGGAGTATGGCTTCGACGCAGCGACTCCGTCGAACTAGTGGCCTACCGCCACCAGGCGACCGCCGGGATGGGAGGACAGAATTTGTCCCTGGAAAGACATAGAATGGCCTTAATCGGCGCGTACCTAGGTGGCATGGGTACTAGGCAGGCAATCGCGTTGGCGGTCTTTACGGGAATGGCCGTCGCTTGCTCACCCACCGTGAAGTTCGAGGCTCCAGACGAACCGATTGTGCTCGAGATCAATATCACGATCCAACAGGAAGTCCTGATCAGAGTTGATCGCGCGCTCGACGATGTTTTCGCGGAACAAGGGGACATCTTCGGATTGTCAGGAGATTGACGATGGACGCAGGAATGAAACTCAGCCTTGGCGCCGCACGCGCTCTCAGCCGCGGTGCAGTCATGCTGGTGGCGATGTGCCTGATGGCGGTGTCGGCTCTTGCCGACTCCCTGTCCGACGCCCGCGCAGCCGGCTATATCGGCGAGCGGCCCGACGGCTACGTCGCGCTCGTTGACAACAACGCGCCGGGCAATGTGCGTGCGCTGGTGGACCAGATCAACGCGCAGCGGCGGCAGGCCTATCAGAACGTCGCCTCCCAGACCGGGGCGCCGGTCGAGCAGGTGGGCATCGTAGCTGCGCAGCGGATCTACAACGAGGTTCCGGGCGGAACCTATCTGCTCTCCCAGTCCGGATCCTGGTACCGGAAGTAGCGGGCGGAGCCCCGCCCAGGGTCACCTTGCCGCGCAGCTAGTCCTCGCAATTTCGGCTGCCAAGCCCTAATTCTATCCCGCGCCGCCTTCCTCCCCATCCGGGGCCCGGGGGCGGCGCGACTTCGTATGCGCGGCACCTGCCTTGCACGGATCAACGCGCATTCGCATGCCGTGACGACCATAGCGCTTGGGAAGCCTGCATTCATGACACTGCCGACATCGGTTGACGAAACCGCATCCCTCCTCGCCGGCGGCGACTACGTGGCGGACCGCAGCCTGGCCACCGCCGTTTACCTGTCGCTCAAGCTCGGGCGGCCGCTTTTCCTCGAGGGGGAGGCCGGCGTCGGCAAGACCGAGATTGCCAAGGTGCTTGCCCAGACGCTCGGTCGTCGACTGGTCCGCCTGCAGTGCTACGAAGGCCTCGACGTCGCCTCGGCGGTCTATGAGTGGAACTATGCGCGCCAGATGATCGAAATCCGCCTGGCCGAGGCAGCCGGCGACGCCAATCGCGACGCGCTGGGCAGCGACATCTTCAGCGAGCGTTTCCTGATCAAGCGGCCTCTGCTGCAGGCCCTGGAGCCCGCGCTCGAAGGCCCGCCGGTGCTGCTGATCGACGAACTCGACCGCACCGACGAGCCGTTCGAGGCCTATCTGCTCGAAGCGCTCAGCGACTTCCAGGTCACGATCCCGGAGATCGGTACTATCAAAGCCGAAACACCGCCGATCGTCGTCATCACCTCCAATCGCACCCGCGAGATCCACGACGCCCTGAAGCGCCGCTGCTTCTACTACTGGGTCGATTATCCGAAGGCCGACCGCGAGCTGCAGATTCTGCGGCTGAAGGCGCCGGAGGCGGACAAGCGGCTGTCGCGGCAGGTGGTGATGTTCGTCCAGCAGGTCCGCAGCATGGACCTGTTCAAGCTCCCCGGCATCGCCGAGACCATCGACTGGATCAAGGCGCTGACCACCCTGGACGTGATCGAGCTCGATCCGGACACGATCAACGACACGCTCGGCGCGCTGCTCAAGTACCAGGACGACATCGCTCGACTGCAGGGGTCGGAGGCACAGCGGATACTGAACACCGTGAACGCGGAAATGGCAGCAATGCCAGTTATCTGACACCACTTATTCATAAGCCGATGCAAGACAGTCTAGACCAAGCCTGGGAGCACGTGACCGCCGGCAAGGGCAAGCTGTTCGTCAATGTCATGCACTTCGCCCGTGCCCTGCGCGCAGCCGGGCTGCCGATCGGTCCCGGCAAGGTGATCGAGGCGATCCGGGCCGTCGAGACGGTCGGCCTCGGCAGCCGGCAGGATTTCTACTGGACGCTGCACGCCGTGTTCGTCAACCGCCGCGACCAGCGCGAGCTGTTCGACCAGGCGTTCCACATCTTCTGGCGCAATCCGCAGCTGCTGGAGCGGATGATGGCGCTGGTGCTGCCGTCCTTCGAAGCCGACAGCCCGCAGAAGCGGCCGGACGAAAAGGAGATCAGCCGGCGCGTCGACGAGGCGTTCCGCAAGGACCGCGAAGACCGGCCCGAGGCCCCCGACAGCCAGGAGCAGGAGATCGAGGTCGACGCGGTGATGACCATGTCCGACCGCGAACTGCTGCAGCGGACCGATTTCGAGGACATGTCGGCGGTGGAACTCGACGAGGCCCGCAAGGCGATCGCCCGGATGCGGCTGCCGATCATGGAGATGCCGACCCGCCGCTTCCGCACCACGGAGCACGGCACGCGCACCGACATGCGGGCCACCTTGCGCGCAGCACTGCGCAGCGGCGGCCATGACATCCCGCTGCTGATGAAGACGCCGAAGCGGCGCCATCCACCGCTGGTGGTGCTATGCGACATCTCGGGCTCGATGAGCCGCTATTCCCGCCTGTTCCTCCACTTCCTGCACGCGATCACCAACGACTACGATCGCGTCCATACCTTCCTGTTCGGCACCCGCCTCAGCAACGTCACCCGCTATTTGCGGGCCAAGGACGTGGATGTAGCGCTCGACCAGTGTGCCGAGGCGGTTGAGGACTGGTCCGGCGGCACCCGCATCGGCGCATGCCTCCACGACTTCAATGTCAACTGGTCGCGGCGCGTGCTGGGCCAGGGGGCGATCGTGCTGCTGATCTCCGACGGTCTCGACCGCGACGCCGGCGAGGGGCTGGCCGACGAGATGGAGCGGCTGCACAAGTCGTGCCGCAAGCTGATCTGGCTCAATCCACTGCTGCGCTACGAAGGCTTCGAGCCGAAGTCGCAGGGCATCCGCGCGATCCTGCCGCATGTTGACGAATTCAGGCCAGTCCACAATCTCAGCAGCCTGGGCGCGCTGGCCGATGCCCTGAGCGCACCGGCCACCGGTGCCCGCCGCCAACCGTACCGCCACGCTGCCTGAGGACATGCCATGACCGAGCAATCGACCCTTTTCGCCGGCCCGGACGCCATTCTCGACCAGGTTGTCGCCTGGCGCAGCGACGGCCGCAAGGTGGCCCTGGCCACCGTCATCAAGACCTGGGGCTCGTCGCCGCGCCCTGTCGGCAGCCAGCTGGCGGTGGACCAGGCCGGGGCCATGGTCGGCTCGGTCTCCGGCGGCTGCATCGAGGGCGCCGTGGTCGAGCAGGCGATCGCCGCCATGGGCGACGGCAAGCCTCGGCGGCTGGAGTTCGGAGTCAGCGACGCCGACGCCTGGCATGTCGGGCTGGCCTGCGGCGGCCGGGTCGAAGTCTATGTGGAACCGGTCGAATGAAGGCGGCCGCCCTCGAGGCCTTGCGCGGCGCGCGTGCGGCCAAACAGCCCTTCGTCCTCGTCACCGCGCTGGCCGACGGCGTACAGGCCTGGGGCAACGGCCCGGCCGCGTTGACCGGCGCGCTGTCCCTGTCCACGGCTGAAGCCGAGGCCGTCACACGCCGGCTGCGAGACGACAGGAGCGGCACAGACGAAATCGATGGCCGCGAGCTGTTCATCCAGGTCTGGGCGCCGCCGCTTCGCCTGGTCCTGGTCGGGGCGGTCCACATCGCCCAGCCGCTGGCGCCTATGGCGGCGCTAGCCGGCTACGACGTCACCGTCATCGACCCGCGCGGCGCCTTCGCCACCCGCGATCGCTTTCCCGGGGTCAGCCTCTCCGACGACTGGCCGGACGAGGCGCTGGCGGCACTGGCGCCCGACCGGCGGATGGCGATCGTCACCCTGACCCACGACCCCAAGCTCGACGATCCGGCACTGGATGCGGCGCTGCAGTCGCCGGCCTTCTACATCGGCGCGCTGGGCAGTCGGAAGACCCACGCCAAGCGTGTCGAGCGGCTGCGGGCGCTCGGCCATGGCGACGACTCGATCGGGCGCATTCACGGCCCGGTCGGGCTCGACATCGGTGCCTCGACGCCTGCCGAGATCGCGATCTCGATCCTCGCCCAGGTCACCGCCGCCCTGCGCGCGGAGCCGGCCCCGGTCGCAGCCGGCGCGGCGGCTGCATGAGGTTCGGTCCGATCCCGGTGGGCGAGGCCGCAGGCGCCATCCTGGCCCACAGCCTGCGCCTGGGGACCCCGGACGGCGGCAAGGGGCCGGTGTTCAAGAAAGGCCGTGTGCTGAGCGCCGAGGACGTGGAGGCCATCGCCGCCGCCGGGCTGGCCGAGGTGGTCGCCGCCAAGCTCGATCCCAGCGACGTGCATGAGGACGCGGCCGCCCGAAGGCTGGCCGAGGCCTGCGCCGGCCCGAACCTGACGGTTACTGCGCCCTTCACAGGCCGCTGCAACCTCGTCGCCGACGTGTCCGGGGTGCTCGTCCTCGACGGCGCGCGCGTCGACCGGATCAATCGACTGAACGAGTCGGTGACCATCGCCACCCTCCCCGCCTTCGACGTCGTCGGCGAGCGTCAGATAGCCGCTACTGTCAAGATCATCCCTTTTGCCGCCGACGCCGCCATCGTCGACACTGCGGTGGCCGTCGCTGCCGAAGATGGGGTGCCGCTGTTACGGGTCGCGCCCTTCGTCGCCTCACGCGTGGCGCTGGTCCAGACCCGGGTGCCGGGCATGAAGGAGTCGATCCTCGACCGGACGGTCGCGGTGACCCGCGAGCGGGTCGAGTCCACCGGCAGCACCCTGCTCTCCGAGCGCCGCTGCGCCCACACGGTGGCGGACCTGACCGAGGCCCTGCGCAAGGTCGCGGCCGAGGCGCCGGACCTGATCCTCGTCGCCGGCGCCTCGGCGATCGTCGACCGCCGCGATGTCCTGCCGGCGGCGATCGAGGATTTCGGCGGCCGGGTGACCCATTTCGGCATGCCCGTCGATCCTGGCAATCTGATGCTCCTCGGCGAGGCGACTCTGCCGACCGGGCCGGTGCCGGTTCTCGGGCTGCCGGGCTGCGCGCGGTCGCCCAAGCTCAACGGTTTCGACTGGGTGCTGCAGCGGCTGGTCGCCCGGGTGCCGGTGACACGCGCCGACATCATGGCGATGGGCGTCGGCGGATTGTTGAAGGAGATCGCCAGTCGGCCGCAGCCACGCGACAAGGCGGTGCAGGAGAGCGAATCGGGCCTGCGCCGGACACAACATGCGCCCCGGATCGCCGGTATCGTGCTTGCCGCCGGTCAGTCGCGGCGGATGGGCGCGCAGAACAAGCTGCTGGCCCTGATCGACTCGGCCCCGATGGTGCGCCGGGTGGTGGAGACAATGGCCGCCAGCAAGGTCACCGGGATCACCGTGGTCAGCGGGCACGAGGCGGAAGCTGTCAGGGACTCTCTCGCCGGGCTGGGCGTCACGATCCGCCACAACCCGGACTTTGCCCAGGGGCTCAGTACATCGGTCCGGACCGGGCTCGCCCACCTGCCGGCAGAGGTCGACGGCGCGGTGATCCAGCTCGGCGACATGCCGCGCGTCCGGCCGGAGACCATCGACCGGCTGATTGCTGCGTTCAATCCGGTCGAAGGGCGGGTGGTTTGCGTGCCGACCTTCAACGGCCGCCGCGGCAACCCGACCCTGTGGGGCCGGCGCTTCTTTGCCGATCTGGCCCAGGTCAGCGGCGACGTCGGCGGCCGCCAGGTCCTCGCCGACCATCCGGAGCTGGTATGTGAGGTGCCGACCGACGACCCCGGGATCCTGCTGGACGTCGACACGCCCGAAGCCCTGTCTGCCCTAAGGCTGCCGGCCTGATCCCTATTGCGCGAGGATGGCCTCGCAGCCGGCCGGGAGCGCGGGCGGCGGGGTCGGCGGCTGCGTGCTCGGCTGATAGGGACCATCGGTGAACCACCAGGCGAGATCATCGCCACAGCCGTCTCCGGCCGGAACCGGCGCCTGCGGCCTGCACTCCGGGCTGTCAGGCGGACAGACGAGCCGCACGTGCATGTGCGCGTCATGGCCGTACCAGGGCCGAACCTTGGCCAGCCAGCTGCGGTCGCCGGTAGCCGATTGGCAGAGTTCCCGCTTGATCACCGGATGGGCGAATATCCGGTCGACATTCGGCAGCGTGGCTGCGGCCCGATAGAGGTCGACATGGGCCGGCGTCCAGAATCCGCGGTCGATCGCATTGCTGTTCGCGACCACGGCCGACTGTGAAACCGGCTGGCTGCGCGCCGCCGCGTCGACCAGGTTGCCGGGCAGCAGCCGCAGCCAGATGTCAACGTCGAGCCCGAGTTCATGGCTCGCATGCCCGGAAATCGGGCCGCCGCGCGGCTGACCCAGGTCGGCGATCATCAACACGCCGATCCCGTGCCTCAGCGCCTCGAATCCGAGCCTCTGGACAAAATCCACCAGCGACGGGTGGCCCCAGTAACGGTTTCGTTCAGGTCGGATCACAGAATAACCGGCGCCATCCAACGGCAGCGCCACGGCGCCGGCGATGCAGCCGTTGCTGTAGGTGCCGATCACCCGCGCCGGGCCGGAAGCCGGCAGGGGCTGCGCGCTCCAGCGCGCCTCGTCGCCCGGCCGGTCGGCCCAGCCGGACGAGGAAGCGACCAAGCCCAGGCCGAATGCGGCCACCAGCGCGGCCAGCCGGGCCGCCACCCGGCGGGACTCGGGAATCATGCTCATGACTCTGGATACGGGATCGCGCGCCGCCTTCGCAATCGCTTTGTACGCACGAGCGCATACCGGGAGAGCCCGGCGTTCGTATTGGTGGGCGGTGACGGGATCGAACCGCCGACCCTCTCGGTGTAAACGAGATGCTCTGCCAGCTGAGCTAACCGCCCTGCCGGGCTTCCGGCCGCCTGGACAGGCCTCGCCGTCAATCACGACGCCGGCCGCAATGCGGCCGGCGTCCAGATTCAGGATGACGAGGAATTAGTTCAAAGCGTCCTTCAGGCCCTTGCCGGCCTTGAACTTGGCCTGTTTCGAGGCCGGAATCGAAATCGGGTCGCCGGTACGGGGGTTGCGGCCCTGGCTTGCGGCGCGGCTGGACACGGAGAAGGTGCCAAATCCAACGAGCCGCACTTCGTCGCCCTTCTTCAATGCGCCCGTGATCGAATCGAACACAGCATCGACCGCTCGCGTTGCATCTGCGCGCGTCATGCCGCCGCTTTCGGCGACGGAGGCAATCAAGTCATTCTTGTTCACGAGGCGGTCCCCCTCCTAATTTACGTGTCAGTGAAAACGTGGCAGCCCGGACTGGGGCTCTGCACTCTAATGAGGCCGCGGAAACCCGTCAATTCGCGCGCTGTTCACACAGCGGGAAAGAATCAGGCTCCGCGGCTCCAACGACTCAATGTGCCACGACGCCCGGGCGGTCGTCACCTGAAGATGGCGGAACGCTGTCGGTCTCCGCCTCGTCTCGCCACTCGATGGGAACGAGAGGCCGCACAAGCGCATGCTGCAGAACCTGATCGACCGTCGCGCACGGGACGATCTGCAGGCCACGCTTCACGTTATCCGGGATCTCGGCCAGGTCCTTCTCGTTATCCTGCGGAATCAGGACGATCTTGATGCCGCCGCGGTGGGCCGCCAGCAGCTTCTCCTTCAGACCGCCGATCGGCAGCACCCGGCCGCGCAGCGTGATCTCCCCGGTCATGGCAACGTCGCGGCGCACCGCGATGCCGGCGAGCACCGAGACGATGGAGGTGATCATCGCCACGCCCGCCGACGGACCGTCCTTCGGCGTTGCGCCTTCCGGCACATGGATATGGATATCCCGCTTCTCGAACAGGGTCGGCTTGATGCCGAAGGCGATTGACCGGGAACGCACGTAGCTTGCCGCCGCCTGCACCGATTCCTGCATCACGTCACCGAGCTTGCCGGTGATCGTCATCTTGCCCTTCCCAGGCAGGGTCACCGCCTCGATCGACAGCAACTCGCCGCCGACCTCGGTCCAGGCAAGTCCGGTGGTGACACCGACCGCATCCACTTCCTCGACCTCGCCGAAGCGGAACTTCTTCACACCGGCGAACTTCTCGAGATTGCGCCGTGTCAGCGTGACCTTCTTGGTCCTGGTCTCGGACATCAACACCTTGACAGCCTTACGCGCCAGGTTGGCGAGCTCGCGCTCCAGGTTGCGAACGCCGGCCTCACGCGTGTAGTAGCGGATCAGGTCGCGCAACGCATCGTCGGAGATCGACCACTCGCCCGGCTTCAGGCCGTTCGCCTTGATCTGCTTTTCGATCAGGTGCCGGCGGCAGATCTCGACCTTCTCGTCCTCGGTGTAGCCGGGGATGCGGATGAGTTCCATCCGGTCGAGCAGAGGCTGCGGCATGCGCAGCGTGTTCGCCGTGCAGATGAACATCACATCGGACAGATCGTACTCGACCTCCAGGTAGTGGTCGACGAAGGTCGCGTTCTGCTCGGGGTCCAGCACCTCCAGCAGCGCGGAGGACGGATCGCCGCGCCAATCCGCGCCGAGCTTGTCGACCTCGTCGAGGAGGAACAGCGGATTGGAGGACTTCGCCTTGCGCATGCCCTGCAGCACCTTGCCCGGCATCGAGCCGATATAGGTCCGTCTGTGGCCGCGGATTTCGGCCTCGTCGCGCACACCGCCGAGCGACATCCGCACGAATTGGCGGCCGGTCGCGCGGGCGATCGACTTGCCGAGCGAGGTCTTGCCGACGCCCGGAGGGCCGACCAGGCACAGAATCGGACCGCGGACATTGCCGGTCCGGTTCTGCACCGCAAGATACTCGACGATGCGTTCCTTGACCTTCTCCAGACCGTAGTGGTCGGCATCGAGCACCTGTTCGGCCGCCTTCAGATCCTTCTTGATCTTGGTCCGCTTCTTCCACGGCAGGCCCAGCATCCAGTCGAGGTAGTTGCGCACCACCGTCGCTTCCGCCGACATCGGGCTCATCGTCCGTAGCTTCTTCAGCTCGGCGGTCGCCTTTTCCCGGGCCTCCTTGGAGAATTTGGTCTTGGCCAGCCGCTCCTCGAGCTCGGAGAGCTCGTCGCGGCCGTCATCCATCTCACCCAGTTCCTTCTGGATGGCCTTCATCTGCTCGTTCAGGTAGTACTCGCGCTGGGTGCGCTCCATCTGCTTCTTCACCCGTCCGCGAATCCGCTTCTCGACCTGAAGCACGCCGATTTCGCCTTCCAGGTGGCCGTAGATCTTCTCAAGCCGCTCGGCGACCGAAACCGTCTCCAGCAAATCCTGCTTGTCCGGGATCTTCAGCGACAGATGCGACGAAACGGTGTCGGCGAGCTTGCTCCAGTCGTCGATCTGGTTGATCGAGACCAGGACCTCCGGCGGCACCTTGCGGTTGAGCTTGATGTACTGCTCGAACTGCCCGACGATCGTGCGCGCCAGCGCCTCGACCTCCTGGCTCTCGGCGCCCTCGTCGCCCACGACCTCCGCATGCGCCTGGAAAAACTGCGCATTGTCGATGTAATCGCGCACCACCGCGCGCTGCACACCCTCTACCAGCACCTTCACGGTGCCGTCGGGGAGCTTGAGCAGCTGCAGCACAGTGGCGACGGTGCCGACTTCGAACAGGTCTACGGCTTCCGGGTCGTCCTGGGCAGCGTCCTTCTGAGTCAGCAGCAGGATCTGCTTGTCGTCCCGCATCACGTCTTCCAACGCACGGACCGACTTCTTGCGGCCGACAAACAGCGGCACGATCATGTGCGGGAAGACGACGATGTCGCGCAGTGGCAGGACTGGAAAGGTCGAGATAAGCCGTTCGTCCACCATGATTCCTCGATTCGTTCGCTAGTCGGCGTCAGCTTGGTGACGCTTTGCGATTAGGCGGGTACAGGCCAGACGGCCCGTTTCCCGTCAGACATGGTGCCGAGGCGGACCGGGATCAACCCTGGCCCTGCCCCCGGAATTTCCGCCGCCGGGCGCAGTCGCGATCAGGCGCTCGCCTCCTGTTCCGACCGCTTGTCGCTGTAGCAATACAGCGGCTTGGAGCGCCCCTCGACGACTTCGGCGTTGACGACGATCTCCTCCACATTCTCCAGGCCCGGCAGCTCGTACATGGAGTCGAGCAGGATCCCCTCCATGATCGAGCGCAACCCGCGGGCTCCGGTCTTGCGCAGGATCGCCTTCTCGGCGACCGCGCCCATGGCATCCTCGGTGAAGGAGAGGGTCACGCCCTCCATCTCGTACATCCGCTCGTACTGCCGCACGAGCGCGTTCTTCGGCTTGGTCAGGATGTCGATCAGCGCCTCGGCGTCCAGATCGCGCAAGGTCGCAATCACCGGCAGCCGACCGATGAATTCCGGGATCAGGCCGAACTTGAGCAGGTCCTCGGGCTCCACCGCCTTGAGCAGATCACCCGCGCGGCGCTCGTCCGGCGCCCGCACGTCGGCGCCGAAACCGATTGACGTGCCCTGGTTGCGCTGGGCGATGATCTTCTCGAGGCCGGAGAAGGCGCCACCGCAGATGAACAGGATGTTGGTGGTGTCGACCTGGAGGAACTCCTGCTGGGGATGCTTGCGGCCGCCCTGGGGCGGCACGCTGGCAACCGTGCCCTCCATGATCTTCAGCAGCGCCTGCTGGACGCCCTCGCCCGAGACGTCGCGGGTGATCGAGGGGTTGTCCGACTTGCGGCTGATCTTGTCGACCTCGTCGATGTAAACGATGCCCCGCTGCGCGCGCTCGACATTGTAGTCGGCCGACTGCAGCAGCTTGAGGATGATATTCTCCACATCCTCGCCGACATAGCCGGCCTCGGTCAGCGTGGTCGCGTCGGCCATCGTGAACGGTACGTCGAGAATCCGCGCAAGCGTCTGGGCCAGGAGGGTCTTGCCGCACCCGGTCGGCCCGACCAGCAGGATGTTCGACTTGCCCAGCTCGACGTCGTTGTTCTTCGCCCCGTGCGCAAGGCGTTTGTAGTGGTTGTGCACCGCAACCGACAGCACGCGCTTGGCGTGCTCCTGACCGATCACGTAGTCGTTCAGGACCTTGTCGATCTCCTGCGGGGTGGGCACGCCGTCGCGGGAGCGCACCAGTGTCGTCTTGCTCTCCTCGCGGATGATGTCCATGCACAGTTCGACGCATTCATCGCAGATGAACACGGTCGGGCCTGCAATCAGCTTGCGTACCTCGTGCTGGCTCTTTCCGCAGAAGGAACAATACAGGGTGTTTTTGGTGTCACCACTGCTGGCTTTGGTCATCTCTGCTCCAGATCCGCCGCCGCCCCCCAGGGCGGCCCGTTTGTCGATGGGGCTCGACCGGTCGGTCTACCGCCGCTTCGGCCCATCGCTGCAAATTGCACGCCGGCATGCGCGCCAGACTCCCCCATAAGCTTAGGCGATGCAATGGCCAGTGCAACCCGCAGCTATCTCAACCCTAACAATTGGGCATCAAGATGCCGTTAAAGCAAGTGGCCATCACGACTTCGCCGACCGGCCCGATCCCTCGCCTTCGGTTGCCGGACGTTGGTTCACCACCTCATCGATCAGGCCGAATGTCACCGCCTCCTCGGGCGTGTAGAATTTGTCGCGCTCCATGGCGTCCTCGATCTTCTTGATCGGCTGGCCGGTGTGCTTGACATATATCTGGTTCAGTCGGTTCCGCACCGACAGGATTTCCTTGGCATGAATCTCGATGTCGGTGGCCTGGCCCTGATAGCCGCCCGACGGCTGGTGAACCATGATCCGTGCATTCGGCAGGGCATAGCGCTTGCCGGCGGCACCGGCGGCCAGCAGCAACGACCCCATGGAGGCGGCCTGGCCCATGCAAACCGTCGACACCTGCGGCCGGATGTACTGCATCGTGTCGTAGATCGCGAGCCCCGACGTCACCACGCCTCCCGGCGAGTTGATGTACATCGCGATGTCCTTGTTCGGATTGTCCGCCTCCAGGAACAGGAGCTGTGCGCAGACCAAGCTGGCCACGCCGTCGTGGATCGCATCGGTGATGAAGATGATCCGCTCCTTCAGCAGGCGCGAATAGATGTCGAACGCGCGCTCGCCCCGGCTGGTCTGTTCTACGACCATCGGCACCAGGGTATTCATGTAGATGTCTCTCGGGTCGGACACTCTATCGCCTCTCAATCCGTACCGGCGCCCGCTCTCGGCGACCTGAGGCCGAGGCAAATGCGGCCGCTACCTGTCATCGGTGGGCATGATCGTGATCATGATCGTGGTCGTGATCATGATCGTGGTCATGATGGTTGTCATGGTCATGAACATGGGCGGTCGCAACCTCGCCGCCGACGGCCGCACGCGCCAGTTCCTCGACATCTACGGCCTTCTCGGTCACCTCGGCCAGTTCGATCAGATAGTCGACTACCTTGTCCTCGAAGATCGGTCCCCGGAGCGCCTGCTGCGCCTGAGGCTGCTTCTGGTAGAACTCGAAGACCTTCTGCTCCTGCCCCGGATAGCGCCGGGCCTCGGCGATCACCGCGCGGGTCAACTCGTCATCGCTGACGGTAATCTGGTTCTTGGTGCCGACCTCGGACAGGAGCAGCCCCAGCCGGACACGCCGATTGGCGATCGCACGGTACTCCTCGCGCAGCTGGTCCTCGGGCTTGTCCTTGTCTTCCTCGTCGATATCGCCCTGCTCCCGCGCTTGCTCCACCTGGCGCCAGATCTGTTCGAACTCCATGTCCACCATGGTCGGTGGCACGTCGAAAGTGTGGCGCTCCGCCAGAACGTCAAGCAGGTCGCGTTTCAGCTTCGAACGCGCCATCGTCCGGTACTCGCGGGCAAGCTGGTCCTTGATCATGTTGCGCAGCGCTTCCAGGTTGTCGGCGCCGAGCGACTTGGCGAAATCCTCGTCGATGGCGACCTTGACCGGCGTGCGCAGCTCCTTGACCGAGACCGTGAAGCGGGCCGTCTTCCCGGCTACCGCATCGGAGTGGTACTGGGCGGGGAAGACGACGTCGAATTCGGGTGTGTCGCCGGCCTTGACCCCGACCAGATTCGCGTCGAACTCCGGCAGCAGCCCGCTCGCCCCGAGCTCGACGCTCACATTCTCGGCGGTCCCGCCTTCGAACGCCACGCCGTCGATCACGCCCTTGTAGTCGACCACCAGGATGTCGCCGACGGCGGCCGGACGCGCCTCCGTGACCGGCTCGGTCCGTCGCTGCTGCGCACCGATGCGGTTCAGGGCTTCGTCGACCGCGGTATCGGTCACCTCGGCGGTCAGCCGCTCCAGGGTGATGCCGTCCAGGGCGGGCGCCTCTATGTTGGGCAGCTCCTCGAGGGCGATCGTGAACTCGATATCCTGCTCAGGCTCCAGCTTCTGGACATCGATCTTCGGTTCCATGGCCGGGCGCAGCTTGTGCTCCTGGATGGTGTCGCGCACGCTGTCGCGGACCGCGTTCTGGACCTCCTCGGCAAAAAGCGACTGGCCGAATCGCTTGCGCAGGAGCGATGTCGGCACCTTGCCCTTGCGGAAGCCCGGCAACTGGGCCGTCTGCGCCAACTCGTCAAGCCGTGCCGTTATCCGCGCGCCCACTTCGGCGGCCGTCAGCACGATCTTGAACTCCTTCTTGAGTCCCTCGCTGAGGGTCTCAGTAACCTGCATTGTCGTTCTTCCTCTTCGGCTACGGCGTCGGCCGGTGTTTCGCCAGGATTCGAGTCGCTGCGACTGGTGCGGGCGGAGGGACTTGAACCCCCACGGCTTTCGGCCACCAGATTCTAAGTCTGGCGTGTCTACCAATTCCACCACGCCCGCGCATGAGAACCATACCGCGTCAGGCTTTGCGGCCGTACCCAGACAGGCGAGCCGCCGGTCTTCCTATAGGAAGCGAACGAGCGCGGTCAAGCGAACCCGCGTCACGCAACGGTCACGCCGGATCAGGAACAGCGCCTCCGCCAGAGCGGGTCGAGCGCATCAGCCAGTGCATCGGCGCTGACCCGCGTCATCCGGTGCCCTGCCCGGCCATGGGCGTCGACGCTCAAGGCCGCCGCTTCGAAAGCCGGCATGCCCATGGCCAGAGCGGCCCCGATGATGCCGCTCAGCACGTCGCCGCTGCCGGCGACCGCCAGCTCGGGCGGCGCGCCGTCGTTGATCGCCGCCCGGCCGTCCGGCGCTGCGATCACCGTATCCGGCCCCTTCGACACGATCACCGCACCCATCCGCCGCGCGGCCGCAAGGGCCTCGGCGAGCCGGCCGGCGCCTCCGTCGCTGCCGAACAGGCGGGCGAACTCGCCGGCATGCGGCGTGAGCACGCAGGGTCCGGTGATTGCCGCCGCCAGGACATCCGCCTCGCCGCCGAAGTTCGACAGCCCGTCTCCGTCGACGACCGCAGCCCGGCTCCGCGCCAGCACCGTCGCGACCTGGGTTCGGGCCTCGCGGCTGCGGCCAAGCCCGGGACCGATGACGACGGCATTGCGGCGCTGGTCGTCGAACCAGGCCGCCAGCGCTGCCGTATCGTCGAACTCCACCGCCATCAGTGCCGCGAGGTCGGCGCGGAACGGCCCGACACTGCCGCGTGGAGCGAGCACTGTCACGAGGCCGGCCCCGGCGTGAACTGCCGCCCGGGCGGCCAGCCGCGTTGCCCCGGTCAGCGCCGCACCGGCTACGACCGTCAGGTGGCCGCGGTCGAACTTGTGGCCGCCGCGCATCAGCCGTGGGCGCGCGTCGCCCCAGGCCGGGGGGCCGTTGCGCCGGAGCGAGGGCCGGATGTCGTCGAGCACCTCAGGCCGGATGCCGATGTCGGCGACGACGAGTTCGCCGATCAGAGCCTTGCCGGGCATGAGGTGGTGCCCTGGCTTCCCGCGAAAGAAGGTCACCGTGAGAGCGGCGGGCCGCGCGTAACCCTGGACAAGGCCGGTGTCCCCGCTGACGCCGGACGGCACGTCGACCGCCACGATCGGGGCGTGCGCGGGAATGGCCGCCAACGCTGCCGCGGCCAGTCCGTCCACCGGTCGAGAAAGTCCCGCGCCGAACACGGCATCGATGACCATCTCGGCCCCCTCTCCGCTGGTCTCGCGCAACGGCCGGACCTCCCCGCTCCAGAGCGCGGCATGATGAGCGGCGTCGCCCCTGAGCGCCGAACGGTCGCCCAGCAGATGGAGGGACACCTGCCAACCGCGAGCGGCCAGGTGGCGCGCGGCGACGAAGCCATCGCCGCCGTTGTTTCCCGGCCCGCAGAGCACGGCAACCGGCCGGCGTCCCCAGCGCAGGCAGATCGCGTCGGCGACGGCGCGCCCGGCATTCTCCATCAAGGTGATGCCGTCGACGCCCATCGCCATCGCAGCCGCATCGGCGGCGTACATCTCGGCGCAGCTCAGCAAGGCCTCGTCCGCGCGGTGGTCGATCATGGGTGCTCTTCGTGCCTACTCGACTGCCACGCTGCCGTCCCGGATCGCCCCGATCAGCAGGTCGTCGGCGATCGCCAGTCGCTCGGCATCCTCGCGCAACGCGGCGTGCAGGATGATCAGGGTGCCGGATTGGCCGTTGATCACGGAGGTACGGAACAGCATGCCGAGCGGGTTCTCGTCGCAGACCGCCGACCTGCGGACGATGGCGCCGTCGTCGTCCGGCCCTACGATCGGTGCGGAGGTGAACACGCCGCTGCACCCGTTTGTCAGCACCCGGATGACCTGGTCCGCCGCGGTCTGCAGCCGGTTCTGCCGCGGCGCAATGGTGTAGAGCGCGCCGTAGATCGCGCCGTCGGTCCACGCCGCGCGCGCATCGCCCAGGAAGTCGCTGAGTTCGTTGGGCGTCATCAGCGTGAACTCGGTCAGGCCGGCGGCTTGCAGGAAGTTGCGGGCGACGGTCTGGTCGAGGGTGACCGGATCGACCAGAATCGTCCTGTCTCGGTCCTCCACGGACGCGGCCGCAGGGTCCGCCGCGGCTAAGGGATCTGCCGCCACATCGACATCGATCCGCGCTGCAGCGTTGCAGTCCTTCAGGGCCTCGAGAGCGGCGGCGAAGTTGACCATGACGAACTGAAATCCCTGGGTCTCCTGGGCGACGGAAACGGTTGGCGCCAGCGCCAGCTCTGCCAGGATCGACTCGCCATCCTCGAACCGGACCAGCAGCAAGGTCGAGTCGACGGCAGTCGCCATCGCTTCGTGCGGCTGGGAGCCGCCGAGGCTGAAGGCCATCGGCTGGGTTTCCAGGAGCGTCAGGGCCCAGCGCGGGTTGCGGACACCAAGCGAAACGCCGCCGGCGCGGTCCAACGCGACGACCAGCGACATCTGCCGGTCGAACTGCGCCGCCATCAGGCAGTGGCTGAAGCTGCCGTCGGTCTGCGAATAGACCGCGGAGCCGGTCCAGGGCTCGTTGGTGAACTCGAACGGCTGGTCGGCGGCGGACACGCCACCCCAGGCGAGAACCAGCGCCAGGGTCAAGATTGGGGCTCGCTTCATCGCCGTCCTATTTCATCGTCGGCATGACGAATTCGGCGCCTGCCCGGATCCCGGTGGGCCAGCGGGAGGTTACGGTCTTCAGCTTGGTGTAGAAGCGCACCCCCTCCTCGCCATGCATGTGGTGGTCTCCGAACAGGGAGTCCTTCCAGCCGCCGAAGCTGTGATAGGCGACCGGCACCGGGATCGGCACGTTGACCCCGACCATGCCGATCTTGACCTTGCTGGCGAAATCGCGCGCCGAATCGCCGTCGCGGGTGAAGATCGCCACGCCGTTGCCGTACTGATGCGTGTTCACCATGTCGACCGCCTCGGCATAGTCCCTGGCACGGACCACCGACAGCACCGGCCCGAAGATCTCCTCCCGATAGATTCGCATCTCCGGCGCCACCCGGTCGAACAGGCTGCCGCCGAGGAAATACCCGTTCTCATAGCCCTGCAGGTGCAGTTCGCGGCCATCGACCACCAGGTCGGCCCCTTCTTCGACACCGAGGTCGATATAGGCCTTCACCTTGTCGAGGTGCTGCTTCGTCACCAGCGGTCCCATTTCCGATTCCGGGTCGGTGCCGACGCCGACCTTCAGCGCCTGCACTCGCGGCCGCAGCATGTCGATCAGCATGTCGCCGGTCTTTTCGCCGACCGCGACCGCGACCGAGATCGCCATGCAGCGCTCGCCGGCGGCGCCATAGGCCGCCCCCATCAGGGCGTCGGTGGTCTGGTCCATGTCGGCATCCGGCATCACCACCATGTGGTTCTTCGCCCCGCCGAGCGCCTGCACCCGCTTGCCGTTGGCGCTGCCCGTCTCGAAGATGTAGCGGGCGATCCCGGTCGAGCCGACGAAGCTGACCGCCGAGATGCCAGGGTGGGTGAGGATCGCATCGACCGCCGCCTTGTCGCCCTGGACGACGTTGAACACACCGTCCGGCAGCCCGGCCTCCTTCAGCAGTTCGGCGAGCAGCAGCGAGGGCGACGGGTCGCGCTCCGATGGCTTCAGGATGAAGGTGTTGCCGCAGGCGATCGCCATCGGGAACATCCACATCGGCACCATCGCCGGGAAGTTGAACGGCGTGATGCCGGCGACGACCCCGAGCGGCTGGCGGACCGACCAGCTGTCGATGCCGGTGCCAACGTTCTCGGTGAAGCCGCCTTTCAGCAGGTGCGGTATGCCGCAGGCGAACTCGACCACTTCCATCCCGCGGGTGACCTCGCCGGCGGCGTCGCTCAACACCTTGCCGTGCTCGGCGGTGATCAGCGCCCCGATCTCGTCCGCGTGCCGCTCCAGCAACTCCTTGAACTTGAACATCACGCGGGCCCGGCGCAGCGGCGTGGTGTTGCCCCACTCGGGAAATGCGGCACTGGCCGCGGCGACCGCGGCGTCGACCTCGCCGCCGCCGCCGAGCATTACCTGTGCCTGCACCTCGCCTGTGGCCGGATTGTAGACGTCGCCGGTGCGCCCGCTGGAGGCCACCAGCTTGCCCCCGATGTAGTGCTGTACAGAGCGCATGGCTCCCTCTCCCTTGGCGGCCGAACCGGATCGGCCGGCTTGGTGGATTGATTGTCAGGCTGCGGGTTATAGTGTTTGCTTGGACGATCGGCAATTACGGCTGACCGAGGCGGCCGCCGGGCCGGCGCAACTCAGGAGCCCGCATGCCCACACCACAATCGCCCGCCCCCGTCCGCGTCGACATCGTCTCCGATGTCATCTGCCCGTGGTGCCTGATCGGCAAGCGCAACCTCGATGCGGCGCTGGCGCAACGGCCGGACCTCCCGGTAGAGGTCCACTGGCGGGCATTCCAGCTCAATCCCGACATGCCGCGCGAGGGCATGGCCCGAGCCGACTATCTGAAGGCAAAATTCGGCGACGCATCCGGCGGCGGGATCTACGACCGGGTCAGGTCGGTGGGCCGCCAGGCCGGCATCGATTTCGACTTCGAGGCGATCGCACGCACGCCCAATACGGTTGCCGCGCACCGGCTGATCGCGCTCGCCGCCGACGAGGGCAGGCAGGACGCCGTCGTCGAAGGTCTGTTCCGGGCGTACTTCACCCAGGGGCGCGACATCGGCGACATGGACGAGCTTGCCGCCGTCGCCGCCGCCGCCGGCCTGTCCGCTCCGACGATCGCGCGACTGGCCACCACCGACGACTACGAGGCCGAGGTTCTGGCCGAGGACGTCATTGCCCGCCAGACCGGTGTCAGCGGCGTTCCGTGCTTCATCTTCGACCGCGCCTTCGCCGTCAGCGGTGCCCACCCGCCCGAGACGCTGGTCGCCGCCATCGAGCGCAGCCTGCAGGCCCGCGCCGCTGCGGCGGAGTAGAGCTGGCCCCAAGCCTGCTCATGAGACAGCCGTCTTGCGTTGCTCTGCGGCGTTGACCACCTCGAGCAGCCGGCGCAGCAGGAACCGCGCGCCCTTCACCCGGTCCTCGATCCTGGTCCAGTCGCGCCGGTACACCAGCTTGTGGTCAGGCCGGATCTGCACTTTTCCCGCCTGACCGGTGATGAAGGCAATCAGCCCCTGCGGGTTGGCGAACCGGTTGTCGCGGAAGGTGAGCACGGCGCCCTTCGGGCCGGCGTCGAGCTTATCGACCCCCACCGAACGACAGAGGTTCTTGATCTCGACGATCTGCAACAGGTTCTCCACCCCGTCCGGCAGCGACCCGAAACGGTCGATCAGTTCGGCGGCGAAGGACTCGATCTCGGCTTTGTCCGCCAGGTCGGCGGCGCGCCGGTAGAGCGACAGCCGCAGGCCCAGGTCGGGAACGTAGTCCTCCGGGATCAGTACCGGCACACCGATGGTGATCTGCGGGCTCCATTCGGAGTCCGGCATCTCCGCGCCGACCCGGCCGCGCGCCTCCGCCACCGCTTCCTCCAGCATCTGCTGGTAGAGCTCGACGCCGACCTCGCGGATCTGGCCCGACTGTTCCTCGCCCAGCAGATTGCCGGCCCCGCGGATGTCCAGGTCGTAGCTCGCGAGCGAGAACCCGGCGCCCAGCGAATCCAGGGTCTGCATCACGCGCAGGCGCTGTTCTGCGGCCCCAGTCAATGCCTTGCCAGGCGTTGTTGTCAGATAGGCATAAGCACGAATCTTGCCGCGGCCCACTCGGCCGCGCAGCTGGTAGAGCTGTGCAAGGCCGAACATGTCGGCGCGGTGGATGATGATCGTGTTGGCGTTCGGCAGATCCAGTCCGGACTCGACGATCTGGGTAGACAGCAGCAGGTCGAACTTGCGCTCGTAGAAGTCGGTCATCACCGCCTCCAGATCGCTGGCCGCCAACTGGCCGTGGGCGACCGCGAACTTGATCTCGGGCACCAGCTTCACCAGCCGCTCGCGCACCGTCTCCAGGTCGCGCACCCGCGGGCAGACGTAGAAGGTCTGCCCGCCGCGATAGTGCTCGCGCAGAATCGCCTCGCGCAGGACCACCGGGTCATAGGGCTGGACGAAGGTGCGCACCGCCAGCCGGTCGACCGGCGGGGTGGCGATCATCGACATCGTGCGCACCCCCGACAGCGCCATCTGCAGGGTGCGCGGGATCGGGGTCGCGGTCAGCGTCAGCACGTGCACGTCAGATTTCAGCTGCTTCAGACGCTCCTTCTGGGCGACGCCGAAATGCTGCTCCTCGTCGACGATCAGCAGGCTCAGCCGCTTGAACCTGGTCGACTTCGCCAGCAGCGCATGGGTACCGACGACGATGTCCATCGTGCCTTCGGCGACCTCCCTGCGGATCAGCGTAGCGTCGCGCGCCGATACCAGCCGCGACAACTGCGCAATCCTGAGCGGCAGATCGGCGAAGCGCTGGCGGATCACCTCGTAGTGCTGGCGGCAGAGCAAGGTCGTCGGCACCACAACCGCCACCTGACCGCCGGCCATGGCGGCGACGAAGGCGGCGCGCAGCGCGACCTCGGTCTTGCCGAAGCCGACGTCGCCGCAGATCAGCCGGTCCATCGGCTTGCCGGAGGCCATGTCGGCCAGCGTCTGCTCGATCGCGCGCAGCTGGTCGTCGGTCTCCGGATAGGGGAAGCGGGCGGCGAATTCGTCATAGATACCGGCCGGCGTCGCCAACTTCTCGGCGGTCCGCACCTCGCGCTCGGCTGCGACCCGGATCAGGTGCTCGGCGATCTCGCGGATCCGCTGCTTGACCCGCGCCTTGCGCGACTGCCAGCCCGCGCCGCCCAGCTTGTCGAGCTGCGACTCCGCATCGCCGGCGCCATAGCGTGACAGCACTTCGATGTTCTCAACCGGCACGAACAGCTTGTCGTCGCCGGCATAGAGCACGCGCAGGCAGTCGTGCGGCGCACCCGCCGCCTCGACAGCAACCAGCCCGTCATAGCGCCCGATGCCATGGTCGCGATGCACCACCAGGTCGCCAACGGCGAGGCTGGTCGCCTCCGAGATGACATTCTCTGCCCTGCGCTGCCGGCGGGCCGGCCGGGCCATCCGCTCGCCGAGGATGTCCTGCTCGGTCATCACGGTGAGACCGTCGATGCGGAAGCCGGACTCCAGCGGGGACACCACCAGCCCGACCACCCGCGGCGGCAGGGCGAGCGCCTGCGACCAGCTGTCGACCCGGGTCTGCGCCTGGAGTTGATGCTCGGCAAGCAGGTTGTTCAGCCGGTCGCGCGCTCCGGTCGACAGCCCGCAGACGATGACGCGCCGGCGGGCGGCGTGCTCTTCGTCGATCGCCGCCACCACCGCGTCGAACAGCTGGGCGTCGCGCCGCGCCCGCGCCTCGGTGAAGGAAGGCCCCGCCCGCGCGCCGGCGTCCCGGCTGCCCTTCTCGCCGGCGATCTCGAAGGCGGTGAACCGGGCGGTCGGCCGGGTCGCGAGATGGGCATCCCAGTCCCCGGCGGACAGGTACAGCCGCTCCGGCGGGACCGGCCGGTAGACGCCGCCGCTGTCGGCGGCAGCACCGCCGGCGCTGCGCGCCTGATAATAGTCCTGGATCGTGTCCAGCCGGGCGTCGCGCGACTCGATGGTCTGCTCGTCGAAGGTCACCGGCACTCCAGGCAGGTAGTCGAGGATGCTGTCGAGCTCCGGGTAGAACAGGGGCAGCCAGTGCTCCATCCCTGCATAGCGCTGGCCGGCGCTGACTGCCTCGTAGATCGGATCGACGGCTGCCGTCGCCCCGAACAGCCCACGATAGCCCTCGCGGAACAGCCGGATCCGCTCCGGGGTCAGCGTGATCTCGCTGACCGGCGACAGCACGAAGCGTTTCCGCTTGTCCGTGGTTCGCTGGTCGACCGGGTCGAAGCCGCGGATTTCCTCAAGCTCGTCGCCGAATAGATCCAGCCGAAGCGGCAGGTCGCTGCCGGTGGGATAGACGTCGACGATGCCGCCGCGCACAGCATATTCGCCGGGCTCGCGCACCGTCGTCGCCCGGACGTAACCGTTGCTTTCGAAGAAGGCGAGCAGCGCCTCCCGATCCAGCCGCTCGCCCGCGCGCACCCGCAGCGCGGCATTGGCGAAGGTCGCGGCCGGCGGCACCCGCTGCAGCAGCGCGTTGACCGTGGTCGCGATCAGCGTCGGCGGCCGGTCCGGCCCGTCCCGCTCGCCGGCCAGCGTGGTCAGCGCGTCGATGCGGCGGGCGACGACATGTCCGTTCGGCGAGGTCCGGTCATAGGGCAGGCAGTCCCAGGCCGGGAACTCGATCACCCGCACGTCCGGGGCGAAGAAGCCGACGCTGGCGGCAAACTGCGCCATCCGCGCATCGTCCCGGGCGACATGGATCACGCGCCGCCCCTTGCTGCCGGTCAGATAGCCCGCGACGAGCAGGGCGTCGACGCCGGCCGGGGTCGAGCCGATCGTCAGCGCACCCGCGCGATCCAGGCAGTGTTCGAGCTCGATCATCGGTCGTCCAGGTTGTAGCGGAAGGCGCGCAGGCGCGCGAACACCGGCGTTTCCAGGTCCGGCGGCGGCTCGCCGCGACCGGTCAGCCAGAGCCACAGGTCGGGGTCGCTGGTCTCCAGCAGCCGCTCGAACGCATCCAGTTCCTCGGTGGAGAATCCTGGGACATAGGTGCGCGCGAACTGGCCGAGCAGCAGGTCCGTCTCCTGGGTCCCGGTATGCTCGCTGCGATAGATCAGGCGCTTTCGCCGGTTCTCATGCTGGGCGATCTCGGACATTCTTCGTGCTCTCCGCGGTGCCAGGGGTATATAGCCCCCTGCGCGCCGCGCCAATGGCCGATCACGAAAGTCGCATGCGACCATCGATCCTCTTCGAACTGTTCAAGCCGATCGACCGACTGGCGGGCGTCGGCCCGGCGGTGGCGGCGAAGCTCGAGCGGCTCGGGATCACGCGGGTGATAGACCTGGTCTGGCATCGGCCGACGGCGGTGATCGACCGGCGCGACCAGCCGAAAGTCGCGCTCGCCCGCATCGGCACCGTCGTGACGCTGAAGGTGCGGGTGTTGGAGCACCAGCCGCCCGGCAGCTCACGCCAGCCCTATCGCGTCTACTGCGCCGACTCCAGTGGCGAGATCGCCCTTGTCTTCTTTCGGGCGCGCGCCGACTACCTGCAGAAACTGCTGCCGGTGGGCTCCGAGCGGATCGTCAGCGGCCGCGTCGATGCCTATAACGACCGGCTGCAGATGCCGCACCCCGACCACATCGTCGATCCAGCCGAGATGGACAAGCTCAAGCTGGTCGAGGCGGTCTATCCCATGACCGAAGGCCTGGCGCCCAAGACCCTGGCCAAGGCGATAGACGGCGCCTTGGTCGCCCTGCCCGCACTGCCCGAATGGTTGGACGCCCATCTCAAGGAGCAGCGGCGCTGGCCGGCCTGGCGGGAGGCGGTCCACGCCATGCATGCGCCGGAAACGCAAGCAGACCTCGATCCGGACGCGGTGCATCGGACGCGGCTCGCCTATGACGAACTGCTTGCCAATCAGCTTGCCCTGATGATCGTTCGGGCCCAGCAGCGCGCAGCCCGCGGCCGGCCGACGGTCGGCACCGATGCGCTGCGGGCAAAGGCGGCGACGGCGCTCCCCTACCGGCTCACCGGCGCCCAGACCCGGGCGATCGGGGAGATCCTCGGCGACATGGCCTCCGACGACCGGATGCTCCGGCTGCTGCAGGGCGACGTCGGCAGCGGCAAGACCGTGGTCGCCCTGATGGCGATGCTGGCCGCGGTAGAGGCCGGCCGGCAGGCTGCGCTGATGGCGCCGACAGAGATCCTGGCCCGCCAGCACCACCAGACTGTCGCCCCGCTGGCGGCCGCCTGCGGCGTCGATGTCGTGCTGCTCACCGGCCGCGACCGCAAAGGCCGGCAGGAGGCGCTGGAGCGGCTCGCCGACGGGCGCACCGGCATCGCCATCGGCACCCACGCGCTGTTCCAGGAGGAGGTGGTTTTTCGAGACCTGGCCCTGGCCATCATCGACGAGCAGCATCGCTTCGGCGTCCACCAGCGCCTGCTGCTGGCCGGCAAGGGTCACCGTGTCGACACCCTGGTGATGACCGCGACCCCGATCCCGCGCACCCTGACCCTCGCCTTTTACGGCGACATGGAACAGTCGATCCTCGACGAGAAGCCGCCGGGCCGGGCGCCGGTCGACACGCGAACCCTGCCGCTCGAGCGGTTGTCGGAGGTGGTCGAGGGGATCGACCGCGCCGTCCGCGACGGCGCGCGAGTCTACTGGGTCTGCCCGCTGGTCGAAGAGTCCGATACCTCGCCGCTCACCGCCGCCACCGACCGGATGGAAATGCTCAAGCGCGTGCTGTCGCACCGGATCGGGCTGGTCCACGGCCGGATGGCCGGCCCGGACAAGGACGAGGCGGTGCAACGTCTGGCGCTCCCCGCCGACGATCCGAAGGCGCTGGACATCCTGGTCGCCACGACCGTGATCGAGGTCGGCGTCGATGTTCCGCAGGCCACCATCATGGTGATCGAGCATGCCGAGCGCTTCGGCCTCGCCCAACTGCACCAACTGCGCGGGCGCATCGGCCGCGGCGCGCGTCCCGGCGCCTGCCTGCTGCTCTACCAGGCCCCTCTCGGCGAGGAGGCGCGCGCGCGGCTCAAGATCATGCGCGAGACCGAGGACGGCTTCCGCATCGCGGAGCAGGATCTGAAGCTCCGCGGCAGCGGCGAACTGCTCGGCGTGCGTCAGGCCGGAATGCCGCAGATGCGGGTGGCCGACCTGGAGGCCCATGCAGACCTGCTCCCGATCGCCCGAGACGATGCGCGGCTTGTCATGGAGCGCGACCCGGAGCTCACGTCGCCACGCGGGGAAGCGCTGCGCGTTCTCCTGTACCTGCTCGAGCGCGATGCGGCGGTGCCGCTGCTCAGGTCAGGCTGACCCGGGAAGACGGCGCATCAGTGCTGGTGCGGGTCCACCGGCACCGGCTCGATGTCCGCGATCGAGTCACTCGAGGCGGAGCGGGACGGGACCACCGGCCGCTCGCGCTCCTCGGGCGGGCGGACGTCCTCCGGCGTCACCATGCCGCCGGATACCACCATCTTGATCCCCTCCTCCACCGTCATGCTGAGGATGATCAGGTCGCCGCGCGGAATGAACAGCAGGTAGCCCGACGTCGGGTTCGGCGTGGTCGGCAGGAATACGTTGACCACTTCGTCGGCTGTCAGGTTCTGGATCTCGCCCTTGGTCACGCCGGTGATGAAGCCGATCGCCCAGGAGCCCTTGCGCGGATACTCGAACAGCACCACCTCGCGGAAGGAGCCGGACTGCGCCTTGAACACCATCTCCAGCACCTGCTTCAGGAAGCCGTAGATGCCGCGGACCACCGGCATGCGGGCGAGCAGGCCTTCATAGGCGTTCATTACCACCCGGCCGAGGAAGCCGGCCGTCAGTGCGCCGATCAGGGTGATGCCGAGCAGCGCCAGCACCAGCCCGACGCCCGGAATCTCGAACGGCAGATACTGGCTCGGCCACCATCGCGGCGGCACCAGCGGCCTGACCTGGGCATCGATCCAGTCGACGATGGCAAGCACCAGCCACACCGTGAGCCCGATCGGCGCGGTGGCGAGCAGCCCGGCGATGAACCACCGCCGGAGCCGCCAGAAGATCCCGCTGCGTTTCCGCTTCATCCCTTCCCTGGCGCTCACGGCGTCAATCTCCATTCCGGCGGCGGATCGCCGCAGCATCTAACAACGCCGCATTAGCGAGGGAATCGTCAAGCGGGTGGCCGGTACTGTTGACGAGAGGGTGGTGCGAAACCGTCGGACGGCGAGGCCCTGACGCGCCAGTCAGCCGAGCGCCCCGGTGTCGTACAGCACGCCATTGCTGATCCGCCGGATCAGGCGGTAGAGGCCGTCGATCGGCTTGAATATCTCGATGTGCTCGCGCAGGTAGGACTGCGTTTCTTCGCTCCGATAGCTTGCGGCCTCGCCGAAACCCTGGTCCGTCTCGGCGGGATCGGTCTGCGGAAAGATCTGCTCGAGCATCGAGACGGCATGGTCCACGTCGAGATGCAGGATCTGGGCGATTATGGCCTCGCGCGTGGTCCCGTGCTGGGAGCTGAAGTCGGGAATGTGGACGGCGAGCGTGAAGATCTGCTGGATCAACGCCGTCCTGAGGCCGTGAAGCAACTCAAGGTTGTGCCGCTTCTCGGCCTGGCCCAGGGCGTGGCCGGCAGGCACTACATTGGCGCGCAGGTCGGCGAGCGCATCGTCGAGATCGGCGCAGTCCCGGCGCAGCTGGCGGTAGACCCGGACGAGACGCTCGTGGGCGCGGGTGCGCTCGAGGCTGGCGGAGACGGCGCGGTCGGCGCTGCGCCGTTCCCGGTCGGGCTCGTGGCTGGCGCGCAGCAGCCAAAGGCCCGGGTCGGTGCAGTCGATATAAGCCTTGAGCGCGTCGAGGCTGGAGTAGGCCCTGGCATATTCGATCATCGCGATGACCCGCCTCAGGCGGGGAGAATCGGCATAAAGCGAGCGGAACAGGCCTGGGTCCCGCCGGATCGCCCGCCCGAAGCCGCCGAGCGTGTTGGCCAGAAAGCCCATCTGCTGAAGGATGGCATTGTGCGGGATCGCGCGGATCTGCGACGGATTCAGGCCGGCGACCTCGTCGCTATAGTCGTGCTGCCGCCGCATCGCCCGGCTCCCGGTGCGGTGCAAAAGGTTAGGGCCGAACACGCCGAGCAGGGTCGCGTAGTCGGGATTGCTCATGATCTCGGCGTTGAAATGCTCCACCGCAGTGAAGAACTCCCGCATGTTCGAGGCATCGGCGTAGAAGGGATCATCCAGCCCTTCACCCGGCGGCAGCGGCCCAAGCACATGCTCGACGATGCGGCACATCGAGGTGAAGGCGATCTCCGGCGTGATGAAGTAGAGATAGCCGTCGCCGCCCTGGAAGCTCGTCTCCTGCTTCAGGGCAATCCCGTCCCGGGCCAATGACTCGCGCACATAGGGCGGGCACACGTAGTTGAACCGGTCGGCGAAGCTCGCTGGATGGCCGCCGCGACCGATCGACTCGCCATGGGTGTTGAACGCCACCAGTTCGACATCGGTGAGGCCGTGGCGGGCCATCACCGCACCGACCCTGAACTGCAGCCGCTCGATCGCAGCGGCGGCGGCGGTCTGGCCAAGATAGCGGCCCGCATCCGAGAAGCCGGTCTGGATGCACAGCCGTCCGCGCGCGCGGACGTAGTCGCGGTAGTGCGGCTGGTCCAGCAAGTCCTCGATGATCTCGTGCCCGCGCTCGAGCGCGGTTTCCGTCTCGAACAGAGGCGAGATGTCGATCTTCTGCTCGATCCCGAACAGCTTGGCGTAGTAGAGGGCCGCCAGCACGGTGAACGGCGTGTCACACTCGGCGATGAGAAACCGGACCGGATTCGTCCGGTCAATGTATTTCAGCATCTGAGTGACGATCATGAACAGCCGCTTGGCAGACGCCCGCTCTGCCATCACCGAGCCGAAATTGATGCTCACCGGCCGGACCGTGCCGATCATGCCGTTGATCGTGGCCAGATAGATATTGCGGCTGGTCGGATCGTCGGGCGCGGTTTCCATGCCGACGCTCTTGCGGACGGAATTGTGGATCTGGCTGGCGTTGAGACGGACATGCGTGTCGGCCATGCTGAGCCCGCAATTGGCAATAAGCGCCCGCAGGACGCAGAGTTCGCGCACGCCGTCCACGGAGCGCATCAGCCCGATCGCGCGATCGACCAGCTCCAGGATCTGCACCACATCGATCATCCGCTGGTCCCGGTCGCCATACATCCGGCGGGAGATCGCGCGAACCCGATCGGCGTCGTCGCGGCCGCCGACCGTTTCGAACGCTTCGAGTTCGTCGTGGGCGTGGCGGCCGGTCAACGCCAGCCGGGACTCGAACAGCTCCAGCGTACGGCGCAGGTCCTCGTCGCGTGGGGCGCGCGCATAGATCTCGATCAGGGAACGTACCTGCTGCGCATAGCGTTCAAGCTGTCCGATCTGGACCCGCAGCCTCTTCTTGAACGTGTGGAACCAGTGAATGTCCGAGCGCCCGTCGAGGTCGTAGCCGACCCATGTCGCCAGGGTGACCAGCCGCGGCCGCAGCTGGCGCCAGTTCTCGGGGTAAAGCTCGGCGGCCACCTCGAAAACGATGCGGTAGACCCGCTCGAGCGCGCCGCGCGCATTGGCGAGCGCCGTCAACGAAAGCCGGTGCTCCAGGGCCAAATCGACCTGCGGATCGGGGCGATGCTCGGTGACGAGCGCCATCCGCAGCCGCTCGTCGATCGCCGCCTTGTCCAGGGCCTGTCCATCCGCTGCGAATCCCGAACCCAGCTCGGCCAGGCAGACCAGCAGCCGTTCGTTCATCGCAAAGGTGGGATGGGCGGTGAAGACGATGCCGAACACCGCTCCCTCGACCCTGGTCTTGAAGGTTGGGAACGGCGCCTTGATCGGTGTGTCGTCGGAGCCGGTCTCCCACGCAATCGACCGGAACAGGCTGCGCAACTCCTCCTCGTTGCGCTCGGCGTCGCGGTTGCCGAGATAGCCGCTCAGCCGGTCGGCACGCACGGCGAAGGCTTCGACACAAAGCAGCTGGACCAGGCTCTCGACGCCGGCATAGTTCAGTCTGCCGTCGTCCATCATACGCGTCAGCTCGAGTGCCAGCCGCTGGATGGGGTTCCGGTAGGGATCCGTCGCGGCGTCCTGTTTGTATGCATCGAGCAGCTCGTGGAGTTGCCGCCGCAAGGCCAGCACATCCGCGACAGCGCCTTCCCCGAACACGGCGCCGCCGTCCACCATCGCCGCCGTCGGTCCGGACTCGACGATCGCGTCGAGTTCCTGCACAAGGTCGACGCTGGCCGAGGCCGGTGCCATTCCTCGCTTCTTTCGTGGCGCAATCTTGTTCATGCCGGTCCCAGGTGCTGCGGCTCTGCCGCCGAACGATCCAGGCCGAGTTGGCAGCCGGCAAAATGCAAACCGCACGCCAGTTGCCCACCCCGCCCGGTCGTGCGCCGGCCGGTTCCCCAGAAACTCCGCACTCCTGCCGCATTTCGGGCGCAGGTTCAATCGTGTATGCACGCATGGCGCCCTGGCGCGCCATTATGTTTTGTCATGATTCCTGATACGGGACGCACGTGTCGCAGTACCCCCCAACGCCGCGGCGCACGGCCCTGAGGCACATCTGGCAGGCCTTGTTCGGCGGCCCGCTGCTGCGACTCCCGTCGGCGCGGTCAAGGGAAGGGCGGCGCCTGCGCACCGCCGTCAGCATCTCGCTGCTCTTTCATGGCGGACTCGTCATAGCCGGCGCCATGGTGGCAGGCACCGGCCAGCTGCGCAGCGGCGGCAGCGTTGCCGGCGTCGAGATCATGCTCGACACCCGAGGCCTTGCCACCGGTCCTGTGCCCGACCGCGCCTATGCGCCTGCGCCCGAGATCGCAGCCCGGGCGCCGCAGGAGGACCTGTCGGCGAGCGAGCCTCTGCCCGAGGCCGAAGCTCTGCCCGACCTTGCCGATCGCCCCCCGCAGCTGGCAGCCCTCGACGAGGCCCAGCCCGATACCCTGGCGACCGACAGCCAAGCCTTGCCGCCTCAGCGCCTCGAAGAGCCGCCGCCGCTGCAACCGAGCGCGGAACCGGAGGCTGCGCCGCCAGTCCTGGCGGACGAACCGGCCGCCCCCCTCGCCGCCGATGTAGATGCGCCACCGCCTCCCCCGCCGGCAGAACCCGTGCCGGCACCGGCGCAGACGCCTCCCGTCCTGGCGGCCGCCCCTGTGCTGCCTCCGCAGCCCGATCCCACTCGCTCCGTGGCCGAAGCGTCGCCGCGGCTGGGCCAGGCGCCCATACCGGAGACCAGCGCCCCGCTCCCGCCGGCAGCCAGTCCCGAGGCCGCTGCGGTCGAAGCCCCTGCACCTGCCAGCGCGCCCGACGTTGTTCCAGATCCGATCGCGCTGCCTCCACCGGGACAGATGCTGGCAGCCTTCGAGCCGCCTGCCGCGCCGGACCCGATCTCGCCGCCGCCGGATCCGGCGCTGCCTGCTTTCGAGCCTCCTGCCGAGCCGGATCCGATCTCGCCGTCGCCGCAGGAACCGGCCCTGGCCGCCTTCGAGCCGCCTGCCGAACCCGATGTGCCGGTCGTACGCAGTTTCCAGGCACCCGTTGCACGGCCTCTGCAACCCGATCAGCCGCCGGCTGCTGAGCCTGACCGCGCGCCCGATTCGGCGGCCGGGGAGCCACCCGCTCCCGAAGCGCTGGCACTGCCGCCGGACACGGCCGAGCTGCCGCAGATCGAGCCGGTGCCCCCGCTCGGCCCCCTGAGCTGGGATGTCCCGTTCGATCCGCCGCTCCCCGACCCGCGGGTAGCCGATGTGTCGAGCGAGAACGCCCTGCAAACCGGGAGAGAGGACGGACTGGACTCGGAGATCGGGGCGATCCTGAGCGACATCTCGTGCGGTGCGCTCAATGCCGATGTCGGCGCCGGCGGCGAGGTCGCCGTCCGAGGGTTCCTCACCTCGACGACCGAACGCGAGAGCGTGCGCGACCGACTGCTGAGCCTGGGCCCGGTTACCGGCGTGGACGATGGCGAGGTCCTGGTCGTCGGCAACGGGCTTTGCGACGGCCTCGGGGTCTACGCGTCCGGCACGGCCGAGCTGGCGCCCGACGCGGAGGTCAACGAGGATCTGCCCCCGGCGCTGCGGCTGCCACCGCTGTTCGGCACCGTCCAGGGCGCACGCGAGACGTTCTTCGAGAACAGCTGGCTCGAAATCATCGTCGAAACCCCGGACTACCCGGCGCACGTCTACATCGACTACTTCCGGCCGGACGGGACGGTCGTCCACCTGGTCCCGAGCGAACATGCGCCGGAGGCCTATTTCCCCGACCCGGTGAGCGTGATCCCGATCTCGTCGGTGGAGCCCAACGGCATCGCCGTGCCGGCCGGCCCTCCCTTCGGCACCGGCATGGTCGTCACGCTCTCGACCAGCGCGCCCGTCTTCCAGCGCGGGACGATCCGGCCGCGCGAGGAGAATGCCGAGGA
This sequence comes from Alphaproteobacteria bacterium, assembly GCA_050329975.1. GTDB lineage: Bacteria > Pseudomonadota > Alphaproteobacteria > CALKHQ01 > CALKHQ01 > CALKHQ01. The sequence continues at coordinate 2,158 of JBHJOG010000158.1, read as the reverse complement.
GTACCTGCGCGACCTGGACGTGGCATTGCGCGAGCGCGAGATAGATCCGCGCTTCCGCGCCGAGTACGGCTACGTCTTCGTGGAAGCCGTCCGGGGCGAGCGGTAGCCCGGCCTGGTGGTCCGTTGGGGCGACGTGTCCGAACGGATGGATACCCATCCGTTCGGGTCGCGCGCCACCTAGCGTCGGAGGAAGCTCACGAAGTCGGACACGCTGACGACGAAGCGGCCGACCTGGGTCGACAGCGCCTCGTCGGTGATGCCGCCGTAGCCGCTGACATCCATGTCGAGCACCAGGTAGTTCTCGGAGTCGATATAGGCGCGGACCCAGCGGCGGTCGACGTTCCACTGATTGATGGCGTCCAGGTAGACAGGCCGGCGCTGCGGCTGGAAGCTGGCCACCATCAGGATGCTGTCGCAATTGCCGGCGGCGTCGCAATCCCAGAAGAATACGTCGCCATAATCCGAGGGCAGGGACGCCCCGGTCTGCAGCTGCACGTAGGGATCGCCGTAGTCGTCGGTGCCGACCTGGGCAGTGACTCCATGGGCCTGGAATGCGTTGGCGACCGACTGCGCGGTCAGCGGCTGGCCCGGCTGCTGCGCGGGCGCGGTTCCGGCCGTCGCGGCAATGGCCAGGAGCGCGACGAGCAAGGCAATGGATCTCACGTGCGGATTCCCCCAGGTGGCGTGCTTGCGGATTTGAAAGCCCACTTTGCCAAAAGCCGCGGGACTCAGCAATTGAAGGATTTGGGCGTTACTCGGCCGCCATCGCCGGCCGGTGCCCGGCCGCCGTGCCCGCGTCCTCGTCGACATAGAGATTGCTCAGCGCGTCCGTCACCCGCTGGACGGTGAATTCGGGGGCGACACCGTCGAATTTGCACGACGCGATCACCTGGTTGACGATGAACTTGGGCTGATAGGAGGCCAGCGGCACCCCGCGCCGGCCATGCAGTTCCTCGCAGATCATCGCATAGATCGGATCTGTCAGAACCAGGCCGTTGGCCTTGGCTACCGCCTCGAAGATCGCCTTGTGCACCTCGGGCGAGGGGTCGGGGATGTTCATCTTGTATGGAATCCGGCGCAGGAAGGCCGGGTCCATCAGGTCCTTTGGGTGCAGGTTGGTCGAGAAGATGACGAAGGCGTCGAAGGCGATCTGGAAGCTCTTGCCGGTGTGCAGCTTGAGGAAGTCGACTCGGCTCTCCAGCGGTACGATCCAGCGGTTCAGCAGCTGCTCAGGCGTCACCAGCTGCCTGCCGAAATCGTCGATGATGAAGGTGCCGTTGATCGCCTTCATGTGCAGCGGCGCCTCGTAGAAGCCGGCGTCGCTGTAACGCAGGTCGAGCATTTCGAGCGTCAGCTCGCCGCCCGTCATCACGATCGGCCGGTGACAGACTGCATAGCGGATGTCGATCTCCTCGCGGCGCAGGCTGTCGGTGATCCGTTCGCGGCTCGCACCGGCGGAGGCATCGACCGGCGGCGCCAGGGCCGGCTCGAACAGTCGGTGCACCGACGGATCGAACAGCTTGACGATCTGACCTTCTACTTCAATGGCATAGGGGATGAAGATGATGTTCTGGAACATCTTCGCCACCCGCTCGGCGATCGTGGTCTTGCCGTTGCCCGGGCTGCCGTAGAGCAGCATCGAGTGGACCGAGTTGACCGCCGGCCCGAGCTTGCGGATCAGCCATTCCGGGACCACAAGGTTCTTGAAGAACGCGCGCACCAGATTGGCGTCGATGCGCTCGTTGGACAACCGCTGGGCGATCACCTGTCGGGTATAGGCGTCGAGCGGCACTGGCGTCGGGCCCACATACTGGCTCTGCGCCATCGCCTCCGTGGCCCAGTCGCGTCCCAGCCGGGTGATCGCATACCGCATCTCGCCGCGGCGAATGCCGTCGCTTTCCTCGCCCATCGCCTCGACCAGTTTCTGGTCGACCGCGACCTGCAACAGATCCTTGGTCACGCCGTAAGGCAGCTTCATCGTCTGTCGCAGACGGCTGGCGCTGTTGTCGCCCTGCACCAGCATCGCCTTCAGCAGCAGGCGCAGCAGGCGCGTCTCCGTGATGCCGGTCTCCGCGATCGATTTCGGCGCCGTGGGGATGACGGTGAGTGCTGCGTCCAGCACATCGCGGCTGATCAGGTTGAGAGAGATCAGGTTGTC
>JBHJOG010000157.1:0-20863 GCA_050329975.1 Alphaproteobacteria bacterium | reverse complement strand
CCGGACATCCGGGCGACGGTCAGGCGTCACAGCTGGAGCAAGTTCAGCAAGCCATCGATGCTGCAGCACATCGAGCGCGGGCGGCCGACGGAGATCGACGCGCTGAACGGCGCCCTGGTCCGCGAGGCGGCGGCGCTGGGCATCCCCACGCCATGGAACGAGGCGCTGACCGCGCTGGTCAAGGGCCGGGAGTTTGCCAGCCGGCGGGCGGTCGAGGAGCCGGGGGTCGACTATGACGCGCTGGAGGCGACGGCCGGGCCGATGCCGGAGTGACGACGTCCGCCGACCCTGCAGGGACAGCTCAGCCCTTGAGCAGCGCCTTCAGCTTCACCTCCGGGTCAGCCAGCTGAGCGGGGTCGGGCGCGGCGCGGCGTTCGATCAGCATCTCGGCGAGACGGATCTCGCGGCCGACCCGGCCGAGGGCGCCGAGCCCGCTGGCGGCGACCAGCCGGCCATCGGCGGCGAGATGGAATAGCAGCACCGCGCCATCGCCCAGGTCGCGGGTGACGATCGTCGTCCCGGCGTCGGCGAGCCCGGCGATCTGCAGGCAGAGCTCGTACTGGTCCGACCAGAACCAGGGCACGGCGCCGATCTCCTCGCCGAAGTCCAGCATGTTGCGGGCGACCAGCGCCCCTTGGTCGTGGGCGTTGCGCCAGGCCTCCAGCCGGACCCGGCGGCCTTCGTAGAGCGGGTGCAGGTAGCTGCAGCAGTCGCCAGCCGCGAAGATGGCCGGATCCTCGGTCATCAGGGTGGCGTCGACGACGATGCCGTTGTCGACGGCGAGCCCGGCGCTCTCCGCCAGGTCGGTGCGCGGCACCGCGCCGACGCCGGCAACCACCGCATCGCAGGGGATGCGGCTGCCGTCGACGAGGACGACCGTGTCGGCATCCACCCGCTCGAGCCGGACGCCGGTGCGCAGGTCGACCCCGGCGGCACGATGACGGGCGGCCAGCCGCTCGGCGAGCTCGGCCGGCACGCCGCGGGTGAGGATGCGCGGGGCAGCCTCGAGCAGCACCACCTGCGCGCCGCGCCCGGCCGCGCTCGCCGCCAGCTCCAGGCCGATGAAGCCGCCGCCGATGACCACCGCCCGCTTGCCCGCGCCGAAAGCGCCGCGGATCGCCAGCGCCTCGTCGTGGCGGCGCAGGTACAGCACCCGACCGGCGCCCTCGCCGGCCAGCGGCAACCGCCGCGCCTCCGCGCCCGTCGCCAGCAGCAGCCGGTGGTAGGCGACGACGGTTCCGTCATCCAGCCGGACTCGGGCGGCGTCGCGCTCGATGGCGACCGCGCAGCGTCCGGGCAGGTGGTCGATCGCGAGGTCGACCATCTCGTCGGGGCTGAGCGCGAGCTTCGGCGCCAGCTCCTCCAGGCTGCTGATCACGTCCTTCGACAGCGGCGGGCGCTCGTAGGGCGGGTGCGCCTCCTCGCCGATCAGCGTGATCGGGCCGTCCCAGCCCTCCTCGCGCAGCGCGCGGGCAGCCCGGGCACCGGTCTCGCCGGCGCCGACGATCACCATCCCGCCGTCGATCGCGCTGCCTGTCATGTCTCAGTCGAGCTCGATGAAGACGGAGCCGGCCTCGACCTTCGCCGGATAGGTCCTGAGATTGATGCAGACCGGTGCTCCCCTGGCGGCGCCGGTCTTGTAGCTGAAACGGCCGTTGTGCTTCGGGCACTCGATAATGTCGTCCATCACCAGCCCGTCGGCGAGGTGAACCTTCTCATGGGTGCACAGTCCGTCGGTCGCATAATACTCGTCCTCGGGCGAGCGGTAGACGGCGAAGGTGCGGCCGTCATGGTCGAAGCGCATGACGTCCTCTTCCTCGATGTCGTCGGCGCCGCAGACGCGGACCCAGCCCATGCTCGATCTCCTCAGGCAATATGGCGGCGCCCCCGCCGGACGGGCGGGAGGCGCCTGGCTCTCGGTCGGGGGCCTCTATTCGGCCGGTACTGCGGCGGCGCGGTCCGTCGCCGGCGCCTGCTGCCGCGGGGCGGGCAGCTTGCGGTCGACCCACCAGCCGGGCTCGCGCAGCTGGCGGACCAGCGCCGGCAGGATCTCCTTGTAGGCGGCCCAGGTGCTCGGATAGGGCTCCGGGCAGTCGTCCTTGATCTCCGCATGCAGCGCCGGCAGCGCGTGGAACGGCACCATCGGGAACATGTGGTGCTCCACGTGATAGTTCATGTTCGAGTAGAGGAAGCGGAACACCGGGTTCATGTAGACGGTGCGCGTGTTCAGCCGATGGTCGAGCACGTCGTCGGCGAGCCCGATATGCTGGGTCATGCCGAAGAACAGCACCAGCCAGTGGCCGTAGAACTGCGGCAGCAGCAGCAGGACGATCGGCAGCAGCGACCACATCGCGACGGAGAGCGCGATGATCGCCGCCCAGAGCACGATCCAGATCCGCGCGACCACGACCAGCTTCGGCAGCTCGCTTTCCGGAATGAAGTCCCGCTCATGGGCCGAGATCCTGCCTAGGGCGTGCAGGAACACATTCCGGATCGTCAGCACGCCGCCCTTCAGGTTGAACAGCGTCATGAACAGACCCGGGATGTCGGGCGGGCGCGGGGTGATGATCTCCGGGTCGCGGCCGACGATGATGGTGTCGGTGTGGTGGCGCGCGTGGCTCCAGCGCCAGACGGTGGGTTCGCGGTAGAGGAAGAAGCAGGCGAACTGGTAGATCCAGTCGTTCAGCCACTGGGTCTTGAACGCTGTGCGATGGCCGCACTCGTGCCAGCGCGAATCCGCCGCCCCGGTGACGATGGTGCCGTAGACGAAGAAGGTCAGGAAGCCCCACCAGCTGCCCCAGGTGAGCACGGCGAGCGTGCCGGAGGCGAGGATCAGGCCGAACCAGAGGACGGCCCGCGCCAGCGCCGGGTGGTCGCTGCGCTGCATCAGCTCCTTCATCCGCTTGCGCGGCACCGCGCACTGGTACCACTGCGCCGACACGAGGCCGCGCTCGAAGGCGCGCTTGGTTTCGGCGCCGGTCAGGCTGTAGTCACGTCTCACGGTCATTGCGGGCCAAACCTCCCTGCAGCATCCGTTCCGGGGACTTCTGCTCACTGTTTGATATATGAACTCCGGCCCAGGATCAATTTCCTGTTGATGGTTTCTATCATTTACATCATCATGCCCCGGCAATGGCTATCAGAAATCATCAGAGCCGTCATTCCCGCGCCGTGGAGGGGGCCCGGTCCAGCCGGCCGACCATTGCCGACCTGGCTGCGGCGTCCGGGGTCAGCGTCGCGACCGTCGACAGGGTGCTCAACCGGCGGCTGCCGGTGCGCGAGGCGACGGCGCAGCGGGTGCTCGAGGCGGCGGAGAGCCTGGGCTACCATGCAGCCCCTCTGCTGCGCTCGCGGGTCGAGGAGCGGCGGACGTCGCTGCGCGCCGGCTTCCTGCTGCAGAAGGAGACCAGTGCCTTCTATCAGAATTTCGCCGCAGAGTTGATCCGCGCCGCACGGGCCCAGGCCGGCCAGACGCCGCGCATCGAGTATGTCGGCGACCTCGACCCGCAGCCGATCACCGAGCGGATGCGGGCGATGGCGCCGACGGTGGACGCGCTGGCGGTGGTTTCGGTGGACCATCCACATGTGAGCGAGGAGATCCGCCTGTTGCGCGCGCGCGGGCTGCCGACCTTTACCCTGCTCTCGGACCTGAGCGCGCCGGACCGCGCCGGCTATGTCGGGCTCGACCCGCGCAAGGCCGGCCGCACCGCCGCCTGGGCGATCACCCGGATGGCGCGTGGACCGGGGACCGTGGCCATCTTCGTCGGCAGCCATCGCTATTTCGACCACGACACCCGCGAGATCAGCCTGCGCTCCTATCTGCGCGAGCATGCGCCGGACTTCACCCTGCTCGAGCCTCTGGTCGACCTGGAGCAGCCGGCTGTGGCCTACGAGGTGGCGCTGACCCTGTTCCGGCGGCATCGCGACCTGGTCGGCATCTACTCGACCGGGCTGGGCACCGACGGCATCATCCAGGCCCTGCGCGAGACCGGCGACGCGCGCTCCCTGGTTTTCGTCTGCAACGAACTCACCTCGGTCACCCGCACCGGGCTGATCGACGGCATCGTCGACATGGTGATCGGCACGCCGATCCGGCCGATCGCCGACCGGGTGGTCGAGGCGATGATCGCCTGCATCCGCGAGCCCGGACCCTTCACCGCCTCCCAGATGATCCTGCCGTTCGACATCTACGGGCCGGAGAACGTCTGAGCGCCCGCCCGCCGCCCCTTACAGCGGCATGCCGGTTATGACCTGCTCGACCTCCTCGACGCTGGTGGTCTTCGGGTCGATGTCGTCGGCGACGACGGTGCCGCGGCGCAGCACCACGATCCGGTCCACCACCTGGAACACGTGGTGGATGTTGTGGGCGATGAAGATGCAGCTGTGCCCGGAATCGCGGGCGTTGCGGGCGAAGCGCAGCACGCCCTGGGTCTCCGCGACCCCGAGGTTGTTGGTCGGCTCGTCGAGGATGATCAGGTCGCTGTCGAAATACATCGCGCGGGCGATCGCCACCGCCTGGCGCTCGCCGCCGGACAGCGAGGCGATCGGCGTGGTGGTCGGGATCTCCTTGCTGATGCCGACCTGCTGCAGCAGCCGCCGCGCGACGTCGCTCATCAGCTTGTGGTCCATCAGGTTGAGGAACTTCGGTCCCCGGATCGGCTCGCGGCCGAGAAACAGGTTGCGTGCAATCGACAGCTCGGTGACCAGGGCGGAATCCTGGTAGATCGTTTCGATGCCGAGGCCGATCGCGTCGGTGGTGCTGGTGATGCTGACCTTCTGGCCGCGCATGAAGATCTCGCCGCTGGTCGCCGGCACCGCCCCGGAGAGCACCTTGATCAGGGTCGACTTGCCGGCGCCGTTGTCGCCGAGCAGGCCGACGATCTCGCGCTCGTGGACCGTCATCGACACGTCGCGCAGCGCCTCCACCTTGCCGTAGTACTTGGAGATGTTCTGCATCCGGATCAGTTCGGCGGCCATTGTCATCGCCCCCCTTCCTGGTGGCGACGGTCGAGCCACGAATGCAGGGCCATCATGCCCAGGATGATCGCGCCGACGAAGATGTTGTAGGCGAGCCCCGGCACGCCGATCAGCACGATGCCGTTGCGCATCAGCCGCAGGATCAGGATGCCGATGATCGTCCCGATGATGGTGCCGCGGCCGCCCCTGAGCGCAGTGCCGCCGATGACCACCATGGCGATGACCTCGAGTTCGTAGGTGGTGCCGCTGTTCGGGTTCGCCGCCGAGGTTCGGATCGAACTGATGATGCCGGCGAAGCCGGCCATGCCGGAGGAAAGCACGAACAGCCAGACCTTGGTCAGGCTGACCCTGACGCCGCGGGCGCGGGCCGCCTGCGGGTTGCCGCCGCTGGCCTGGATCCAGTTGCCGATCCTGGTCTGGGTCAGCACGTAGCCGAGGACCACCGCGATGAGGATGAACCAGAACAGGGACATGTAGATGCGCAAGTCCCCGATGTAGAAATCGCCGACCAGCACCTGGGCCAGCCACAGGTCGGCCGCGTTCCAGGTCCGCTGCGGGAATCCGTCGGTGATGTAGAGGGCCGTTCCCCGCACCACCAGCAGCATGCCGAGGGTCACCAGGAAGGACGGTATCTTGAGGCGGGTGACGAACAGGCCGTTCAACAGCCCGATCAGCCCCGCAGCCAGCATGCTGGCGACGAAGGCGAGTTCGATGCCGGTCACACCCTCGTTGTAGAGGGTCCACATCAGCACCGGACAGAAGCCGAACACCGATCCCACCGACAGGTCGAACTCGCCGGCCGTCATCAGCAGGGTCATCGCCAGCGCGATCAGGCCGAGCTCAACGGTGAAGACGAGCAGGTTGCTGATATTCAGGATCGACATGTAGGTCGGATTGATCGACGTGAACACGACGATCATCCCGACCAGCAGGACGAACGGCCCGAACTCCGGCTTGGCGATCACGCGTCTGAGGCTCATGTCCTGGGGCGTTCCTTGGCGGCAAAGGGGGACAAACGTGCCGGCGCTTCCCTCGCCGGCGGGTGTCCGGCAGAAGCTCCGGGGTGGCGAAGGCCAGCCGCGAGGCGTTCAACCGCCGCGGCTGGCCGACGAGCGGCTAGTTGCCGGAGAGGATGTCGTCGTAGAGCTGGGCGGTGTCCGCCTCGTAGAGGGCGCCGGTGATCACGTCGAATCCGGCCGGCACGCCGTTCAGCTGCATCGCCGCCAGCGACAGCGCGATGTAGCTGGTCGCATGCGGGTCCTGCCACATCGCCGCGTTGACGTAGCCCTGCAGCACTTCCTGGGTGGTATCGAGCGAGTTGCCCCAGCCGACGACCGGAATCTCTCCCGGGGCGATGCCGGACTGGTCGAACACGCGCTTGATGCTGCCGGTCACCATGTCGCCCAGCCCGATGATGGCGTCGACGTTCTCGCGGTTGGCGGTCAGGTAGTCGGTCATCCGGGTGATGACCTCGCCCTGGTCCAGCGTGGCGTCCGTCACCTCCCAGGTGATGCCGAGCGGCTCGAACACGCTCGCGATGCCTTCCTCTTCCTGCACGCCATAGGTGGCGCCCGGCACCTCCACCGGCATCCAGACGAAGTCGCCGGATTCGACCAGGCCGTTGTCGACCAGGTACTGGGCCCAGCGCCGGCCGGCATCCACCAGGTTCATGCCGACATAGGCGTCGAAGTCGGCGGACGGGTCGGGGGTGTTCATGTTGATGATCGGGATACCGAGCGCCTTCGCCTCGGAGACCACCTCGACCAGGCTGCCCGGGTCGGGGCTGGAGCTGACGATGCCGTCCGCCCCGGCGGCAATCGCCGCGCGCACTGCCTCCTGGTGCGAGGCGACGTCGCCGTTGTGGAACGAGGTGTTGACGGTCTGGCCGGTATCGGCCGCCCACATTTCCGCGCCCTGGAGGAAGTAGGTCCAGACCGGGTCGGCGGGCGAGCCGTGCGAGATCCAGTAGAACGTCTTGCTGTCCTGGGCCGCAGCCGGGCTCAGGGTTGCCGCGCCCAGCAGGACCGCCGCGGCGATCGCGCCTGTCAGATGCTTCTTCATTTCACTCCCTCATGTCGCCTGGTTCTTGTCGGTGCGGCCGCGGCTTGTCTGCCCCGTGCCGCTTCGCAACGGTTTGGCGTTGCGCGTCTTGGCGGGCACGCCCGCATGTCGTCCGGTGTCGGTCACCTGCCTTCCGCTTCGACGGTTTCGTCGTCGTCGGGACTGTAGAACTCGCGCGCCGTGCCCGAAAGGGTCATGCCGATCTCCTTGATCCGGCGGTCGGGCAGCTTGGCGAGCGGCGTGTAGAACGGGTGATGATGTTCCTTCACCGGATTGTTGGTCGCCTTGTTGTAACAGCACAGCAGCACGTTGCGGGATCGCTCCGACAGGTTGGGGTCGGATGAATGCAGCAGGTTGCAGTGGAAGAAGAACGCATCGCCCGGATCGGCCTCGACATGGACCCGCTCCAGCACCTGCATCGCCGCTTCGACCCGCTCCATGTCGGCACCGGTCTGGCCGCCGACCCGGCCATGGTCGATCCGCCCCATCTTGTGGCTGCCGCGCAAGACCTGCAGGCAGCCGTTCTCCCGGTCCGCCCGGTCGACCGCGATGGCGACGCTCAGCATGTCGGGGAACAGGCAGCCGTTGTTGTACCAGTAGCCGTAGTCCTGGTGCCAGTTCCAGGCGCCGCCGGCCCGCGGCGGCTTCAAGGTGAGCTTGGAGTGGTAGTGGTAGACCTCGCCGCCGATCAGGAACTCTGCGGAATCGACGATCCGCTCCGACCGGGCGACGGCGCCGAACAGGTCGTCGCCGGGGTGGTTCCACAGCGCCAGTTCGGTCGCGCCGCCCCGGCTGTCGGCGAGCCGGAACCTGTTGGCGCGGATGCCTTCGTCCTCTTCGATCGCGCGGTGCAGCATGGCCACTTCTTCGGCGTCGAACCAGCCGCGCTTCAACAGGCAGCCGTCACGCCAGAAGGCGTCGTGGTCGTCCCGGGTGAGCCGATGGTCGCTCATGGCAGATTCTCCCGCAGGAAGACCTCGATACGCACCGGTGCCGGCACCGCCGGCCCGTCCTGGCCCCGGGCGGCCATCGCGAGCAGGTGCACCGCCTGGTTCGCCTCGGCGACCGCATCCTGGTTGATGGCGGCGTCCATGATGCCCTCGATCAGGAAGCGCCGGGTATGCTCGGTGAGTTCGTGTCCGATGAAGACGATGTCGGACGCCCGCCCCGCCTCGTGCAGCGCCTGGGCCACGCCGCGGTTGCCGCCGCCGATGTTGTAGATCCCGACCAGGTCCGGATGGGCTGCAAGCAGGTCGCGGGCCTGGGCGTGGCTCTGTTCGACGTCGTCCTGCACCTCGCTCAGCCCGACGATCTCCAGCCCGGGGAACGCCTCGGCGAGGATGTGACGGAAGCCCATCTCGCGCTCCTCGTGGCCGCGGTAGCTCAGGCTGCCGCACAGCATCGCCACCTTGCCGGCCGGCTGGCGCATGAACCGGCCGAGCAGGTAGCCGGCGGTCCGGCCGGCGGCCCGGTTGTCGATGCCGACATAGGCGCGCCGGCGGCTGGTCGCCAGGTCCGAGAGCAGGGTCACTACCGGTGTGCCATCGCGGGCCAGGTCATTGACCGCCTCGCGCACCGCCGGATGGTCGATGGCGACGAAGGCAATGCCGTCGGTGTCCCGGCCGGTGTCGCGCAGGGCCGCCGCCAGCTGGGTCGGATCGAAGCCGGGGATCCGCCGCACCCGGGGGGTGACGATGCCGTCGCGCCAGATCCTGGACGTCTCGGTCAGGCTGCGCTCCAGCATGTCGATGAAGGTGTTGGTGCCGGCCGGCAGCACGAAATCCAGCGCCAGCGGGCGGTTCAGGGGCGGCTCGGCGACGGCAATGCCGCCGCCCAGCCGCTGCATTACGCGCATCACCTGGCTGGCGGTGCGGGAATGGACGCCGGGGCGCTTGTTGAGCACCCTGTCTACGGTCGCCACGCTGACGCCCGCCTCCTGCGCAATATCTTTCAATCGAACCTTCATTTTGCGTCAGAAAAGACGTCACAGTGGCCGGCAATTGTCAAGATGCCGCGGCCGGGCTGGCAAGGGGAAAGCCGTTGACATCGCCTTCGGCCGAAAGATAGCGTCCTTTCTGACGAAAAATGACGTGTTCCGGCGAGCGCCGCGCAGGCGGAGCCCCGGGCACGCAAGAAGATCCTGGGGAGGAGTTGGTCGATGCCCGATGCGATGGGATTCGTCCCCGATCCCGAGATCCGCTGCCGCGACTACCGGATCGGCGCCATCGGCGCCGGATTCATCATGGCGGACGTGCACCTGGCATCCTATGCCGAGGCAGGTTTCCCGGTGGTGGCGATCGCATCGCGCACCCGCGACAAGGCCGCGGACGTGGCGACGCGCTGGGGCATCGGCACCGTCCATGACACACCCGAAGCGCTGATCGAGGACGCCCAGGTCGAGATCCTCGACATCGCTTTCCCCCCCGACCTGCAGCCGGCCCTGATCCGTCACGCGCTCGCCCAGCCGCACATCAAGGCGATTCTGGCCCAGAAGCCGCTGGCGATGGACTTCGCCGAGGCGAAGCGGCTGGTGGTGGACTGCGCCGCCGCCGGCAAGGTGCTGTCGGTCAACCAGAACATGCGCTATGACCAGTCGATGCGGGTGCTGAAGCAGCTGCTCGACCGCAACGCGCTCGGCGAGCCGGTGATCGCCACCATCGAGATGCGGGCGATCCCGCACTGGCAGCCGTTCCTGGCCGACTACGACCGGCTGACGCTCTTGAACATGAGCATCCACCACCTCGACGTGCTGCGCTTCCTGTTCGGCGAGCCGGTCGAGATCTACACGGCCGCCCGCAACGACCCACGGACGCAGTTCGCGCACAAGGACGGCATCGTCGCGTCGACCCTGCGGTTCGAGAGCGGGGTGATGGCGGTGAGCCTGGAGGACGTCTGGGCGAGCCCGAAGGCCGAGGGCTTCGAGAGCGACATCTACATCAAGTGGCGGGTCGAAGGCACCGAGGGCCTGGCCCAGGGCACCATCGGCTGGCCGGACTACCCCGACGGCAGCCCGAGCACGCTGCGCTACGCGGCGCCGGAGACCGGCGGCAAGTGGGTCGAGCCGACCTGGGAGACGCGCTGGTTCCCGCAGGCGTTCAAGGGCGTGATGGAGCAGCTGCAATACGCGCTCGAGTCAGGAACGCAGCCGGCGCTGACCGGCGCCGACAATGTGCGGACGATGGCGCTGATCGAGGCCGGCTACCGCTCGATGGCCGAAGGCCGTGCCGTCAAGCTCTCCGAATTCGCCTCGTAAGAACCGCCAGACCAGGAGGAGACACCATGCTGCAGGTCGGCATTTTCACCGGATACTTCCCCTACGGGCTCGAGGAGACCGCCAAGCGGATCGCCAGCCACGGCTTCACCACCGTGCAGCTGGACCTGTCGTTCAAGGACATGGACCTGGCGACGGACCAGATCACCAAGGACAAGTGCCAGAAGATCCGCGACACCTTCCGCGACCACAACCTGCCGATCAGCTGCATCTCGGCCTATTCCAACATCGTCAGCCCCGACCCGGACAAGCGCAAGGCGATCCTGGAGCGCCTGAAGGTGCAGCTGCGTCACGCCCGCGACCTGGGCACGCCCTACGTGATCAGCGAAACCGGCACCTACGACACCGAGAGCGACTGGGTGGCGCATCCGAAGAACAAGACCGAGGAAGGCTACGAGGACTGCTGCAACGTCATCACCGAGCTGGCCAAGGAAGCGCACGACCACGGCGCGAAGTTCCTGCTCGAGACCTATGTCAACAACGTCATCGGCTCGGTCGACGAGACGCTGCGCCTGTTCGCCGACGTCAACCACCCCGGCCTCGGTCTGCTGATGGACCCGACCAACTATTTCGAGGACCACAACATCGACAACATGGACGGCGAGCTGAACAAGATCTTCGACGCGCTTTCCGACAAGATCTGCATCGCGCATGCCAAGGACGTGATGCGCTCGGGCGGCAGCACCGAGGAGAAGCACGCCGACATCGACGCCTCCGAAGCCCATTCCTTCCGCGGCGTCGGCGCGATCGAGCTGCCGGCCCCCGGCCTCGGCTCTCTGAACTACGACCTGTACCTGGAGCGCCTCGCCGAGAACCACCCCAACATCCCGATCATCATCGAGCACCTCGACGAGGCCGACGTGCCGCGTGCGAAGAAATTCCTCGACGGCAAGTGCAAGGCGGTCGGGGTGTAGCACGCCCCCTCGATCTGACTTGATCTGACCCGCCCATTGTAGGGCGGGGTCCGACGGCCGGCGGTGTTTGTCGCCGGCCGTCTGCATTTGCGCGCTCAGGGAGGTCGAGCCGATGCCGGAAGCCGGTTGACACGGCCCGTCCTCCGCTCTTAGGCTCGCACATAAGTGCAAAATGACAACAAATGAGCAAGGGAGGATCATCATGCTCAGCTCAACCCGCACCACCCTCGCCGCCGGGGCCGCAGCCCTGGCGGTCGCCGTCGGCGCCACCCTCTCCTCGGCCCATGCCGAGGGGCTGCTGATCGGCTTCAGCCAGGTGACCCTGCAATCGCCGTTCTATGTCGAGCTCAAGGAGGGCGCCGAGGCGGCGGCGAAGGCCGGCGGCGACGAGCTGATCTTCCTCGACGCCAATGGAGACGTGAACCGGCAGAACAACGACCTGCAGGACCTGATCACCCGCGGCGTGGACGTGATCATCGTCAACCCGGTGAACCCCGACGCGGTGATTCCGTCGCTGGAGGCGGCCGCCGAGGCCGGCGTCCCGGTGATCACGGTGGATCGTCCGGTGCGCAGCGGCGCTGTCAGCCACATCGGACGCGACAACGTGATGATGGGCAACCTGGTCGGCGGCGCCGTCGCCGACTACCTGGCCGAGGCGGGCATCGCCGGCGCCAAGATCATCGAGATCCAGGGCGATGCCGGCGGCATCGTGATGCAGAACCGGCACGACGGGTTCCACGCCGCCTTCGAGGGCTCGGACGTGACCATCGTCGAGGGCCCCTATGCCGGCTACATCCGCGCCAATGCCGTTGTCGCGATGCAGGACCTGCTGGAAGCCAACAGCGACGTCGCCGTGGTCTATGCCCACAACGACGACATGGCGCTGGGCGCGATGCAGGTGCTGCGCGAGGCGGGCCGCGACGACGTGGTGGTCGCCGGCGTCGACGGCCTGTCGGAGGCGCTGAGCGAGATGGCGGAGGGCGGCGGCTATATCGCCACGTCGCTCAACGACCCGCGCTACCTGGGCGACGTCACCATCCAGACCGCGCGCCAGGTGGCGGCCGGTGCCACGGTGCCGGAATTCATCGACGCGAAGACGGAGCTGGTCACGCCGTCCAACGTCGATGCCTATGGCCGTGACAACCTGTTCGCCGAGTACCGTCCCGAGATCTTCGACTGATCTCTCCCGCCGGACGCCGGCCGGGAGGATCGAGCCCGGTCGGCGTCCGGTTCTTTTTGCCCATCGATGATCTGGAGAGCCGCCCATGCGCGCAGCCGTCCTTCATGCCCCTGGCGACATCCGGGTCGAGACCGTGGCCGATCCTGAGCTGCTGCCCGGTCATGCCATGGTCCGGGTCGAGGCCTGCGGGGTCTGCGGGTCGGACCTCCCCCGGATGCTGACCAAGGGGGCCTACCGGCTGCCTCTGATCTGCGGGCACGAGTTCTCCGGTCGGGTGGTGGCCCTGGGCGAGGGAGTCGAGGACGTGGCCGAGGGCGACGTGGTGACCGTGCCGCCGCTGATCCCGTGCTTCAAGTGCGACCAGTGCCAGCGCGGCGCCTTTTCGCGCTGCCGCGACTACGGTTACTTCGGCAGCCGCGACGACGGCGCCTATGCCGAATATGTGGCGGTTCCGCGGCGCAACCTGGTCAAGGTGCCCCGGGGCCTCGATCCTACCGCGGCCGCGATGACAGATCCGGCGGCAATCGCGCTGCATGCGATCTGGAAAGCGCGGTTCCAGGCCGGCATGCGGGCGGCGGTCATCGGCTGCGGGCCGATCGGGCTGTTTGCCATCCAGTGGTTCCGGATCATGGGAGCAAGCGAAATCCTGGCGATCGACCTCGATCCGAACAAACTGGCGATGGGAGAGGAGGCCGGCGCGACGGCGAGCCTGCCCGCCGACCGGGCCACCGACGGCTTCGGCGGCTACGACATCGTGTTCGAGGGCGCGGGCCACCCGGTCGCCGAGAACAACGCGGTGCGGCTGGTTGCGCCCGGCGGATCGGCGGTGTTCATCGGCATCCCGCAGGGCGGGGTGCCGCTGGACGCCAGGACCTTCGACCATTTCCTGCGCAACGAGGTGTCGCTGCACGGGGCCTGGAACTCCTTCTCTGCCCCGTTCCCCGGCGACGAATGGTTCACCAGCCTGGCCAAGTTTGCCAGCGGCGAGCTGAAGTGGCGGTTCATGATCACCCACGACCTCGACATCGCCGAACTGCCGCGGATCTTCGAGGTCTTCCGCGACCGCAAGGAAACCACTGCCAAGGTCATCTTCCGCAGCTGAAGGCACCGCGCAGCCTCCCGCCATGCTTGCCAGACATCTTGAGCTTCGGATCGGCATCGAGGGCCGGTCGGCCGCGATGCGCGCCGTCCTGAAAGCGGGTAGCGTGCACTGGAACGCAACGGCGGCAAGGCGGATCTCGCCGGCCCCGTCCAGCAGGAGCTGTTCCGACTTGTCTGAATTCGATCCAATGTCGCCGGAGCCGACGCGCCTGACCTCGGAAGAGGACAAGGAACGGCTGATGATCAATGCGGCGAAGCTCTACTACGACCTGGATCACAACCAGAGCGAGGTCGCTCGCGAACTGGGCCTGACCCGCTGGCAGGTCGGCCGCCTGCTGAGGGAGGCGCGCGAGATCGGCGTGGTGCGGATCGAGATCGCGCCCAGATCCCGCCGGCGGGTCGAACTGGAGACCGCGCTGCAGCGCCGCTTCCGCCTGCGCGACGCGGTGGTGGTCACCGCCCCCGGTGCCGACGAGGCGATAGCGCTGCCGGCGGTGGCGATGGAGGCCAGCCGCTACCTGAAGGCGCTGAACCCGAAGCCGGCAGTGCTTGGCGTCTCCTGGGGCCGCACCATGACCGCGGTCGCCCATTGGCTCACGCCCGGCTGGGCCGACGGACTGCATGTCGTGCTGCTGAACGGCGCCACCAACATCCGGATCACCGCCTTCCAGGCCAACATGGTGGTCGAGCGCTTCGCCGAGACCGCGCGCGGCGAGGCGACCCTGCTGCCGGTGCCGGCCATCATCGGCGACGCCGGCAGCCGCACCGCGCTGGAGCGCGACCCGGTGGTCGCCCGCGTGCTGGCGCTGGCCGCCGCCGCGCCGGTCGCCTGCTTCGGCATGGGCGCGCTCGGCGTCGAATCGATCCTGGTCCAGTCCGGCTATCTCGATGCGGACGACATCGCGGCCCTGCGGAGCAAAGGCGCGGTCGGCGACTTTCTCGGCCGATTCGTCGACGCCGAAGGCCGGATTGTCGACCCGGACCTCGACGCGCGGACCATCGGACTGTCGCTCGATGCGGTCGGTGCCAAGCCCTGGTCGATCGGCGTCTCTGCCGGGGTGCAGAAGCAGGCGATCACCCTGGCGGGCCTGCGCGCCGGCGTCTTCAACGTCCTGATCGCCGACGAGGCGCTGGCTGCGGCGATCCTGGAGGCGGCCGGCGATGGCTGAGTTGCGGCTGAGCGCGCGCGACATCGCCAAGACGTTCCCGCCCAACGTGGCGGCGCTGCAAGGCGTCTCGCTCGATGTCCGGCCGGGCGAGGTGCATTGCCTGCTCGGCGCCAACGGGGCGGGAAAGAGCACGTTGCTCAAGATCATCGCCGGCGCGCACCAGCCGGATTCCGGCCGGATCGAGATCGACGGGCTACCCCGGCGCTTCCACACCCCGCGCGAGGCCGCCGCCGCCGGCATCTCGATCATCTACCAGGAGCTCGACCTGATCGCGCAGATGACCGTGGCCGAGAACCTGTTCCTCGGCCGGGCGCCCGCCCGCCTCGGCATCGTAAGGCGCGAGGAGCGGCGGCAGCGGGCGCGCCGGGCGCTCGACCGGGTCGGTGCCCGATTCTCGCCCGACGTCCGGGTGCAGTCCCTGTCGCTCGCCAACCAGCAGCTGGCCGCGATCGCCCGCTCGCTGACCATGGATGCGCGTCTCATCATCATGGACGAGCCGTCGGCGGCGCTGAACGACCACGAGCTCAAGGCCGTGTTCACGGTGATCCGGGAGATCGTCGCCGACGGCCGCTCGGTGCTGTACGTGTCGCACCGGCTGAAGGAGATCCTGGAGATCGGCGACCGGGTGACCGTGCTGCGCGGCGGGCGGACGGTCGGCGTCTACGACGTCGCCGACGTGACCGAGGACATGCTGGTCGAGGCGGTGGTGGGCGGCGAACTGGCGCTGGTCGAGCGCCATGCCGGCGAGGGGCGCGCCATCGGCGAGGTCGCCCTCGACATCCGGTCTCTCGACGGCCCGCGCGGGCTGGCCGTCCGCGACCTTCAGGTCCGCCGCGGCGAGATCGTCGGACTGGCGGGGCTCAACGGCTCCGGCCGCTCGCGGCTGCTGCGCAGCCTGTTCGGCGAAGGCCGCTGGAGCGGCGAGATCGCCTTGTTCGGCCGTCGCTACAGGCCGCGCAGCCCGGCCGATGCAATCCGGCTGGGAGTCGCGCTGGTGCCCGAAAGCCGCAAGACCGAGGGCCTGGTCCTGGGCGCGCCGATCCTGCGCAACATTGTGCTGCCGTCGCTGCGCGGGCGCAGCCTGGTCCGGCGCGGAAGCCTGAGCACCGCTGCGTCCGGCGTGCTCGGCCGGCTCGACGCTCGCTATGCCAGCCTGGGCCAGGCCGTGGAGCAGCTTTCCGGGGGCAACCAGCAGAAGGTCGTGCTGGCCAAGTGGGTGATGAAGGGCTGCGAGGTGCTGTTGCTCGACGAGCCCAGCCGCGGGCTCGACGTCGGCGCCAAGGCCGACCTCTACGTGCTCGCCGGCGAGCTTGCGGCCCGCGGCGCGGCTGTGCTGGTCGCCTCCAGCGAGACCGAGGAACTCTACGCCAATTGCGACCGGGTCTGGGTCATGCACCAGGGCCGGAACGTCGCGGCGTTCGATCCGGCGCACGTCGACCGCGGCGCGATCGAGCGCGCGACCATCAGGGGAGCGGCACTGGCATGACCCCGCTCAGCGCGCAAGACGGCAGGACCGCGACGGGCGAGACCACGCTCGGCCGGCGCACCGCCGACTGGCTGATCCTGAACAATTTCCTGGTCATCTTCGTCGTGCTGCTGGTGATCGCCTCGATGCTGTCGGAGAACTTCTTCACCGTCAGCAACATCGCCAATCTGTTCCAGCAGGCGGCCGTCGTCGGCATCGTCGCGGTCGGCATGACCTATGTCATCCTCACTGCCAACATCGACCTGTCGGTGGGCAGCATGGTCGCCTTCGGCGGCATGGTGGTGGCAGTGATGATGGCCGACGGCTGGGACCCGGTGCTGTCGGTGCTGGCAACCCTGGCACTGGGCGCGGCCCTGGGTGCAGTCATGGGCGCGATTTCGGCCTATGCGGCGGTGCCGAGCTTCATCATCACGCTGGCCGGCCTGGTCAGCATCCGCGGCGTCACATTCCTGATGACCGAGGGTGTGCCGGTCGGCAACCTGCCGGCGGCGTTCAG
Organism: Alphaproteobacteria bacterium; assembly: GCA_050329975.1. GTDB lineage: Bacteria > Pseudomonadota > Alphaproteobacteria > CALKHQ01 > CALKHQ01 > CALKHQ01. Next base: position 4,208 of record JBHJOG010000157.1, on the reverse strand, counting down.
CGCGGTCGGCTCGGCCAAGCTCGGCGACGCGCCGGTGATGGGGATCATCTTCCTCGCCATCGCCCTCGTCGCCGGACTGGTGCTGCGCTTCACGGTGTTCGGCGAATATGTCTATGCCAGCGGCGGCAATGCCGAGGCCGCGCGCCTCTCCGGGGTGCCGACCCGGCCGGTGGTGACGGCGGTGTTCGCGGTGTCCGGCTTCCTCTCGGCCGGCGCCGGCGTCCTGCTCAGCTCGCGGCTGCGGATCGGACAGCCGACGGCGGCCGAGGGCCTGGAACTCGACGCCATCGCCGCGGTGGTGCTCGGCGGCACCAGCCTGTTCGGCGGGCGCGGCACCATTTTCGGAACCGTGGTCGCGGTCATGCTGCTACAAGTGCTGCGCAACCTGTTCAACCTCGTCGGCCTCGGCTCGTTCTACCAGATGACCGTGACCGGCGTGATCATCGTGCTCGCGCTCCTGATAAACCGGCTGATCGACCGGCGCGCGGGCCGCGGCTGAGGAGCTACGAGATGGTCGACGCCCGCAACCTGAGCCACGAAGGAGCGGAACGGGTCGCTACGCCTGACCTGCATCCGCGCAACCCGGGCATGGCGCTGACCCCCTCGCTGTTCGCCGGCGTCCGGGTCAACCGTTCGGCGGCGGAGCGGCGGGCGGCGACGCTGCCCGCTCGGCGTACGGTGAAGAAGGAGTGGCAGGCGGCCTGGCTGGTCCGCGCCATCGAGTGCATCGACCTGACCACGCTCGCCGGCGACGACACGCCGGGCAAGGTGCGCCGGCTCTGCGCCAAGGCACGCCGGCCGCTGAGGCCCGAGGTGGTGGAGGGCCTGGGGCTCGGCGACGCGCCGCCGACGGTGGGTGCGGTCTGCGTCTATCCGACCATGGTGCCGCATGCGGTCGCCGCACTGGAAGGCTCCGCAATCCCGGTCGCCTCGGTCGCCACCGGCTTCCCGGCAGGGCTGACGCCGCTGCCGCAGCGGCTGGCCGAGATCGCCTATGCGGTCGAGCAGGGCGCGGCCGAAATCGACATCGTCATCACCCGCGCCCATGTGCTGACCGGCGACTGGCAGGCGCTCCACGACGAGATCCGCCGGATGCGCGAAGCCTGCGGCGCGGCGCACCTGAAGGCGATCCTCGCCACCGGCGACCTGGCGACGCTGACCAACGTCTACCGCGCCAGCATGGTGGCGATGATGGCCGGCGCCGACGTGATCAAGACCTCGACCGGCAAGGAGGCGGTGAACGCCACGCTGCCGGTCAGCCTGACCATGGTCCGCGCCATCCGCGACTACCAGGCGGCGACCGACGTGCGGATCGGGTTCAAGCCGGCCGGCGGCCTGCGCACCGCCAAGGATGCGATGGCCTGGCTCAGCCTGATGAAAGAGGAGCTCGGCGGTCCGTGGCTGACGCCCGCGCTGTTCCGCATCGGCGCGAGTTCGCTGCTGACCGACATCGAGCGCCAGCTCGACCACTACCTCACCGGCCGCTACGCCGCCACCCACCACCAGCCGATGGGCTAGGGCAATGACCGCGATCAGGGACATCCTCAACACTATGGACTACGGGCCGGCGCCGGAGAGCGCGGACATCGCGCATGCCTGGATCGCGCGCCACAAGGGCCGCTTCGGCCATTTCATCGACGGCGCATTCGTCCATCCCAAGGGCGCCAAGGCGTTCGCGGTCGCCAACCCGGCGACCGGGCAGATCCTCGGCCAGGCGCTGCAGGGGACGGAGAAGGAGGTCGACGCCGCGCAGGCCGCCGCCGCGCGGGCGTTCAAGACGTGGTCGAGTCTGCCGCCGCATGCGCGGGCGCGGCATCTTTACGGCATCGCCCGCCACATCCAGAAGCACGCCCGCCTGCTGGCGGTGCTGGAGAGCCTGGACAACGGCAAGCCGATCCGCGAGACCCGCGACCTGGACGTGCCGCTGGCCGCCCGGCATTTCTACCACCACGCCGGCTGGGCCGAGCTGCTGGACAGCGAGTTCGCCGGCTACGGCCCGGCGGGGGTCTGCGGGCAGGTGATCCCGTGGAACTTCCCGCTGCTGATGCTGGCCTGGAAGATCGCCCCGGCGCTGGCCGCCGGCTGCACGGTGGTGCTGAAGCCGGCCGAGTACACGCCGCTGACCGCGCTGGTCTTCGCCGAGATCTGCCGGGAGGTCGGGCTGCCGGCGGGCGTGGTCAACATCGTGCTCGGCGACGGCGAGACCGGGGCGGCGATCGTCGCCCATCCCGGCTTCGACAAGCTCGCCTTCACCGGCTCGACCGAGGTCGGCCGGATCATCCGTCGGGAGTCGGCGGGGACGGGGAAGAAGCTGTCGCTGGAGCTCGGCGGGAAGTCGCCCTTCATCGTGTTCGAGGACGCCGACCTGGACGGCGCCGTCGAGGGCGTGGTCGACGCGATCTGGTTCAACCAGGGCGAGGTCTGCTGCGCCGGCTCGCGCCTGCTGGTGCAGGAGGGCGTCGCCGAGGCGATGTACGGCAAGCTGCGGGCGCGGATGGAGACGCTGCGGGTCGGTGACCCGCTGGACAAGTCGATGGACATGGGCGCGGTGGTCGCCGCGGTGCAGCTTGCGCGCATCCAGAAGCTGGTCAAGCAGGGCATCGACGAGGGTGCAGCCTGCTGGCAGCCGTCGGGCACCGTGCCGGGCGGCGGCTGCTTCGCGGTGCCGACCCTGTTCACCGGCGTCGACCCGGCCTCGTCGCTGGCCCAGGAGGAAATCTTCGGTCCGGTGCTCGCCGCCACCAGCTTCCGCACGCCCGACGAGGCGGTGCAGCTGGCCAACAACACCCGCTACGGGCTCGCCGCCTCGATCTGGTCGCAGACGCTCGACGTCGCCTTCGACGCCGCGCGCCAGGTGAAGGCGGGCGTAGTGTGGATCAACAGCACCAACCTGTTCGACGCGATGGCCGGCTTCGGCGGCTACCGCGAGAGCGGTTTCGGCCGCGAGGGCGGGCGCGAGGGGATGTACGAGTACCTGAAGCCGCTGTGGGAGGCGCAGGCGCCGGCCGCCGCGATCGCGCCGCCACTGCCGGAGGCGCTGCCCGAGCCGGGCGAGTCCGGCCCCGGCTTCGACCGCACCGCCAAGCTCTACATCGGGGGCAGGCAGGCGCGGCCGGACAGCGGTTACAGCTATCCGGTGCTCGACGCCAAGGGCGGGCTCATCTCGGAGGCCGGGCACGGCAACCGCAAGGACATCCGCAATGCGGTCGAGGCGGCGCACAAGGCCGCCGGCTGGTCGGAGCTGACCGGCCACGCCCGCGCCCAGGTACTCTACTTCCTGGCCGAGAACCTGGAGGCGCGCTCGGCCGAGTTCGCCGCACGGCTCGCGCGCATGTCCGGCGTCCCGGCGAAGAAGGCGGCCGATGAGGTCGCCGCCTCGGTCGCCCGCATCGCCTATTACGCCGCCTGGGCCGACAAGTGGGACGGCGCGGTGCGGGCACCGATGCCGCGCATGCTGTCGCTGGCGCTGAACGAGCCCTGGGGGGTGATGGGCATCTCCTGCCCGGACGAGGCGCCACTGCTCGCCTTCGTGTCGCTGGCGCTGCCGGCGATCGCGCTGGGCAACCGGATCGTGATCACGCCCTCGCCGCGCCAGCCGCTGGCGGCGACCGACCTCTACCAGGTGCTCGACACCTCCGACGTACCCGACGGGGTGGTCAACATCGTCACCGGCGACCGCGACACGCTGGCCAAGACGCTCGCCCAGCACGACGACGTCGCCTGCTGCTGGTATGTCGGCTCGGCCGAAGGCTCGGCGATGGTCGAGCGCGAGAGCGCCGGCAACGTCAAGGCGACCTGGGTCAACCACGGCAGGGCCCGCGACTGGTACGACCCGCAGCAGGGCCAGGGCCGCGACTACCTGCGCCGCGCCTGCCAGGTGAAGACGATCTGGACGCCGTTCGGCGCCTGATTGATCCGACGCAATTCCTTTTCCGGTTTCGCGTGGCATAGCTGCGGGGATGGAAGGGAGGCTTTGCCATGTTCAGCCGAATTCTGGTTGCCGTCGACGAGCGCGGTCACGCCGACCATGCTGTTTCCGTCGCCGCCGACCTGGCGGCGAAGTGCCAGGCCCAGTTGCTGCTGCTGACGGTGATGGCCGACGAAGGGCTGGTCGAGGACCTGGACCCCATGGCCCAGGAGGAAGGGCTCTACGTCGCCGAAGTGACCCAGCGCATTCTCGACCAGGTGGAGCAGGTGGCGCGGACGCA
>JBHJOG010000156.1:0-2576 GCA_050329975.1 Alphaproteobacteria bacterium | reverse complement strand
GACTGGAAGGCCCGAAGCTGGGCCAGGCCGGACGGGCCGGCCCCGATCACTGCAACACGCTGATTCACTGTATCCTCCCCGCCTCGCTTGGCCCGCCTGGCTTGGGCCCGCCTGACTTGTCCCGGCGCGCTATGCGCGCGGCGTCGGCGACGACCGGTCAGGCAAGCGCTCCAGGCGCCTATCCTTGGCCGATCCGATGGCAAACACAAGACCAATGCGGGCCAATATCGCACCACCCCGGTCCGGATTGGCTCTCGATTGGTCCAACCGAATGGGCCGCGAGGAGGATCGGCGGACGCGCGGGGGCGCCTACCGGCTGTCGGTGTCTTCGGATGGGGCGGCCGCGAACTGGGCGCGGGGCAGGACGATGCTCAGCATCTCGGCGATCCGGTCCGGATCCTCGTCGAAGATGATCGCCATCTCGTCGGCTTCGCGCCACGCGACCTTGCCGGTCAGCGTGCCCAGCCGTTCGACGTGCAGCCTGATCAACTCGTAGTCGAAGCCCTTGGCCGGTGAGGAGAGCCGCAGCCGCGCGCCTTCGGTGGAGATGTTCAGCACCATGCAGGGAAACTCGGCTTCACCGTCGGGCGACATCAGCCGGGCCGACCACAGCACCGAGACCCGGATGGTGCGCCGGCGGTCCTGCGGCACCTGCTCCGGCTTGATGTCGGCCTGCAGTTGCTGGGCGGTCTCCCGGCACTCGAAATCGAACTCGACCCCGATCTCCCGCGCGGCCCGCCAGACCACGTTCCCCGACAGCGCGGCGTAGCCGTCGATCGTCACCGTCACCCGGTCGAGTTCCTGCGGCAGCTGATCCAGGCGCAGCCGCATCCCGCCGATCGACAGGTTCAGCATCTCGCAGTCGCAGACCAGTTCGCCGGACGTAAGCTGGCCCCGCAACAGGGTAGCGGTCCGCACATGCCGTTGACGCTCGTGCCCGCTCACAGGCGCATTCATGGTCAAGCCTATCCCTCAGAGCCGGAACCGAGTCGTCCGGTGCACCCAAACCATGCAGGCCCCGATCCTAGAGCCCATCCATTGCCCGATGCTTAACGGAATGCACAGATCGCGCCGCAGCGGCGGGGCGTCGCCACTCGCCGAACGATTGTCGGCCGGGAGTGGCCACGATCAGTGGTTGCCGTGGGAATGACCATCGGCGTCCTCCCCTGCACCCGCCCCTGGGCCGAGGATCGGGACCGAGAGCGTGACCTCGCCAGCGTGCTCGAAGCTGAGGGCCAGCGGCAGCGCCTCGCCTTCGACGAGCGGCGCCTCCAGCCCCAGCAGCATCACGTGCATTCCGCCCGGCTCCAGCGTGACACTGCCATGCGCCGGAACGGCAATGCCCTCGGGCAGCGACTGCATCCGCATCACGCCGTCGACCTCGGACGTCGCGTGCAGCTCGACGCGGGCGGCAACCGGGCTCGCTGCCGACAGGAGGCGGTCGGCCGTCTCGCCGCCATTCTCGATCACCAGATAGGCGGCACCGGAGGTCGTGACGCTGGCGCGCGCGAAGCCGCCGCGCACCTGGATCGAACCAGCGACGGCCTCGCCGGCGGTCGGCGGTTCGGCGTCCGCCGCCCTGGCCGCCGGCACGGCGGTATCGGCGGCAAGCAAAGGGAGAGTCAGGCAGAAGGCCAGCGCAAGCGGCCCGGCAAATCGAATCACGATCATGCTCCGTGAGATCGGTGGACGGACTGGTGTCGGTCGGCAGCCGCGTTTGCGGCACGATCAGACAACCGGCGGCGCCCGCGCCGAGGGCACGGTCCGCGCAGCCGCTGGCACCGGATGTCCGGGGCCCGGAATAGCTGCGATCTGCCGGGGATCATTCGGCATCGCCACGGGTGCGGCCCGGGGAAGCGGCGCCGCCGCGACGGCGCAGCAGGCCAGGCAGTCATGCGCCGCCGGGGCACCTGCGGGCGCTTCGCCGGCTGCGTCGATGACGATGGTCCTCAGGCCGGCGGGGGTGCACAGCACAACCGTGCGCTGCGCCCGTCCATCCGGCCCGGCGGCCGGCGCCGGATGCGCCGCCGGCAGTTGCCCCAGCGCCGCCGCCAGCGTCAGGACCAGCGCCAGCCGACGCGGCCATCCACGGTGACGCCACCTGCCGATCATCCCCGGCCTCCGCAATGCCCGGAGCCACAGCTAACAGACCCTCGGCGGCCGCGCAAACTCCAGTATCGCCGCATGCACAGCACGCCGCCGCTGGGCAGGATCGCCGGCTGGGGTGCATTCCGGGCCATCCGGACGCCCTGCGGCGACCTAACAGAACTCAACTGCGGAACATAGCGATGCTGCCGCGCTTGCGCTTGCCCGCGGTCGGGGTCACATATGCGGCTGCCAGTGGGGGTGCAGGCCCTGGCCGGGCAAGGGCGGAGGCGCATGGTCCGTGGACTGAGCTTCGGGCTGGACGAGACCGCGGCGATGCTGCGCGAGACGGTGGCGTCCTTTGCCGCCGCCGAGGTGGCGCCGCGGGCCGCGGCGATCGACGCCGACAACACCTTCCCGCGCGACCTGTGGCCGAAGCTGGGCGCGCTCGGACTGCTCGGCATCACCGTCGAGGAGGCGGACGGCGGCGC
>JBHJOG010000155.1:0-59702 GCA_050329975.1 Alphaproteobacteria bacterium | reverse complement strand
CCCAGCCGGCTGAAGAACTGGGCGCGTTCCTTGTCGGTCGGGATGTGCTCGGCCAGCGCCCGGATCAGGGCCTCGCGGCCATTGACCTCCTTCATCGCGCGCTTGACCAGGATCTTGGCGATCGGGCCGAGATGGGTCGAAAGCTCCTGCTGGATCTTGACCACGTCGTCGGCCGAGATCGGCGCCGTTGCGGCCGCCGCCGGCTGGGGCGCGGCGGCCGGCTGGCTCTGCGGCGCGGTCCGCCGCTGCAGGAATGCGTTGCGCTCGGCCGGGTTGTTGATGCTGGTCGCCACCGTGTCGTAGAGGCTTTCGACGTTCGGCGACTGCTTGGCCGCCTGCTCGACCACCACTTTCGCCACCGGCCCGATGTGATAGGCCAGCGCGTCGGAGACCAGGCGGAGCGTCGCCTCATCGTGGATGCCGGAGCTCTCGGTCGGCGCCGGGGCGGCGGCAGGCGCGGGCACCGTCGCCATCAGCACCGTCATGTCCTCATCGGCCGGCGCCATGGCAGCAGCCTGGGCCAGCATCGCCTTGAACTCGCCGGCGGTGGCGAAGCGCTCGTTCGGCTCGCGCGACAGCGCCTTCAGCACCACCGAGTTCATCGCGATCGGCAGCGTCGGGTTCAGCGTGGTCACCGCCGGCGGCTGGTGGTTGAGCAGCTTGTACATCACCTCGGTAGCGCTCTTGCCGGGAAACGGCTTCTGCCCGGTCAGCAGCTCGAACAGCACCACGCCGGTGGAGAAGATGTCTGACCGGCGGTCGATCTCGCCGCCGGTGAACTGCTCCGGCGACATGTAGCTCGGCGTGCCGACCACCGAGCCGTGGGCTGTCATGCTGGTCGAATCGATTCGCGCGATGCCGAAGTCGGTCACTTTCACGGTGCCGTCCTTCAGGATGATGATGTTGCCCGGCTTGATGTCCCGGTGGACGATGCCGTTGGCGTGCGCGTAGTTCAGCGCGTCGAGAACCTGGCTTACGATGTCGACCGCCTGTTTGCGGTCCACCCGCGCGGCGCCGCGGATGATGTCGCTGAGTTCGCGGCCCTCGACGAACTCCATCACGATGTACGGCATGCCGTCCTGCTCGCCGAACTCGAAGATGGTGACGATGTTCTGGTGCAGGCAGCGGCCGGCCGCGCGCGCCTCGCGGCGGAACCGCTGCAGCCAATCCGCGCCCTCTTCGCCGGAAAGCAGGTTGCGGTGCACCGTCTTGATCGCGACGAAGCGGTCGATGCCTTCGTCGTAGCCCTTGTAGACGACGCCCATGGCGCCGCGCCCGAGGACTGACTCGATGCGGTACCGGCCAATCGCCTCGATCGTGCTGCCGCCTGGATTGTTCACGTCGCAGTCCTCATACCCAGTCGCGCGGTCATTCGTCCAGCAGCTTCATGGCGTTTTGCAAGCTGCGCCGCATCCTGTTGAACGACACCGATAGCGAGGCGATCTCGTCCTTGCCGGTGCGGACGTATTCCGGCACGTCGGCCTCACCCATGCTCACCCGGCCGGCGATGTCGGACATCCGCAGGACCGGTTTTATCACGACATACTGCAGGACGAGGTTAATCACGATCAACACCACGATGAACACGCTGGCAAGCGCCATCATGAAAACCGTGAAAACATTCATCGCCCGGTCGAGCGGCACCGACATCGGCACCCGTACCACCTGCGCGGCGACCGCCTCGTTCATCTGCCAGCCGAAGCCGTTCTCGGTGCCGTAGATGTCGATCATCGGCTGGGGAGCCGCCGCCGGCGTGCTGTGGCAGACCAGGCAGCTCTCGGAGGTGACCCGGATCGGGCGGGCGAGCACAAGGTAGCGCCCCTCCTCCGATTCGTGGTCGAACACCAGTTCCTCCAGTGCGGCGTCAGCCCGGAACCGGTTGATGATGTCGGCCTCGAACGGGTCAGCCAGGTCGTCCGGGTTGGTCGGGTTCAGCGCCGGCTCCTGGTAGCTGTAGTCGGGAAAGCGCTCGGCGACGGTGGCGAAATTGCGCTGGGCGGCGAAGGAGGGAACGATGTGCGGCAGGAAAGTGCCGTACTGGTCCATCTGCACCGTCAGCAGCGGGCTGATCTCGGTCGAGGTGTAGCGGCGGATGGCGCTGGCTGCCTCGATCATGATCTCGGCATTCTGCACCACCTCTTCCTTGGCGTTGCGCTCGACGATCTGCAACGACAGTAGCCCAGCCAGCCCCAGCCCGATGATGAAGGCGGCCACCAGGACCAGGTTGAACTTGGTTCGCAATCCCATCGCTCGGTCGTTCTCCCATGTGGCCGGCGGACCTTGCCGCCGCCTGCCCTTTGCCTCAGACCGGCTCCGCGTCGATCATGACGGTCGCCGGCTGCACGTCGATCACCAGCGCCGTCACGTTGTCGCGCGCACCCGACTGCAGCGCCAGATCGACCAGCGTGGTCGCGGCCTGGTCGCAGCCGGCGCTGGCGAGCACCGTCGCGATCTCCGGATCGCCGACCTGCCGATTCAGCCCGTCGCTGCACAGCAGGAAGCGGTCGTGCGGGGCGAGCTCGCCGGTGATCAGCTCCAGGTCGAGGCCCTGGTCGGTGCCGACCGCGCGCGTCACCACGTTCGCATAGGGATGCGTCGCCGCGCGCTCGGGCTGCAGCACGCCCTGGTCGACCAGGGACTGCACATAGCTGTGGTCCTTGGTCAGTTGTTGCAGCACCGAACCGCGGCAGCGGTAGGCTCGGCTGTCGCCGGCCCATACGCAAGCGTAATGGCCCCCATGCGCCATCAGCACCACCACCGTGCTGGCGATGACGCTTCCCTCGCCCCGCGATGCAGCCACGCTCTGTAGCGCCAGGTGGACCTGGTCCAGCCGGTGCTTCACATCGTGCAGCAGGGCGCTGGCGGATTCAGGCGGTTTGGTCGCGGCGAGCGTATCGACGATCAGCTGGCTCGCATAGTCCCCCGACTCGTGCCCGCCCATGCCGTCGGCCACCGCCCACAGGCCGATCGACCCGCTGTCGAGGAAGGCGTCCTCGTTATGCTTGCGGACAAGCCCGGTATGGGTCAGCCCGCTCGACCGGAAGTGGAAGGCGGTCGATGGCCGCGCCGGCCGGTCGCCCACGGACTGTTCGCTGGATGTCACTGGGCGGTCCTAGCGCACGCCAACGAGGAATCCGGCGCCGGACGGGCGGCCGGATGTCTCGCCCCAGCCCCACCGCTCCCAGGCACCGTCGAGGAAGGCGGCAAACTGGTCGGCCGGCGGCAGGCCGCGGCAGGCGATGAGGACTGGATCCACGTCTTCCGAACCCAACGTCCACCATAGGCTGTACGGGTCGAGGCTGCGCGCCAGCAGCCGGTCGAGCAAGTCGGGGTAGACCAGGTGCAGGTCGTCGCCCCCCAGGTCGACACGCAGCGAATCCCACCCGTAGCGGACGTTGGCCTCGGCCGGCCGTGCCGGCCGGCGGCCCTGCGGCGGACGCGGCGGGATGGGGCCTTCGCCGGCTGCCGGCAGGCCGATGTCGCGCACCGCCGCGTCCAGTACCCGAAGCTCGAACCCGTCCTCGAGCGAGGCGCGGACGGTGCATTCGGCCTTCCAGAACCACTCGCCCTCGGTCGCAGCCACGATCGCAGGGCGCACCTCATGCGGCAGCACCGCGGCCAGGCACAGCGGGAAGTAGCGGCCCACCTGGTCGACGCTCGGCATCATCACGCCGACCGCCGGCCGTTCGCCGCAGATGCCGGCGCTGAGCGCGAACCGCCAGACCGGGCTGGTCAGGTAGTATTTCAGCCAATGCTCCTCGAGGTCGGTCCGGCTGCGCTCGATCGCGGTCTGCAGCCACAGGTCCCACGGCCGCAGGAAGCCCTCGGGCAGGGTATGCCGAATGAAGTCGCCGGTGAGCGGGACCTTGCCGAAATAGCCGCAAGCCGGCCGGTCGATCAGCTTCAAAGCGTGGTCGGACACCGGAACTCCTTCAACTCGGTCATGACGAACGGGTTGGTCACCCCTTCGGCCCTGACCTCGACGGTCAGGGACCGCTCGCCTGCAGCAATCGTGACATTCAGTTTATCAGAGGTCGAGCCGGGTTGAACATCAGCCACGTCGAGCATGCGGAACCAGCCCCAGGGACCCTGGTAGCTGACGCCGTTCGGCTGGCCGGTCATCGGTGGCGTGAGCTCGAGCATCACGCCGGGTGGACCGTCCGGCCCCGGCCAGACCATCGCTACCGGCGCGTTCGGCCCGAACGAATAGCGCAGGACCTGGCCATCGACGGTCAGCACCGCCCGGTTGATCGTCTCCGACATGACGTCCGGCGTCGCGACGAACTGGATCGACGGGGTCGGGCCGGCAGCAAAGAACACCTTCCGGATCTCGTCGGCCCGTTCGAACTGCTGCAGGGCGGCATTCGAAAGGTTCAGGCTGACGGAGGCCGGCTTCCACGTCCACGGCTTCTTCGTCATGTCGACATGCGCCGCCAGATTCTGCTGGAAGAAGCTGTCCAGCAGCCCGCCCGGACCCAGCACCTGGGCGAATGCGACCAGGCTGATGTCCTCCCGGCTCAACGGATCGAACGGATAGCGGCCGGCGAGCGCCTGCTCGCAGGTTTGCAGGACCGTCGTGTCATAGCTCTGCCGCAGCTGGCTGCGCGCACCGCCGGCGCCGACTGTCGCGCTGGCCGCCATCACCTCGGCGACCACGCCGGCGATCGGCTCCGGCAGGGTCGCGGAGACCTCGTTCACCTTCTGGAGCGCGGCGGCGAAGTCGGGCGGGATCGTGCCGTCGCTGGTCTGGAGCGCATTCAGCCCCCGGTAGAGGTCCCGGAAGTCGGCCAGCAGTCCAGTCAGCGCCGGCGGCTGGCCGTCGGCGCCGCCAACCATCGCGTGCAGGTCCGCGAACTGGTCGTTCACATACTGGCCCGGCAACGGGCCAGCCGGCGCAGGCGCCGTGCCGGGGCCGAGCAGCCCGCCGTCGTCCCCCGCCGGGGCGGGCGGCGCCGCGCCGTCCGCGGCTGCGGGCGCAGCGTCGCCGGGAGCGCTCGCCGGCGCGGCCGGCTGCGGCCGGGCCAGCGTCGTCTCCTGCGCCGCGTCGGTGAGGAAGGTCAGCAGCGGCGAGTTCGGGCTCGACAGGATGTTCAGCACCGTGCGCGCCTCATCCAGCGTCTCCATCGGCCGGATGGTGACGTCGTTCAGCAACCGATCCCACTCTTCGACATAGTCGTTGAGATAGGACTGGGTGACGCCCTGGCGGAAGGTCTCCAGGGCCGCGGCCCGGTCGGCGTCGCTGGCGTCTCCGCTGAGCACCCAGTTCTGACTGGCCACCCGGCTCGAGATCGCATCGAGCGCCGGCAGGAACACCTCGTTGAAACCGCGATAGGTATAGAGGCCGGGCACGCCAGCCGTGAGCGGTGTGCCCTCGGAGCGCCGGACCATCACCCGGTCGCCCTGGGCGCCGATATGGTCGATCACGCGCCAGGTCGGCAGGTTGCGGGCCGGGTCGCTGCCCTTGATCGCCTCATAGGCCTCACCTTCCAGCGGGATGCTGACCAGGGCCTGCCGGGCCTGCTGTACCAGCCCGGTGTCGAGCGGGAAGTCATAGTCCGGATTGGCGAGCAGAACGTCGAGGTGGGCCGCAAGCCGGCTGCGCAGCCCGGCGTTGTCGTCCCCCGGGTAGAGCGCGCCCCAGTCGTCCGCCATCACGCTCCTGATCAGGGCCGGGTCGGAGTCGCCGGTGTTCCCCAGCATCAGGTAGACGCGCAGATAGTTGTAGAGCCTGTCCTGCGCGCCGAGGTTGCTGCGCAGCTTGTCCTCCAGGTGCAGGAACAGGCGTGGGGCGAGCATCTTGTTGAGACCGCGAAGATAGGCCCCGACCGCCTGGTCGTGCAGCTTGTCTCCCTGGTACAGGCCGAAGGTCAGGTCCAGCGGCGGCGAGTCGACGTCGACGTCATAGCCGGCCGGAAGGGCGCGCAGGCGGTCGAGCAGGCCGCTGGTCCGGGCAAAATCGGTATCGTCCACCATGCTGGTGGGCACCGAGGCGAGCGCGGCGCCGTAGGCGTCGATTTGCTGCTCGGTCTCGGCGATCAGCTGCTGGTTTCCGACGAAGCTGAGGCCGAAGGCGGCCAGTGCTGCCGCTGCGACGAGGCCCACCACCGCATAGCCGGTCCGGCGCACCCAGATCCGCCGCCGCTCGCGCGGTGAGCGGGCGACCGCGATATAGGCCTCCGGAAAGGCGACTTCGCGCAACAGGCGCGTCAGGAAATAGGACCGGCCGCCGCCGCTGAACGCCGGCATCGTGCTGCGGCTGACCCCGAAGCGCGCGGCGAGCGCGCCCATCAGGCGGTCGATCGGCGTTCCCTCCTGGGTGCCGCTGGTGAAGTAGACTCCGCGCAGCATCGGCCGTTCCTCGAACTGGCTCGGCCGGAACACGGCGTCGAGGAACTCCTGCAGCAGGTCGCGCAGTGACCCCATCTGGGCGGGGAAGCCGTAGACCAGCGAGCGTCGCTCGATGTCCACCTCGCGGTGCATACGGTCGACCAACCGCTGGTTCAGCCGGTCGACCAGCAGGTCGAATTCGCGGCTGAAGCCGGCCGCCGTGCCTTCGACATTGCGGTCGCCGTCGAGCGGAAAGGTCATGCCCCAGACCTGCTGCCGCTCCTCGCCGCCGAGTTCGTCGAAGAACTCGATGAAACCGGCCACCAGGTCGCACTTGGTCAGCAGCACGTAGATCGGAAAGCGCTGGCGCAGCCGCTCATGCAGTTCGTTGATCCGTGTCCGGATGATCCTCGCATGCTCGGCGCGCGCCGCGTCGTCCATGGCCATCACTTCGTTGATCGCGATGACGATGAAGACGCCGTTGATCGGCTGCCGCGGCCGGTTGCGCCGCAGCAGATCGAGGAATCCGTGCCAGCCGCCGGTATCGACCGCGGACCGCGTGTCCTGGGTGGTGTAGCGGCCGGCGGTGTCGATCAGGACCGCTTCGTCGGTGAACCACCAGTCGCAATTGCGCGTGCCGCCGACTCCACGCACCGCTTCGCCGCCGAGCTTGTCGGCGAGCACGAAGCGGAGCCCGGACTTGACCAGCGCCGTTGTCTTGCCCGACCCCGGCGGGCCGACCAGGATGTACCAGGGGAGCTGGTAGAGATAGCGGCGGCCGAAGCCGCGGCCGAACTTCGCCTTGCGCAGCAGGCCCATCGCCTCGCGCATGCGCTCGCGCAGGGTCGCCACCTCCTGCGCCGTCATCTCCTGCTCTTCGCTGGAGACGGCGGCGGCACCCGCGACGTCCAGCTCCCCGACCATCTTCCGATTGGCGCGCTGAGAGCGCAGCATGGAGATGAAGACGAACAGGAAGTAGATGATGACGACGACGAGGATGGCCGCCAGCCGGTACAGCGGGTCCTCGAACGGGTAGACGCCGCCGAAGCCGATCGCGCCGAGCGCGAACCAGATCATCAGGCACAGCAGCAGGACGCCGACGAAGGACCAGAACCACCCCGACTTGATGACTCGGCCGAGCAGGGACAGCATGGCGGCTACCTTGGCGCCAGCACTTCGATGTCGACCCGGCGGTTCTTCGCCAGGTCGGCCACCGTCTGTGCGTTGGGCACCACCGGATCGGCATCGGCGAGGCCGACCGATTCCAGGTCGGTGCCGTTGAGGTAGCGCGACAGGATCTCGACCACCGCCTCTGCCCGCGCCTCCGACAGCTCGACATTCGAGGGGAAGCGCGCGGTGCTGATGCGCACGCTGTCGGTGTGTCCGATCACCCGGATCGTGCCGGTGACCTCACGCAGCCCGCCGGCCACCTCGGCCAGGATCGGCTCGAACTCCTGCTCGATGGTGGCGCTGCCGCTGCGGAACATGCCGTCGGTACCCAGCCGGATGATGACGCGCCGGTTGTCGCCGAGCAGCTCGATCGGGCCGCCGGGGACCGGCTGCAGGTAATCGTCGAGAATGTCGTAGTTGCCGGGCGGGGGCGGTGCCTGCGCCGGTGGGCTCGCCGCGCCGATCTCCAGCGGCGCTTCGGTCCGCTGCGGCCGGACCAGGGCCACCTCGCCCTGCGGCGGCAGGCGAAACAGGTCGCGAAACGTCACGTCGCTCTCGCTGTTGAGCAGGAAGCGCAGCACCAGGAACGCCGCCAGCGCGATGCCGAGCCCGATCAGAGCGGCCACCCAGAGCGGCACCACGGCCTTGGCGCCGCGTCGCGCGGTGACGACGCCGCGCCAGTTCGGCGACAGCTCGCGCTCGTAGTCGCCGCGACGGCGGCGGATCAGCCGGTGCAGCGCCTCGCGGATTCGGGCGAGCTCGGAGGCGCCGTTCGGCAGCACCCGCAGCCGGCCCTCGAACCCCAGCGCCAGGCACAGGTACATCAGCTCCAGCGCATGCTGGTTGCGCTCCGGATCGCGCTGCATGTAGTCGAGAAGGGTGTAGAAGCGGTCGCCGCCCCAGGCTTCGCGGTGGAAGGTGGTGACCATGCCGCGCTTCGACCAGCTGGAGGCACTGCCCCAGGGCGTGTTCTGCACCACGTCGTCGACGGTTGCGCAGAGTGCGTATTGCCCGGCCCCGACCACCTTCGGCTCGATGCCGGCCGAGATGGCGCGCCGGGTGAACTGCTTGATCTCGTCGATCACCTGGCTGCGCAGCTGGTCGACATTGTCGTGGCGGGCGGTGTTGCGAATGCGGTTGATCAGGCTGAGCAGCGGCGAGGCTTCGGTCACCAGCGGGTTGATGCTCGGCTGGCGCGCCAGCGGGGCCGCGGCCGGCTGGGCCGCGCGCAGCCGCTCAGCCGCCCGCCTGCCGCCGGGGCTGGGCCGGATGATGGTCGTTTCCGTTTCACCGTAGTCGGCGAAGGGGTCGGCATCGGTCATCGGCTAGCCCCTGATCGCCCACAGCTCCATTTCCGCTTTCGGAAAGTCGCCGGCGAGGTGGATGGCGAGCCCGCCGGACTGGGAGAGCTGCTTCCAGAACTGGCCGCGCTGCTCGAGCTCGAAATAGGTGACGCCGGCGTGATAGGGGATCTGCCGCGGCGCCACCGGCAGCGGGCGCACCGTTATCCCCGGCAGCGCGGCGTTGACCAGGTTGCGGATCTGCTCCACCGGCCCGATCTTGACCTGGGCCGGGAAATGCCGGCGGATCTGTTCGGCCGGCGCCTCTGCGCGCACCGCAAGTACGAAGCTGGCCGAGGTAAGGAGGCTTCGGTCCTCGATCTGGCCGACGCGGATGCCGTACTTGCGCTCCTGCAGCGGGATCGCGATCGCGGTCTGCTCCAGCACCGCACTCAGGGAGCGGCGCAGCGTGGCGACCACCGGCTGGAACGTTCCTTCCAGGTCGTCGTGATTGTATACGGGAAAGTCCGGCGGGCGCTTGCCGGCCTCGGTGAAGGTCGTCATCTCGCCGGCCATCGACACCAGCACCCGGTAGAGCGTCTCCGGATGCAGGTCGGCGCAGCTGCCGAGATGGCTGACCAGCGGCTGATTGCGGTTGAGAGTCAGCAGGAACAGGAAGTCGGCGATCTCGGCCACGCCCTTGGTGCCGCCCTCGCTGACCCGCCCGGCCAGGGCGGTAACCCGCTGGTGCAACAGCCCCTGCAGCTCGGTCATGTAGCCGGAGAGCGCCGGCGACGTGCTGCAGTCGAGGCACGGCGGAATGTAGCGCTCGTCCAGCTTGATCTTGCGGTCCGCGCCGACCTCCTGGATGCGGGCCAGCCCGACCCGGACATAGCCCGCCGTCTCGGTGCCGTGCAGACCGTAGCTGAGGTCCAGCTTGCCGATCTCGAGTTCGGCCATCGTTTCCGAGCCGACGACCGAATCGGTCGCCCGGAACGACGAGGTGCGGTAGCGCGTGATCGCATCCTCGTTGGCCTTGGCGGCGAAATCGTAGCCCCCGGGCTGGCGCACCGGCAGGCACAGGTAGACCACCCGGTCGCGGACGTTCTCCGACGGCTCCAGCGGCACCGGGTGCTCGCAGTCTTCCGGGATGCTGAACGGCGTGCCGTCCGGCAGCACGCCGCGGCAGGAGGTGACGGCAAAGCTCCCGGTCTCGAGCAGGGACCGGTTAATCGCCAGTTCCGATACGCCCCAGCGATAGGGCGCCATGCTGGCCAGGCGCCCGCGCACCAGGCGCTCCACATAGCGGTCGTGCTGCTGGAAATGCTGCGGACGCAGGAACATGCCCTCCGACCAGACGACTTTATTGTCCCACGACATCCATGAACCCTAATTCATTTTCGGTGCGTGTGGAATTGGCGCGCCACCGCGCAGCCTGCCCCGCGATCGGGTGCCGGTCACGACCCATCTCCGGATTCCGCCGCATCGTCGACCACCACCGGCGCTTCCGGCGCCACCAGCACGATCGAATTGCTCTGCAGCTTGATCTGGATCGCCAGCGGGTCGCCGCCCCCCGGCAATGGCGTGATCGCGCTGAAGCGGGCGTTGTCGATATCGCGGAACGCGCCCAGGACCGCCAGAAAGGTGGCGGCGGGATCGATCTCAAGGTCGAGGTCCTTGATGTCGCCCGGCGCGATGATGAACTCCTGCCGGCTCTTGATCGCATCGCCCAGCGTCGCCTGTTCCTGCTCGTAGAGCTCGAAGAAGCCGGCATTCTGGAACTTGGCGTCGTCGGCGAGTCCGTAGACCACCACCACCACCGGCGACGGGCGGTTGGTGCGGTCGGGATTGAGGAAGGGCGACGCCTCGACGCTGGCGGTGACTTCGATCGGCGGCGGCCCGGCCGGCGGATCGTCCGCGCAGCCGGCAAGCCCGGGAAGCGCCAGCGCCAGCGCCGCCGCCAGACTGGCCCGGCGCACATCCAGACGGGCGACTGCGGAAGACATCCGCTTGCCGATATGGGTTTCGCTAAAGTCCACCGGCGGCCAAATCTATTCGTTACTTGAGTTTACGCGATTGTTCTTCATACGCTTTTGAAAACTCTTTTGTAAAGAATTCATGGAACTCGGATTCCGCATCCCCCGCGATCGAGGCGTAGAAGTCGCAATAGACCTCCCAGTACTTGGATTTGCGGGCGCCGGGCATCAGCGAGTTGAGCAGGGACGACTGATCCATGCGGCTCGACAGCTTCTCCGGATCGAACTTCTCCAGCAGCCGGCGCAGGGCCAGGTGCATGGCCGCCATGGTCGCCATCTGATGCGCCTGGACGTCGCGGAAGCCCTGGCTGATGGACTCGACCGGCGGCAGGAAGCCCGGCCCCGGCTGCCGCAGCATCGCCACCACGCCCTCGTCGGTCGTCAGCTCCAGCTTGAGCGGGTTATTGCTCGTCGCGCCGATCATGGTGCGAGAGACGTCGAGTTCCTCCTTGATCTCGGCACGGGTTGCCAGCGCCTCCTGCAGGCCGGCCACCAGCGCGCGGAAGGCGCGGCCGGCATCGGCGAGCAGCCGCACCGCCTCGCTGTCCGACAGCCGCATCGAGCCCAGCCCCGCGCCGGCCAGAAAGGCGCGAAGCGCGGCCGCATCGGCGACGCCGGTCGGCGCCGGGCCAGCCGGCTGCTGCACCGGGGCAGCGGCCTGCGGCCTCGGCACCGGCACGTCCGCCGGCCGGGTCGCCGGCGGCGGATCGAAGAACGGCGAGGCGGCCGGCGGCGGTGCGGCGAACGGCGTCTCCTCCAGGTCCCAGTCGTCCGGAATCCCGCCGCCGACCGGCTCGGCAGGCGGCGTCCGCGCCACCGGCGGGGTGAATTGCGCCTGCTCCGACGGCACGGTGTCGGGCATCGGGGGCGCATCCCAGTCGTCGACCGAATCGCCGCCGCCGAAGGGATCGAGCGCATCCCGCGGCAGGGGGCGGGCAGGCGCGGCGCGGCCGCCCGGCGTTGGCTTGGCGTAGAGCGTGCCTTCGGGCCCGTGCGGGAGCAGCGATTCCCCGCCGCCGCCCGACCCGGCATCGTCGAAGTCGAGGTTGCCCAGGCCGAAGTCCGCGCGGTCGCGCACCGAGGTCTCGCGCAGCAGGCGTGCGGCATCGGCAAAGGGATTGCTGCCGGATACGCCGAGATTGTCGTCGTCGTCGCCCAGCGCGAAGCCGAGGTCGAACTCCTCGTCCGGCGCCAGTTCGTCCTCGTCGGGGAGCGGCGGGGCGAAACCGCCGACCCGGGTGGGCTCCGGCGGAGCGGCCCGAGCGGGCTGGGCGCCCGGCCGGGCGACGGCATCGACCTGCAGCTCGTAATCGCCGACCTGGATCACGTCGCCGGGCGCGATCGGCACGGTCTGGTCGCGCGGCACCCGCTGGGGCGATCCGTTGACGAACACGCCGTTGGCGCTGGTGTCGGTCAGGGTGTAACCGCCGCCCGCGGCCGCGATCGTGCAATGCCGCTTCGACAAGAGGCGCGCGGGATCCGCGAGCACGAGGTCGTTCTCGGGAGCCCTGCCGATCGAGACTGCAGCCCGGTCGACCACGATGCTCTGGTCAAAGCCGGGCGGCACCTTGGGCGGGCTGATGATCGTCAGTCGCAGTGTCATGTCGCTCTCGCATGTCCCGTCACTATAGCCATTCGTCCGGTCGCTGCCCGTCGCGGGGGCGGTGCCGCCGGATCAGGTCGTCGCCACCTTGCGCCCGTCTCCGCCGTCGGCGATGTCCAGCGCCTGCGCCAGGAACCGCCGCCGCTTCTTGTCGGCAGCGCCGGGCTCGGGCTGGACCAGCGCCAGCAGGACGGCGCCGACCACCGCGTTGCCGGTCAGGCTCTCCGCAGGCTCTACCGGCGGTGCCTCGGGCGGCGCGATGCTGCCGCCGCTCCAGAATGCCGCGGCCGCCAGCCAGTGGGCTGCACGGTCGAACCCGGTTTTCATCGCCAGCTCCATGGCCGCGCGGCGGGCCTGGTCGGTAGGCCGGTAGACCCAGGCCTCGCTGGCCTGAATGATCTCGATGTCCGGGTCCAGCGGCGTCTCGGGCTGGGCCTGGCGGGCGCACTGGCAGGCCCACCAGACCGCTTCCCGCTTCGGCAGCGCATAGGCGAGCAGCCGCAGCGCATCGCCGAGCAGCCCGGCGTCGACCAGTGCCGCCAGCAGCGCGCGGACGGTCATCTTCGGGGCCAGCAGCGCGCGCGCCGGGTCCGACAGCTGGGCGGTCTCGACCAGCGGCTCGGCGGCCGGGACGGTGATCTTCTTCAAGGGCCCGATCTGCGTTGCCATCGCGGTCACCGCGTCAGTTCAGCTTGATCAGGCCGCCGCTCAGCGACAGCATGCCGCTGCCCTTGACGGTCGTCATTGCGCCTTCGAGGTTGGCCGCCCCATCGGCGGTCAGCTTGACCAGGATGCCCTTCACCGTCACCCCGGTCTGGTCGATCTTGACGCTGTTGCCGCCGACCTTGAGCTCGATCGATTGCATCGCCTCGATCGTCACCTTGCCCATGTCGGCGCCGATCGTCACGTTGCCCATCGCGGCAGCGAGCGTGTAGTTGCCGCTGTCCACCGATACCCCGCGATTGCCGGAGCTGACGGTCAGGCTCGCGTCCCCGGTGACGGTCGCGGCGTCGTCGCCCTGGATGGTGTGGGTACGGTTCTGCTGGACCGTCACCGCCTCGTCCTGCTGCACGGTCTCCGTCCGGTTGCCCTCGATCGTGATCGTCTCGTCCGCCTTGACGGTCTCGGTCCGGTTGTTGTCGACGGTGATGGTCTGGTCGTTGCCGACCGTCAGCGTGTCGTCGTTCTCGACCTCGCGCAGGAAATCCTTCTCGGCGTGGAACAGGATCTGCTCCTCGCCCTTCTTGTCCTCGAACCGCAGCTCGTTGGCGTTCTGCGCCGTCCCCTGCTGGGAACTGCGGCTGAGAAAACCCGACTGGGTCTTGTTGTCGGCGAGCGCGTAGGGGACGCCGTTGTCGCCATTGTAGACGCAGCCGGTGACCAGCGGCCGGTCCGGGTCGCCGTCGAGGAACTCGACGACCACCTCCATCCCCATCCGGGGGGTGAAGATCGCCCCCCATTTGCCGCCGGCCCAGGCCTGGGCGACCCGGATCCAGCAGGAACTGTTCTCGTCGGACTTGCCGTAGCGGTCCCAATGGAACTGGACCTTGATCCGGCCGTACGTGTCGCAATAGATCTCCTGTCCCGATTGCCCGACCACGATGGCCGTCTGAGGCCCATGCACCTTCGGTTTGGCGGTGAGCCGCAGCGGCCGGAACACGGTGTCCGCCGGAATGCAGGTAAAGCTGTTCGCGTACGTCTCGCCATCGCCGCCACCCGCCTGCAGCGTCGCACCTGTCGCCCGGTGGCTGACCTCCGTCAGCACGTACGCCTTGCTGCCGTCGGGATCGTTCGTCAGCTTGAACTTCGCGCCCGGGGTGAAGCTCGCCAGGTCGCTGTCCCCGCGCACGGTGCAGTAGTCGGCCTCCAGCATCTCCATCTGCAGCCGTGTCAGCAGGCTGCCGTCGCTGCGCTTGACGTACAGCCCGGGATAGCTGAACCGCTCGTACTTGCTGAACTCGCTCACGCTCACGCTGGTTGCCTGCTCCGTCTCCAGGTCCTTGATCTTGCTCGGGTTCTCGAAATCGAAGTCGCGCTGGGTCCATTTGCCGGACTGGAAGGCGAAGCTTGGTAGCCACTGGCTTACCGCGTTGGTCAGCATCGACCCGGGCGCGTACGTCACCTCCTTGTCGATCGCATCCACATAGGCCGACTTGTCGTCGGCGATGACGATCGTATGCTCGCCCTGCTTGTGCTCGATGTAGTAGAAGATGCCTTCCTCCTCCATCAGCCGCTGGATGAAGTCGTAGGCGGTCTCCCCGTACTGGACGCAGTAGTCCCGAACCGGGTGCTGCTCGTTGATGACGCCGAAGCGATAATTGGTGACCCCGTGGGCGGTCAGGACATCCTCGATGATGTCCTTGGCTGACTTGGCCTGGAAGATCTTGTGGTCGCTGGTCTGGGTCAGCAGCCATGCGGTGGGCGCGATCTCGGCAACGTAGCTGCGCAGCCCGCGCCCGCCGATCGGCCCGGCGGCAAAGCGGCGCACGACGCCGTTGAAGTAGCGCGGATCCCCGCCCGCCCGCGCCATCGAGACGGTGACCGACTTGCCCAGCAGCTGGTCGGCCGTGATGTCGGTGCTGGCCGAGAGCAGGTCGAGCCGGAACTCGAACAGGCGCGACATGCCTTCGGTTCCGCTCAACCCGGCTATCAACAGAACGTCCGTGCCCAGCGGGGACTCCACCGACAGCAGGCGCTCGTCCTGTGTGATCTGGTCACTCACCCGCAATAACCGAAGTTCCGCGCCCCGGGTCGCCGGAGGGGCGACGGGACGCGGATGGTGCCAGAGGAGCGGATGGTCATACGCCCGACCGGTCGCCCGGTCTGCCGTCCGCTCCCGATGTTCGCAGGCGGCCGGATCAGGGCTTGGCCGTGGCGAGGTCGTAGGAGGCACGGACGGGCGAACCGTCATCGCCGGCCGCCGCTTCGCTGGTCACCTCGATCTCGATCTTGGTGAAGTTCAACGACAGGGACTCGCTCGGCCGGTCGCCGCCGGTGCTGACGCTGTAGCCGCTGATCATGGTGTTGGTCAGCTTGTAGACGGCGATCTTCTCCAGAGCGTCGCCACCGGTCTTGGTGATGGTGATCTCGGCGGCGAGCGCCTTTTCCTTCTTGCCGACCACGGCCTCGGTGAACAGCGCGATCGACGACTTGTCGAGCGCCTTGGACAGCGTCACCTCGCTGATCGAGGGGGCAGACGCTTCGCGGTTTGTAACCGCGCCGACCGGGGTGTGGATCGCGCGGCCGACGCCGAACTGCATCGAGTGGCACTCGATCTGGTCCGCAAACCCTTGGGCCGTGACCTCGCCCTTGATATCGCCAAGCTTCAAATAGATAGCCATCTTTGGACTCCTTGCTGCCCGCTGGGGATGCGGCTCCCTGGTTTAGGTGCGCCTGACCGCCCGTTCACGTGCGACGGCACGTCAGGCTGGCCAATTTTACGTTGCTTCCTCGTTAATCGGCGAGGGCAGGCATCGGCTGGCCCAGCCTACCCTGACCGGGTTCCAGCCGAGGCCCGCGTGACCGTTTATACACGTGAGCGGCCGCAAACCGGAACAACGTTTCTGCGTCACGGCCGGTAAATTCGCACGAATTTCATTCTGCCCGCCCGCGGGCGAACGCCGGCGCATCCGCTACACCAGCGCGAACTCGGCATCGCTGGAGTCGTGCGCCATGGGCCCGGACTTCAGCCAGCTGTTGAGGCCCAGCCGGACCTGTCCGTCCAGGCTGAGGTTCGGCACTGCATCGCGCGCGAGCGTCAGCTGCAGCCGGCAGGAACATTCCAGGCCCAGGTAGAGCCGCACCAGGTCTCGCAGCCGCTCGAAAGCAGCGCCGCCCGGCAGCAGGTCGGCGAACATGGAGCCCCGCAGCGGCCCGATCCTGAGCCGGATCGTGCTCTGCACGTCCCAGGCGCGGGTGCCGGCCAGCGCCGAGAGGCCGAGCTGGCAGTTGAAGCCCGCCGTCGGCCCCCTGCCGGCCAGCCGCGACTGGACGTCGGCCGGCAGCATCAGCCATCGGCCGCAGAATTGGTCCGCCACCACCGGCCGTCCCAGGTAGTCGCTGAGCATCGCCTCCAGCCCGACGATCGAGCGTGGCCAATGCGCGAACAGCCCGGCGTAGTGCAGGATTGCCTCGTCGGCCGCCGCATGGCGCCGGCGCGTCCGCGGCGTTCCCAGCCCGACCAGGCCCGCGAGCAGCTGGGTCACGCCGTCATTGCCGCGACCGCCGTTTCGCTCGAACGAGAACGGCAGCCGGTACTTGGTCCAGGCGCGGTAGAACAGGGCGGTGATGCGATGGTTGAACATGTCGAAGAAGTCGCGCATCGCGAACGATCGCTCGCGCAGCGACCGCGCCATGATCTCGGTATAGCCCTGCGGCAGCACCCCGCTGGGGCCGGTCAGCCCGATCGCGTTGACCGAGAGCTCCGGCTGGCGCAGGCCCTGCCGCCGGACGGCCGTGTCCTCCGGTGGAAGTTCGTCAGCGGCCAGCTGCACCCGCTGCAGGTCGCTGGAGGGAAAGCCAAGTCCGTTCGCCGCCCGGAACCGCACCACCTCGTCGGGGGGATGGGCATCCTGGCCAACCGGCTGGTCGGCTCCCTTCGGCGACGCCGCACCGACACGCGCCGCCTGTTCCAGCAGGCGGACGGCCTGGAACAGTGGAATCGTCTCCGGCGCCTCCGCGAGGCGGTCGATCACAGAATCTCGCGATGTCCCGCGCGCGGCGGCCATTTCTTCAGGTTCCTCTTGCGCCCTTTGACCCGGGCGACGAACTGGGTGAAGGAGTTGGCGGAGGCGTAGAGCGCCACGAACCGCTCGAGCACGCTCGCCAGCAGGAACATGCCGCTGCCCGAGAACCGGGCCGGGTCGAAGGTCACCGTCACTTCCAGTCCGCGACAGATGGCGCCGACCACGCCGCCGGGCGCACGCGCCGCCGTCGGCCGGGTATCGATCCCGACGATGCCGCCGATCACCGCGCGCGTCTCCGGCGCATCGCGGAAGTCATAGAGCGTAAGGATCTCGCGCAGTGTCGGCGCCGCCTCCGGCCCGCTGAGCGATAGATGGTTCAGCGCCAGGTGAGACATCAGCCGGACATAGCCGCTCTCGCCGAAATCGAGCCTGAGTGTGGGCGTCGGCGCGGTGATGCAGCGGATGCCGGCGACAGCCGAATTGGGCTCCACGAAGCGCAGCTCGGGATGGCCGCCGCCGAACGGGAGGTCCTCGGGCACGTCGCGGTTCAGGCAGGTGGTGGTGATCGAGACGATCAGGTCGTCTGGCGCATGCGGGTTGAAGTCGAGGTCGACAAAAGCGAGATGACTCTGGGTGCCCTTGAGATCGCCCACCGCCTGCGACCGGCGCGCATGCCAGTAGCGGCGGCCCGCGCTGTCCTCGTGGGAATGTCGCAGCGCGAAGAACGGCTCGAACTCCACCACCTGGCCATCGGGCATCCGGCCGCTGACCTTGTTGATCGAGTAGATCTCAACCCCGCGCGGCCGGCGGGCATCGGGCACCACCCGGTACTCGCTCTGCAGGTGGGTCAGCCGGATCGGGTCCGCCCGCTGCTCGTAGAGATTGACGATCGGCGTGCAGCCCAGGCTGAGCGAGTCGGCGGTGACGCCTCGCTCCAGCTCGGTCGCACTGCGGTCGAGGTAGATGAACACCTCCAGGGTCCGGCCGGCGCCGGTCAGCGTCTTGGCGTCGAAGCCCGAAAGGTCGAAGAACAGAAACTTCTCCGGGAAGGCGAAGAACTCGGTCAGCAGCCGGTAGCCGACGAAGGAACGAGCCGGATAGGGCAGCATCCCTTCGTCGGGGCCGAAACCAACCGGCGCGATCACGGACGGATCGGCGATCACCGGGCTTGGATCGGCCGGGCCGTCGGCGAAGGCGACCGAGATGGCGTGGTTGAGGATCACCTCGTAGAGCAGGTAGGCGATCTGGGGCTGGGCGCTGATGAAGAAGCGCAACCGGTCGGGCGACAGGTCGCTGAAGGTCATGGTGTCGCCGGTACACCGCAGGGTCAGCCGCAAAGCGCCCTCGGCATGTGGGGCCTGCGGATTGACGGGCGCGACGACAGGGCTGCCGCTGAACTGGGCCCCGGTCAACGCCACCGGCCAGACCTCGGTATCGTAGCAGGTGCGGAAACGGCAGATCTCGCCACCCACCGGTTCGCTGTCTATCTCGGTCAGCCGGCGGACGACCGCCGCGCCCTCGGCCTTCGGGTCCGGCATCAGGCGGGCGATCGCCATCGACGGCACCGGCGCCAGATAGTGGGGATAGAGCAGGTCGAGCAGGGACTGGGTCAGCTCGGGGAACTCGTCCTCGAGCTTGAGGCGGGTGCGCGCGTTGAGCAGCGCGAAGGCCTCGATCAGTCGCGAAACGTGCGGGTCCTCGATAGCGGTGCCGCTGATCCGCAGATGGCCGGCGATGCCGGGATGCTTGCGGGCGAAATCCTCGCCCATCTGGCGGATGAATGAGAGCTCACGGTTGTAGAAGTCGAGCAGCCGGTCAGACATCGAGGACACTCGTGATCGAGAAGGTCCGCGTCACCGGCTCCAGCACCGAATCATAGACCACGTGCTCGGCGATCGATTCCGCCTCGACCACGGCATCGATGCGCAGGCGCAGCGACCGGTCCAGGCTCTGGGTCGCCTCCATCAGGTCGACCCGGACGTTCTTCAGCCGCGGCTCGAAGCGCCGGATTGTCGCCTCCACCTCCGAGCGGAGCGCCGCCTTCTGCTCGTCGGTGGCGATGTTGGCCCCGGCGAAGTCCGGCACCCCGAAGTTCATCAGCGATTGCGGCAGCTCTTCGAGCCCCGGCGGCAGGGCAAGACAGCGCTGCCGTGTGTTCAGCAGCAGCTCGAGGTCGCGGCCGACAGCCTGGCGCAGATGGTCGACGGTATAGCGATCGGGCTCCCGGATCGACGTCAGATCGGTATCGGCCAGCAGCCGGTCGAGCACCGAGAGCAGCAGCCGCGGCTGCTTGATGTCGCGCGCCATCAGGCCGCCCGCCGCGCGCTGACTTCCGTCACCAGCTCGAAGGCCGAGACCAGCTGGTCGAGCTGGAAGTGGGGCTGGAGCTGCACGGTCGCCATGTAGTTGCCCGGCCGCCCGGGCAGCTCCACCACCTGCACGCGCGCGGCGCGCAGCGGGTACTTGGCCTTCTGCGCCTCGGAAGCGCCATCGCTGGCATCGACATACTGGCTGAGCCAGTTCTGCAGGTAGCTGCGGCAGTCCTCGGGGGCGGCGAAGGAGCCGACCTTGTCGCGACCGATGATCTTGACGTAGTGGGCGAAGCGGGAGACGCAGAGCACATATTGCAGCATCGAGGACAACCGCGCGTTCACCCGCGCGGCAGCACTGTCGTAGCTGCGGTAGTGCTGCAACGATTGGTTGCTGTAGAAGGCGGTGTAGTCGGTGTCCTTGCACTTCATCAGCGGGATCAGCCCGGCGTCGCTCAGCGCGACCTCCTGGACCTCGGTCAGGGCGATGTCGGTGGAGATCTTGATCGCGACGCCCTGGCTGTCGGTGCCGAAGCAGTGCACGGGCAGGTCGGTGACCAGGCCCCCGCTCAGCGAGTCCCGCCGGGCGCCGCGGATGTCGGCGAACCAGCGGTAGGACTGGAAGGCGCGGATCGCCACCCCACCGAACGCATAGACCGCACTGCCCCACAGATAGTCGTCCCCGGTCGGATCGCTCACGTCCTCGCGGAACCGGAACCGGTCGCACGCCCGTCCGACGTCGTCATAGGGGGTGCGCATCAGCACGTGCGGCAGGGTCAGGCCCAGGAATCGCGCATCCTCGGAATCCTGCAGGCCGCGCCAGCGGGCATAGGCCGGGCGGGTGAAGAACCCGGCGAAGTCTGTGGTCGCGCCGACGCCGGTGAACCGGTCGAGCTCCAGCAGGGCCGGCGCGCATCCCAGTACGCAGGGTGCGAAGGCGGCGGCCGCGATCTCGGCGAGGCCCTTCAGCGCCGAGACGTCGTCTGTGCTGTGACCTGCACCGGGCGTGTGCTGCACCTCGTGGTCGACCAGCAGCAGTCCATAGGGCTCGCCGCCGGCGATGCCGAACTCCTGGTCGTAGATCAGCCGGAACAGGCTCGACTGGTCGAACTCGATGGCCCGTTCGATGTCGCGGCAGATTTCCCGCCAGCGGACCGTCAGCATCCGGATCTTGACGTTGTCCTTCGTCCGAAGCTGGCCGGTCAGGTAGTGCACGCCGCGCCAGCTGGCCTCGAGGCGCTGGAACTGGGGGTGATGCAGGATCGCGTTGGCCTGCGCCGAGAGCAGGTCGTCGACCAGGGCCAGCGACAGCTCCAGCGCACCGATCAGCCGCTCGCGCAAAGGGCCCCGGCCATTGGCCAGGGCCCTTTCGAGCGCACGGAACACGCGAGCGCCGGGTCCGCCGGTAACCGCCGGGCTGGCCCCCGGGACTGCTCCAGGGGCCGTGCCGGATGCGGTGCGGGATGCGGCAACCACGGTCATCGGCCGGCGTACGACCTGTCCGTGCTCCCCGATCCCGCCCGCACGATCATGCCTGCCGGCCTCAGCCGCCCATCTGCGGGATGCGGGCTACCATCCGCATCGACGCGGTCAGCTCCTCCATCTGCAGCCAGGGGCGCATGTAGGCGACCGCATGATAGGAGCCCGGCGCGCCGGGAACCTCCTTCACCTGGACGACAGCCTCGCGCAGCGGGTATTTCGCCCGCATTGCTGGGCTGGCGTCGGGATTGCCGTCGACGTAGTTCTTGATCCAGCGGTTGAGCCAGGTGGCGCAGTCCTCCGCCTCCATGAACGAGCCGATCTTGTCGCGCGCCATCACCTTCAGGTAGTGGGCGAAGCGGCTGGTCGCCATGATGTAGGGCAGGCGGGCGGAAATCGCCGCGTTGGCGGTCGCTTCCGGCCGGTCGTACTTCTTCGGCTTCTGGGTGGTCTGGGCGCCGAAGAACACGGCATAGTCGGTGTTCTTGTAGTGGCACAGCGGCAGGAAGCCGAGCTTGCCCAGCTCCGCCTCGCGCCGGTCGGTGACGCCGATCTCGGTCGGGCACTTCTGGTCGGCGTCGCCATCGTCGCTCTTGAACACGTAGCTCGGCAGGTTCTCCACCTTGCCGCCGTTCTCCGCGCCGCGGATCGCTGTGCAGAAGCCGTTCTGGGCGAAGGCGTCGGTCAGCCTGGTGCCCATCACGTATGCGGCGTTCATCCAGCAGAACTCGGTGTGGTCCATCGCTACCGGCGCGCCGGTCGCATCCAGCCTGCCTTCCTCGTAGTTGAACTCCTCGACGGGCTTGGTCGCGGAGCCATAGGGAGTCCGCGCCAGCACGCGCGGCATGGTCAGGGTGACGAACCGGGAATCCTCGCTGTCGCGGAAGCTCCGCCACTTGGCGTATTCGATGGAGTCGAAGATCTTCTCCAGATCCCGAGGCTTCGACAGTTCCTCATAGGATTCGAAGCCGAACATGCCCGGCCCGGCGGACGAAATGAACGGCGCGAAGGAGGCCGCGGCGATGTTCGACATCCCGGTCAGCAGCTCGATGTCCTCGGGATGCGCCGTGAACTCGTAGTCGCCGATCAGCGCGCCATAGGGCTCGCCGCCCGGCGAGCCGAACTCGTTCTCGTAGAGCTTCTTGAAGGTCTGGCTCTGGTCGAACTCGACGGCCTTGCTGATGTCCTTGTAGAGATCGCGCTTGGAGACGTTGAACATCCGGATCTTCAGGCTGGTGCTGGTCTCGGAGTTCATGACCAGATGGTGCAGCCCGCGCCAGGTGCCTTCCAGCTTCTGGAACTTTTCGTGGTGCATCACCGCCGCCAGCTGCTCGGACAGCTTGCGGTCGATGGCGTTGATCGCCTGGTTGAAGGTCTGGGTCAGGTTCTTCGAATAGGTGACCGTGCCTGCCAGCGCTTCCTCGGTCAGCGTTTTCAGCAGGTCCTGCGCCCGGTCGGGCTCGGTCTGCTTGGTCGCAGAGACCATCTGGTCGAGAAGGCTGAGCTCCCCGCCCTCCGCTTCGGCGACAGCGGCTTCCGCCTTGAGTTCTTCGGCCATTATTCAGCACCCTCCCCGTCGGTCTTCTTGGGCTCGACGCCAAGCTGGGCACCGAGGGCCTTCAGGTCCTCGCCGCTCTGCAGCACCTGCTCGAGCAGGCTTTCCAGTTCCTCCGAGCGGTCGACCTTCGACATCAGGTCCCGCAGTTTGTTGCGGGTCTCCAGCAGCTTGCGCAGCGGCTCGACCTGGTTGACGACGTTGACCGGGTCGAAATCGTCCATCGACGAGAACTTCAGGTCGACCGCCATCTCGCTGCCGTCGCCGGCCAGCTTGTTCTCGACCTTCATCTTCAGACCCGGAGTCATCCGCCGCATGACGTCGTTGAAGTTGTCGCGGTCGATCTGGATGAACTTCCGGTCCTTCAGCGGCTTCAGCGGCTCCGTCGGATCGCCGGAAAAGTCGCCCATGACGCCGACAACGAAAGGAAGCTCCTTCTCGACCTGGGCGCCTTCGGTCTCCACATCGTAGCGGATGTGAACGCGGGGCTTCCGGACCCGCTCCAGCTTATTATGAATGCTCGCCATGACTCAGCATGCCTCCGTGGTGGTAACGGTCGTCGGGGACGATCGGTCGGGCCTGGATGTGACTGGATAGTAAACCTAGCACTGGCCGCCTCCAAGCGGAACCGGACCTGCAACTCTCACGTCGTCCAGGCAGCTTTGTGCGCCAGTGTTAAGCTTCTGTTAACGACGTCGGCTAATCGCCGCCGTCCCGCGGACGAATGCCGGCCAGCGCCAGGAAACTGCTCCGGGCGCTCTCGTCGGGTATCAGTTCCTGCAGCAGCTCGCGCAGCGGCATACGCCCGCGGCGCACCAGATCCTCCAGCGTGTAGGAAATCGGCGAATGCGGCTCGTTGCGCCGGAACCACTCCGCGGCCTTCAGGATCAGCCGGAACGCATCCTCGCGGTTGGCGATCGCGTCGCTGCTGCCGCCTCCAGCCCTGGGCGCCTCGGCCGCCCCGCCGCCGGCAGCGGCTCCGTCCCCCGCCGCCGCTTCGGCGGCGGGTTCTGCGGCGGCCAGCGGAAGCCTGTCCTTCGCCACGAACTGGGCCAGTCCGATCACATCGGCCATGGCGCTGCGAATGGCGCCGGTCGGCGGCCCGTCCGACCCGCAGACCTCCCCGAGCTTCACCTCCAGGTCGGCGAAGGCGGCCGTCGCCTCCTGCGCATCGTCCAGCAGCTGCTGGAAGAAGCTGGGGGACGTGCCCATCACCGCGGCGTTGAACTGCTCGGTGGTGATCGCGCCGGCGTTGATCCGCGCCTGGCGCTTGTCGTCGTCGACGATGCGGGCCAGGGCCGTCGCCTGCTCGTGGTGCCAGAAGGCAAAAGCGCCGAGATCGCCGGGCTCGGTCAGCGGAATCTGCCGGATCGGCAGGATCAGGGTGCCGTCCGCTCCCTCGCCGTTGAGCCCGGTCAGCGGCGCGATCCTGGTCTCCAGCCCGTCCTCGTCGGGCAGTGGGTAGATCGAGTCCCAGAAATCGCCGACCAGCGCGGTGATCAGCCGAAACCCGTCCCGCAACCCGGCGAACCCGTGGTAGCGGACCATGGCCTCGATCATCCACGCGGCGACTTCCAGGTCCTTGGTGCGTTCGGCCAGCACCGTGGGCCCGAGGTCCAGCAGT
Source organism: Alphaproteobacteria bacterium (assembly GCA_050329975.1). Taxonomy (GTDB): domain Bacteria; phylum Pseudomonadota; class Alphaproteobacteria; order CALKHQ01; family CALKHQ01; genus CALKHQ01. Next base: position 35,634 of record JBHJOG010000155.1, on the reverse strand, counting down.
ACGCGCCACTGGTCCGGGGTGACGCCGGTCTCGCCCTCGGCCGTCAACTGGCGCTCGGCCGCGCGGGCAGTGGATCGAGCGTCCTTCAGCCGATAGTAGATCGAGGTCGGGGAGGCATCCGCACGCAAATCCTCGCCGACCGGATTGTCGTCTGCGATCGGGCGCGTCAGCGCGTTGAAATCGAGCAGTGGGGCCGTCGCCATGAAATGCTTGGATCCTTTGCAGGCGCGCCGACGGAGGGGGTCGGTGAGCCGTTCCGGCAAGCTAGCATAGCGGTCCGGCCGGTCAATGCGCTTGCTAGCGGATCCTCAGGCGGGCATTGCAAACCGGGCCCGAGGCGATACGATGCCGGATACCGATGGCGCATGACATCACGAAACTGATCGTCCGAACATCGCTGAAGGATCGTGCCGCGTTCGATTTGCTCTACCGGCAAACCAGCGCGAAACTCTTCGGCGTCTGCCTGCGTGTCTTGGGGGACAGGGCGGAAGCCGAAGAAGCGCTGCAGGACGTGTTCGTCAAGATCTGGACGAAGGCGGACCGCTTCGCGATTTCGGAGCTGAGCCCGATCTCCTGGCTGGTCGCGATCGCGCGCAACCATGCGATCGACCGGGTCAGGGCGCGCCGCAGGCCGGCGGTCGACCTGGACACCGCGCTCGATGTGGCCGATCCCGCCCCGGGGCCCGAGTCCCTGGCAGAGTCGGCCAGCCAGCGCAATCGGATCGATGGCTGTCTCGATGAGCTCGAAACGCCTCGCGCAATGGCCGTTCGTGGCGCCTATCTCGACGGGGCGAGCTATGCCGAACTCGCCGAACGGTTCGACGTGCCGTTGAATACCATGCGAACCTGGCTGCGCCGCAGCCTGATGAAACTGAGGGAATGCCTCGAGCGATGAGCGCGGGTGACGACAGCGACCTGGAACGCGGAGGCGACGATACCCTCGCCGCCGAATATGTTCTGGGTGTCCTGCCGCCGCAGGAACGGCTCGAGGCGGCCAGCCGGATCGAGTCGGACCCGGTGTTCGCCGGCCTGGTCGATGCGTGGGAGATGCGGTTGGCGCCGCTCGCCGAAGCCTATGAGGAGGTCGAGCCGCCGCAGGCCGCCAAGCGGCGGCTCGACGAGATGCTCTTCGCGGCCCGGGGCGCCGCCGGCACGAGGACCGAGCGACCCGGCCTATGGAACAGCCTGGGGTTCTGGCGCGGGCTGGCGGCTGCGGCCGTGGTCGCGCTGCTTGCGGTCGCGGCGCTGGCCTACCTGGTCCCGCCCCCCGCAGAGCGCTCGGCCAGGCTGGTGGCGTCCCTGGCCCACGACGATACCGACGTGCACTACTTCGTCATCTACGACGCCGGCACCGGCGAGGTCGCGCTGTCCCACGTCACCGGAGCCCGGGCGGAAGGACATGATTTCGAGCTTTGGGTGCTGGAGGGTGAGGGCGCGCCGGCATCCCTCGGCGTCATCCCGGTCGGCGCCAACGTGCAGCTCGAGCTGGATCCCGACACCAGCCCACCGATCGGCACCAACGCGGTCTTCGCGATCAGCCTCGAGCCCGCCGGCGGCTCGCCGACCGGCCAGCCCACCGGGCCCGTCGTCGCCGCCGGCGACCTGAAGTCGATTTAGTTTTCCCCGCCGCGAAACTTCGCATGCCCGGCCTCCGTAGCTTCTCCCGTCCCCACGCGATGAGAGGGATGGAACAATGGAGATACCGGAAATGCGTGCAGTCACCTCCACAGGTCTAGCCGGCGCGGTCGCGTTCATGTCGTTGGCCGGCGCCGCCCTTGCCCAGGACAACCCGATGGTGGGCGGTTCGGCGATGTATGCCGACAAGACGATCGTCGAGAACGCGGTGAACTCGGCCGACCACACGACGCTGGTCGCCGCGGTACAGGCGGCCGGGCTGGTCGAGACCCTGCAGGGCGACGGACCCTTTACCGTCTTCGCCCCGACCAACGACGCCTTCGCAGCCCTGCCGGAGGGCACGGTCGAGACGCTGCTGCAGCCCGAGAACAAGGACCAGCTCGCCACGATTCTCGCCTGTCACGTCGTGGCGGCCAGCGCCATGTCGGACGCCATCTTCCACATGATCGCCGGAGACGGCGGCACGCATGCGGTGCCGACCGTCGGCGGCTGCACGTTGCAGGCCAAGATCGACGGCGACAGCATCACGCTGACCGACGAGACCGGCGGCGTTGCGACCGTGACCATCGCCGATGTCCGCCAGTCGAACGGCGTGATTCACGTCATCGACCGGGTGCTGCTGCCGGCCAGCTGAGGCAAGAGCACTTCAGGACGCGGCCCGCCACCCGGACCGCGTCCGCGCCTCGCCGGTCTCCGCCAGAGCACGGCGAGGCGCCCGAGCTGATGCGCGGCGGACCCGCGGATCGTTTCGGGCGCATCTCGGCAGTGTTAATATGCTGCAGGACTGACTAGTGTCGGACATTGCGTCCGACCGCGTGCCGGCGGCGGCGCACCCTGAATGCCATCAGCAGGAAAGCTGCCGCGACATGCCGGGATCTCGTCTGTTCGCCGCATTGACGGTTGCACTCGTCAGTCTCTGCACACCCGTCCTTCAGGCGCCTGTCGCCGCACAGCCCGATTCCGCCGCCAGCCCCGCAGCCGGCCAGGGCGTAGCCCTGGTGATCGGAAACGAATCCTATCTGCACCTGCCCAACGTTCCCGGTTCCACCGCGGATGCCGCCGGCGTTGCGGTCTACCTTCGGCAGACCGGGTTCGAGGTGCTGCAGTTCGTCAACCTCACCCAGGGGGAGATGCTGGCCGCCAGCCAGCGCTTCATCGGCAAGCTGCGCGCCGGCGAGGTCGGCATCGTCTATTTCGCCGGCCATGTGCTGCAGTACAAGGACAACAACTACCTGATCCCGACCAACGCCCGGATCGACCGGGCGACTTCGCTGCTGAGCGCCGGCCTGCCGCTGAACACGCTGATCCGGCAGATCGAAGAGGCGGAGCTCCATAGCGCGCTGTACTTCCTCGAAGCCGGGCTTGCGGTCGACCCGACAGGCGACGGCGCGCTCGCCAACGGCATGGCCGAGCCGCCGGCCACCACGATACCCTCCGCCTTCGCCTTCGCCGTCGAGCCCAACGCGACCATCGCCGGCGCCGATCCCACTCTCGGCGACTTCACCGCCCAGATCCTGCGGCAGGCCACGGAGCCGGGTGCCTCGCTGCGCGACGCCCTGGCACAGGCCCGCGACCAGATGGCGCGCCTGCGCGGCAGCGCGCCGCCGCCCTGGGTCCGCGACACCCTGGACGAGCCTTTCGTCATGCTGCCCGAGGACGAGCCCCTGGGGGTCGATGCTTCCGAGCAACGGATCTGGGAAACGATCGGCGAGGAGGACGGCGATACCGAGCGGCTGACGGCGCTCAGCTTCTACCTGCAGCTCTATCCGCAGGGCGTCTTCGCCGAGGAGGCCCGACGCCTGCGCGACGACCTCGCCACGGCGCTCGCGGCGGCTGGCGAAGAGGACACGCCCCCCTCGAATGCGGATGAGGACATCCCTGTCGGCACCGGCGGCGATCCGGCCGACGGTAACCGCCCGCCGACCTTCGAGGCACCACTGACGATCCGGCTCACAGCCGGCGGCGACCCGGTGGCCGCGGGCCTGCCCGAGCCGACCGACCCGGACGGCGATCCGCTCACCGTCGAGGTGCTGGCCCTGCCGGCCGCCGCCACCATCGCGCTGCACGAGACACCGCTCGCGGTCGGCGACATGCTGTCGGTCGACCAGCTCGACGAGCTGGTGATCTCCCCCGGTGCCGAGCCGGCATCCGGCGAGGCCTTCCGGCTTGCGATCAGCGATCCGGCCGGCGGCACCCTGACCGCGACCATCCGGATCGAGGTCGTCGCCGGCGAGAACCGTCCGCCCGTGGCGGTCGACCTGGCTGGCATTTCCGTCGCGGCCAACGCGTCGCCGCTCCCGCTGACCATTCCGCCGCCGAGCGACCCCGACGGCGATCCGCTGACCATCACCGTCAGCGCCCTGCCGCGATTCGGCCAGGTCATGACCGGGGACGAGCCATTGGCCCCCGGCCAGTCGCTCGACCTGGAGGCGCTGGCCAGCCTGTCCTACGCGCCCAGTCCCGGCCAGTCGGGCGACGCCGGGTCGCTGGCCCTGAGCGTGCGCGACCCGCATGGCAGCGAGGTTTTCCTCCGCCAGTCGATCATCGTGACCCCGGCACCGACCGAGGACGGTGCGGCGCCATGGGATGCCGCGGCCGCGGGGAGCGATGACCTGCGGCTCGCGCAACGCGCGCTGCAGGCGCTCGATCTCTACACCGGCAGCCTCGACGGCATCTTCGGTCGCGGCTCCCAGGCCGCCCTCGAGCGCTTTCAGGCGACCCTGGAAGGCGAGCACACCGGCACCCTCAGCGCCCGCCAGCGCGCCGAGCTCGCGGTGGCCGCGGCTTCCGCTGTCGCCGACGCGGCCCGGGCGACCGCGGACCGGGCGGAAGAGGCCGCAGACAGGGCGCAGGAGCTGGCGCACGGCCCGGACGCAGTCGAGGTCTCCTGGGCGGCCGGCATCTATCGCGGCGAGGTCAGCGGCGCCACGCTCGAAGGCTACGGCGTGCTGCAGGCGTCGAACGGCCAGAGCTTCGCCGGTCTGTTCGAGAACAACGAGCCGCGGCTCGGCGTCCACCTGTTCCAGAGCGACAGCCGCTACGCCGGCGAGGAGCGCGACCGCGTGCCGCATGGGCTCGGCGTCTACCACTATCCGAGCGGCGTCGTCTTCGCCGGCGAATGGGCCGCCGGCCAGATCAGCGGCCTGGGCGTCAGCGAGTCCGCGCTGGGGGTTACGGTTTCCGGCGAATGGACCGGAAATGCGCCCAACGGCTACGGCGCCGTCGTCGACGACTCCAACGGGCGCCGCATCGGCCGGATGGAAGCCGGCCGCTTCACCGCGGTCTACTGAGGATCGTCCGCGCGGAGCCGGGTTAACGCCCCCTTCACCACCTTCTCTTAAACCGGTCTAGTGCCGCCCGCAGCACAGCGGGCGAGGCGCCCCGCCCGTCATTCGGATCGCCCGCAAAGAACTTGCGCGGCTTCCGCCTGGAGACCCACCATGTCGACAACGAAGGATCAGAGCCGGAAACTGGCCTACCTGCGGCTGGACGAAGATGCGCGTGCCTTGCTGCGTGGGTTCCAGCCTCAACTGAAGACCCTCATCCCGCCGATCCTCGACGCCTTCTACCGCCACATCCTGCAGGAAAAGCACCTCGCCGAGATGTTCAAGGACGAGGCCCATATCCAGCATGCCCGCGACGCCCAGTCGCGGCACTGGATGCGGATCTTCTCCGGCCTTTTCGACGACGACTACTTCGCCTCGGTCGAGCGCATCGGCAAGGCCCATTGCGCGCTTGGGTTGGAGCCCGGCTGGTACATCGGCGCCTACGGCCTGGTGAAGCAGGCGCTGATCCGGGCGGTGCTGGCCGGCGCGCTTCGCGGCGGGCCGATCGGAATCGCCGGCCGGGTCGGGCGCGCCGCCCGGCTGATCGAAGCGATCGACAAGGCGATCTCGCTGGACATGGACCTGGCGATCTCGGTCTATCTGGCGGAGAAGGACCGGGACTTCACCCGCCGGCTCAACGAGCTGGGCGATCAGTTCGGCGCGGTGATCTCCCGCATCTCCGGCGCGCTGGCAGTTTCGGCCGGCGGTCTGGCGACCGAGGCGTCCGGCCTGGAGCGCACGGCGGTCGGCACCACCGGCGAGGTCGACAAGGCCACCCACCGGGCCGCCGAAGCGAACGCCAATGTCCAGGCGGTCGCGGCAGCGGTCGAGGAACTGTCGGCCTCGATCACCGAGATCTCGACCCAGGTCGCCGACGCGGGGCGGGTGACCGACGACGCCGTCGGCAAAGCGCAGACCATGTCGGGCAGTGTCGGCCGCCTGCACGAGGCCGCCGAAAGGGTCGGCGGCATCGTCCGGCTGATCGAGGCGATCGCCGAGCAGACCAACCTGCTGGCGCTGAACGCCACCATCGAGGCGGCCCGGGCCGGCGAGGCCGGCAAGGGCTTTGCGGTGGTCGCCGGCGAGGTCAAGCACCTCGCCCAGCAGACCGCCAGTGCGACCGGCGAGATCGCCGGCCAGGTGAAGGCGATCCAGGACGCGGCGGCCGGAGTCGGCGGCGAGATCGAGTCGATCACCGGCTCGATCAGCCGAGTGGGCGAAACCTCGGCCGCCATCGCCACCGCGATCGAGGAGCAGACGTCGGTCACCCAGGAGATCGCGCGCAGCATCGCCGAGACGGCAACTGGCGTTGCCGCGGTGGAACAGGTGATCCGCCTCGTCGCCGACGCGGCCACCCGCACCCAGACCAGCGCCGGGCTGGTCAGCAGCGCCTCGTCGGACGTCCGCCAGCAGGCCGGCGACCTCGATGTGGAAGCACGCGCATTCATCGCCCGGATCCGCCAGTCCGGGGACCGCTAGCGGCCGCCACACGAACATCTGTTCTTCTCGCGGCGCAGGCCGTATTACGGGCGCATCCGACAACGACAAACGTGGAAACGCCCGATGCGCCTTATCCAGTTCACCACCCCCGACGGCGGCCGCGCCGTCGGCCGGATCACTGATGGCAGCCGGCTCGAGCGGCTTGCCGGCGTCGAAACCACCTATCAACTCGCCAACCGGGCGATCGACGGTGGCGGCTCGCTGCAGGACGCTGCTGCCGTCTGCCCTGTCGCCGGAGCCGAGGACTACGACGCCATTGTTGCCGAGCGGCGGCTGCTGTGCCCGATCGACCACCCGGACAGCGCCCACCTGCTGGTCACCGGCACCGGCCTGACCCATCTGGGATCGGCTGCGACCCGCGATTCGATGCACCAGAAGGTGACCGGAGTCGCCGTCGAGACCCTCACCGATTCGATGAAGATGTTCCGGATGGGGCTGGAGGAGGGCAAGCCGGCGCCGGGCCAGGTCGGGGTCCAGCCTGAATGGTTCTACAAGGGCGACGGCGGCTTTCTCGCCGCCCCGGAACAGCCGCTGATCCAGCCGGCCTTCGCCGACGACGGCGGCGAGGAGCCCGAGGTGGTCGGCATCTACGTGATCGGTCCGGACGGCACGCCGTGGCGCGTCGGCCATGCGCTCGCCAACGAGTTCTCCGACCACGTCATGGAGCGGCAGAACTACCTGTGGCTCGCCCACTCCAAGCTGCGCACGCTCTCGTTCGGGCCGGAACTGCTGCTCGGCCCGCTGCCGGCGACGGTGGAGGGAATGTCGCGCATCCGCCGCGATGGGACGGTGATCTGGGAAAAGCCGTTCCTCTCCGGCGAGGCCAACATGTCCCACACCCTGGCCAACCTGGAGGCGCACCATTTCAAATATCCCGGCTTCCGCCGGCCCGGCGACGTCCACGTCCACAGCTTCGGCACGGCGACCCTCAGTTTTGCCGACGGCATCAAGCCGCAACCGGGCGACGTGTTCGAGGTCGAGAGCGCCCTGTTCGGCCGGCCGCTGCGCAACCCGTTGAAACTCGCGGCCGCCGAGACGGTGGCGGTCAGGTCACTGTAGCGCCCCGATTCTGCCCCACTGCGGTCACGATCCCGGATTACGGTTCGGTCATGCGTGGACGCCCCGTCGGGAGCACGGTTGTCCCGATGCGTCCGCGTGGACCTGGCGGTGCAACACCAGGGATGGGGCGGAATCATGGCCGAGTTTTCTCCTGAACGTCGAAACCTTCTGCGCGCCGCCGCAGCCGGTACCGCGCTGGTCGGCATGGGGCTGGCATCGCCGGCGGCGGCCGAACGGGTCTGCGGCGACTTCAACCGCAACGGGCTGCAGCAATGCGAGGCCGGCATCCGGTCGGACCTGGCGTCGCAGACCGCTGCCGCCGTCGGCAGCCAGCATCTCAATCAGTGGTGCTGGGCAGCCTGCATCGCGATGGTCTTCCGCTTCCACGGCTTCAGCGTGCCGCAGGAGCGGATCGTCGAGGAAACCTGGGGCAACATCGTCAACATGCCCGGCTATCCCGACCAGATCCTGGGCAACCTGAACCGGCCCTGGACCGATAGCGGCGGCCGCCGCTTCGCCGTCGAAGGCGACAGCCGCACCGCCAACCAGTTCACGGCCGTACAGGATCTGGCGAACGACAAGCCGCTGATCATCGGCACCATGGGCCATGCGATGGTGCTGACGTCGATCAGCTATGTGCGCGATGCGGCCGGCAACGGCGAGGTCACCGGGGTCGTGGTCCGCGACCCGTGGCCGGGGGTCGGGCGGCGCCAGCTCTCGGGCATGGAATGGTACAACGCCATCTTCCTGGCCCGGATCAGGGTCTATCCGGCCTGACGCGCAGGCGCGCCCGCGCGATCGTCACTGCCGAAGGGCGCCAGGTTGGCCAGGAACATCTCGGTGCAGGCCGTCCAGGAGTAGCGCAGCGCATGCGCCCTGCAGGCGGCGCGGTCGGTCGCGAGCGCCGCCAGCGCCGCCCGCGCAAGATCTTCGTCCAGCACCCCCGCAGCGCTGCCGCCGACGATGTCGAGCGGCCCCGGCACCGGATAGGCGGCGACCGGCAGCCCGCAGGCCAGCGCCTCCAGCATCACCAGCCCGAAGGTGTCGGTCCTGCTGGGAAAGACCAGCACGTCGGCCGCGCGATAGCTGGCCGCCAGCGCCTCGCCGTGCCGCGCGCCGGCGAAGCGCACCCCCGGATAGCGCGCCTCCAGCGCCGGCCGCAGCGGGCCGTCGCCGACCACCAGCTTGGAGCCGGGGAGGTCGGCGTCGAGGAATGCCTGGATGTTCTTCTCCACCGCCACCCGGCCGACGAACAGGAACACCGGGCGCGGCAGGCCGGCCAGCGAGGGCAGCGGGGTGCCGGGACGGAACGACGCGGCGTCGACGCCACGCGTCCAGCGCCGGATGTTCCGGAAGCCGAGGTCGGCGAGCTCGCGGCGCACGCTTTCCGTCGCCACCATCATGCCGGCGCCGGCACCGTGGAACCGGCGCAGCAGCGCATAGGACCAGGCCCGGGGAAAGCGCGTGCGCGCGTGCAGGTAGTCCGGGAACTTGGTGTGGAAGGCGGTGGTGAACGGCAGCCCGCGCCCCAGGCACATCCGCCGCGCAGCCCAGCCGAGCGGTCCCTCGGTTGCGATATGCACCGCATCCGGCCGAAAATCCTCGAACGCCCGGCCGACCGCGCGCCCGGCGAACAGGGCGAGCCGGATCTCCGGATATGTCGGGCACGGGAGGGTGCGGCACCGGTGCGGCGTCACGAAGTCGACCGCATGCCCGAGCCGGGCGAGTTCGTTCCCCAGGACGCTCAGCGTTCGGACGACGCCATTGACCTGAGGAAACCAGGCATCGGTGACGATGAGAATGCGCATTCGGGCTCCTCGAGCGAAATGCCGAAACCGGCCAGCACCGCGGCCTGAGGCAGCGAGCGGCCGCGCGGCGCCGTCGTCGCCGCCGCGCGCTGCGGCCGCAGCCGTGGCCAGTCCAGGATTTCAAGTCGGCCGTCCAAATGCTCGACCAGCGCCGTACAGCTCTCGACCCAGTCGCCGTCGTTGCAATAGAGCACGCCGTCCATCATGCGCATCTCGGCGTGGTGGATGTGCCCGCAGACGACGCCGTCGACACCCGCCTGGCGCGCGGCGCCGGCGACCGCGGTCTCGAACCGGGCGATGACTTGCACCGCCTCCTTGACCCTAAGCTTGAGAAAGGCCGACAGCGACCAGTAGGGGAAGCCGAGCCGGCGTCGCAGCGCGTTGAACCAGCGGTTGAGTGCGAGAGCCCCGCCGTAGGCGTGGTCGCCGAGCAGGGCCAGCCAGCGGTGGCAGCGGACCACGCCGTCGAACTGGTCGCCATGCAGCACCAGCAGCCGGCGCCCGTCGGCAGTCTGGTGGACGTCCGCGTCCAGCACCTGGATCCCGTGGAAATAGCGGCCGTGGAACGGGCGAAGGAACTCGTCATGATTGCCGGGCACGAATACCACCCGACGACCCCGCGCCGCCCAGCCGAGGATCTCGCGGACTGCCCGGTCGTGGCTCGGCGGCCAGTACCAGGACCGCCTGAGCCGCCAGCCGTCGACGATGTCACCGACCAGGTACAGCGTCTGCGCTTCGATATGACTGAGGAAGTCGAGCAGCAGCTCCGCCTGGCAGCCGCGCGTCCCGAGGTGGACGTCGGAGATCCAGACCGTCCGGTATTGCCGGCGCGGCGAGATTGCATTCATCGCTGGCTTCTCCGCACGAGGCGCGGCACAGCTGCCGACTCAAGTTATCCACAGGCGGACACTGCACAACTCGGCGCGGCAGTTCAACAGTATCAGCAGAGAAAAACTCGCTTTCACAAAATATTCATGGCCATATGTGCAACACAACTGTCACAATCTTGAGTTAATGGAGCAAGTATACTTCGGAGAATCCCGCGATCGTCTGGCCCGCTCGCACATCGATCGGGCCCGGTCGGGACCGTTTACAGATCGGCTGCGAGCGTGCATATCCGGCGCGCCATGCAGGATCAGCCCCCCTTCGAGCGCGGCTCGGCGTCCCCCTCCGCCCCGGCGCGCGCGCTTGACGCCGCGTCGCCCCGGCTGTCGGCATTGGTCGTCGTCCACGACGAGGAGGCGCAGCTTGCGGACTGCCTCGACCGGCTGGTCTTCGCCGACGAGATCGTGGTCGTGCTCGACCGCTGCACCGACGGTTCGGAAGCGATCGCACGCCGCTATACCGACCGGATCGTTGCCGGCGCCTGGCCCATCGAGGGCGACCGCCGCAACTCCGGCATCGACGCCTGCTCGGGCGACTGGATCCTGGAGGTCGACGCCGACGAGCGGGTGCCGCCGGAACTGGCCGCCGAGGCCCGCGCCGCGATCCGAGGTGCGCCCTTCGGCTATTTCGTCGTGCCCTACGACAACTATGTCGGCGAGACGCGCGTGCGCTACGGCTGGGGCGCGCAGATCGGGGTCAGCGCCGCCATCCGCCTGTTCGCCCGCGGCGCCAAGCGCTGGGGCCGGCAGCGGGTGCATCCGAAGCTGGAGCTGAGCGGCCGCAAGATGGCTCTCGACGCCCGGATGATCCACTATGTCGACGCCAGCATCTCCGACATGATCCGCCGGCTGGACCGCTACACCACGCTCGCCGCTCAGGACATGCGCGAGCGCGGCGAAGTCGGCTCGTTCATTCACAATATCCGGCGGATCTTCTCCCGTTTCTGGAAATGCTATGTTGCCCGCAAGGGGTACAAGGAAGGAAAATACGGCTTCCTGATCGCGCTGATGGCCGGGCTGTACCCGATTCTGAGTTACCTCAAGGCGAAGTTGGAGGACGAGTGATCCGGCTCATGCAGGCGATCGCCGGCGCGGAGTACGGCGGTGCGGAGGTGTTCTTCGTGCGCCTGGCAAAGGCGCTGCAGGCCCGCGAACAGCCGGTGCCGATCGTTCAGCATATCGCGACCCGCCCTCATGCGAGCCGGGTATCGGAGTTGCGCTCCGCCGGGATCCCGGTGACCGAGCTGCCGTTCAGCGGCTGGTTCGACTTCACCACCCGGCGCGGGCTGCGCCAGGTGATCGGGCGCTTCAAGCCGCATGTGGTGCTGACGTGGATGAGCCGCGCCAGCCACATGTGCCCGCGTGCCTCGCCCTCCGTGCCGTTCCTGCACGTCGCCCGGCTCGGCGGCTACTACGACCTGAAATACTACCAGCACTGCGAGGCGCTGATCGCCAACACCCGCGACATCGCCGACTGGATCCTGCGTCAGGGCTGGCAGCCGTCTCGCGTGCACTACCTGCCCAACTTCGTCACCGTCGAACCCGGTCCACCCGCACACCGGAGCAGCCTGGACACCCCAGCCAAGGCCCCGCTGGTCGTCGCCCTCGGCCGGCTGCACGTCAACAAGGCCTTCGACGTTCTGATCCGTGCGGTGGCCGACATCCCCGGGGTCTACTGCTGGATCCTCGGCGAGGGCCCCGAACGCCAGCGCCTGGAGGCGCTGGTCGCCGACTGCGGTGTCGCCGACCGCATCCGCATGCCCGGCTGGCGCAACGACGCCGCAGCCTATTGCCGCGCTGCCGACGTCTTCGTCTGCCCATCCCGCCACGAGCCGCTCGGCAACGTGGTGCTGGAGGCCTGGGCCCACCAGAAGCCCGTGCTCGCTGCCGCCAGCGTCGGACCCGGCGCGTTGATTACCCACGAGCAGACCGGCCTGCTGGTGCCGGTCGACGACCCCTCGGCGATGGCCGCCGGTCTGACCCGGCTGATCGAGCAGCGGACCCTGGCACAGCGGCTCGCTGCTGCCGGCCACCGGGTCTACCTCTCGACATACACCCCGGAGGTGGTGGTCGCGCAATATGCCGATCTGCTGCAGTCCCTGCTGGAGGCCCGCGGCGTCACCTTCGCGGGGGATGGCTGATGTGCGGCATTGCCGGCGTGATGCGCACCAGCGACGCGCGCACCGAGGATTCGGTGCTGCAGCTGCTGGGCGACGCGCTCGCCCACCGCGGGCCGGATGGCCGCGGCACCTACCACGCCGACCGCGTCGCCATGGTCCAGACCCGGCTGGCGATCATCGACCTTGCGACCGGCGACCAGCCGCTCTATGGGCCCGAGCACACCGCCCTGATCGGCAACGGCGAGATCTACAACTATGTGGAGCTGCGGCAGCAGCTGGGCGAGGATCGCTTCGCCACCCGGTCGGACTGCGAACCGCCGCTGCACCTCTATGCGGCCCACGGACTGGGCTTCGCCGAGCACCTGCGCGGCATGTACGCGCTGGCGATCCATGACCGGACCAGCGGCAGGCTGGTCCTCAGCCGCGACCCGTTCGGCATCAAGCCGCTGTACTACATCGAGCACCGAGACCACTTCGCCTTCGCCTCGGAGCCGCAGGCCCTGATCGCAGCCGGGCTGGCCGAGCGCGTCGAGGAGCCGCTGGCCCGCGCCGAGCTGCTGCAGATGCAGTTCAGCACCGGCGCCTCGACCCCGTTCCATGGCATCAAGCGCCTGCTGCCGGGCGAGACGGTGATCGTCGCCGGCGGCCGGATCCTGGAGCGCACCCGCCGGACCGTGCTGCCAACCGACGGTCCGCGCGCACAGGACGTTGACGCGGCGCTCGCCGACCTCGACTGCGTGCTGATGGACAGCGTGATGGTCCACCAGCGCGCCGACGTGCCCTACGGCATGTTCCTGTCGGGCGGCACCGATTCCAGCGCCCTGCTCGCCGTGATGGCGCGGCTGAACGAGCGGCCGGTCCAGGCCTATACCGCCGGCTTCCGCGGTGCCGACGTCCACGACGAGCGCGACCGTGCCCGGCGGGTGGCCCATGCCGCCGGCGCCGAGCACATCGAGGTCGAGATCGGCGAGGAGGATGTCTGGCGCACCCTGCCGCGGATCGCCGCCGCGATGGACGATCCGGTCGCCGACTATGCGGTCATCCCGACCTACCTGCTGGCCGAGCGTGCCCGCCAGGACGTCAAGGTCATCCTCTGCGGCGAAGGCGGCGACGAGCTGTTCGCCGGCTACGGCCGCTATCGCAGCGCCGTCCGCCCGTGGTTCTGGGGCGGCCGGGGCATGCGGGTCAAGGGCATGTTCGACGACCTGGACGTGCTGCGCGAGCAGCCGCTCGGCTGGCGCGACGGCATGGACGCCGCCGAGACCCAGGCCGCCGGCCACGGCAAGCTCACCCGGCTGCAGGTCGCGCAGATGATCGACTGCTCCGACTGGCTGCCCAATGATCTGCTGACCAAGGTCGACCGCTGCCTGATGGCGCATGGGGTCGAAGGCCGGGTGCCGCTGCTCGATCCGGCTGTCGCCGACTTCGCCTTCTCCCTGCCCGACCGGCTCAAGGTCCACGGACGTCTCGGCAAGTGGCTGCTGCGCAAGTGGCTGGAAACGGCCCTCCCCGAGGCCGATGCCTTCGGCCGCAAGCGCGGTTTCACCGTGCCCGTGGCCCAGTGGCTGCGGAGCCAGGGCGCGCGGCTCGGCCCTCTGGTCGCAGCGCAGTCCGGGGTCGCCGCGCTGTGTCATCGCGACCGGGTGGTGCGGCTGTTCGGCAGCGACGACAAGCGGCACGGCTTCGCCGCCTGGACACTGTTGTTCTACGCCCTCTGGCACCAGCGCCACATCATCGGGCGCGATCCGGGCGACGCCGACACGTTCGCCGCGCTGGACGCGGCGCGGGCGGACCGCTAGATCAGGCCGGTCCCTCGATCCGCTCGGCCTCGCACCAAGGAGACACGCAATGACCGCCTGCATCGTCGGCTGGGCCCACAGCAAGTTCGGCAAGCTGGCCGGCGAGGATGCCGAGTCCCTCATCGTCCGCGCAGCCGGCGACGCGCTGGCCGACGCCGGCATCGGGCCGGAGGATGTCGATGCAATCTATCTCGGCTGGTACAACGGCGGCTTCTCCGCACAGGATTTCGGCAGCTCGCTGGTGCTGCAGGCCAGCGACGCGCTGCGCTTCAAGCCGGCGACGCGGGTCGAGAACGCCTGCGCGACCGGCAGCGCCGCCATCCATCAGGGCCTCAACCACATCGCCGCCCGGCGCGGCCGCATCGTGCTGGTGGTCGGCGTCGAGAAGATGACCGACACCCCCGGCGACAAGGTCGGCGGCATCCTGATGCAGGCGTCCTACCAGAGGGAGGAGGCGGCACTGGAGGGTGGCTTCGCCGGCGTCTTCGCGCGCATTGCCCAGCTCTACTACCAGAAATACGGCGACCAGACCGACGCGCTGGCCCATATCGCGTCGAAGAACCACAAGAACGGCTGCGCCAATCCCTATGCCCAGCTGCAGAAGGACCTGGGCGTCGACTTCTGCCGCGAGGTGTCGGAGAAGAATCCGATCGTCGCCCCGCCCCTCAAGCGCACCGACTGCAGCCTGGTTTCCGATGGCGCGGCCGCAGTGGTGCTGACCGACGTCGACACGGCGCTCGGCATGGACAAGGCGGTGGTCTTCCGCGGCTGGCAGCAGGTCAACGACTACCTGCCGATGAGCCGGCGCGACATGACCCGGTTCGAGGGCTGCGCGCTGGCCTGGAGCCGCGCACTCGACCAGGCCGGCCTGGCCCTGGATGACCTGAGCCTGGTCGAGACCCACGACTGCTTCACCATCGCCGAGCTGATCCAGTACGAGGCGATGGGGCTGGTCGGCCCCGGCGAGGGCGGCAAGGCCGCCCGCGAGGGCTGGACCCGGAAGGACGGCAAGCTACCGGTCAACCCGTCGGGCGGGCTGAAGTCCAAGGGCCACCCGATCGGGGCGACCGGCGTCTCGATGCACGTCATGGCTGCGATGCAGGTGACCGGCACCGCCGACGGCATGCAGGTCGCTGACGCCCGGCTCGCCGGCGTCTTCAACATGGGCGGTGCGGGCGTCGCCAACTACGTCAGCATCCTCGAAGCGCTGCGCTGACGCAGCGTCGGGAGCGCGGCCCGCCACGCGTTGTGGCAGGCCGCCCGGTCAGTTGCGTGTGCCAAGGGCACCAGCCGGGACCCGGGTCGGCGGCTCCGGCACGACCGTGCGCCCGCCCGGCCCGAGCAGGACTGGGCCGCGCGTGCCCTGCGGCGCCACCAGGTCGAACGCCTGCTGCGGCGCTGAGCCGACACAGCCCGGCAGGGTGGCGCTGATCTCGAACAGCGAGGCCTCCTCGCAGATCAGGTCGACCGAGCCGGTCGAATCCGGCCAGCAGACCAGGCAGCCGTCGCTGTCGCAGGCAACGTCGTAGCCGTGACACGGGTCGGTCGCCTGTGCGCCCGTTGCGGTCAGCAGGCTCATCGCAAGAGCTGCCGAAGCGGCGGTAATCGTCTTCAACACGTTCGAACTCCATCATTGTGTTGGGATTGCAGTCAGACCACCCTCTGTCGCAGCGCAGCCGCCAGAGGTTCACCCGTTTATCCGATAATTCGAGAACCATGCGGCCAGCCGCCACGCCGCCCCCCGCCCGTCGGCTTTGAGCCCGCCGCGCTTGGCCCTATTCTGTCCGCCATGGATCGCATGCCTCCGCCGCCTCGCACCTACCGGCCGCTCTGGGTCGGGCTGGCGCTGTTCGGCGCGGCTGTGATCTTCGGCTTCGGGCTGGCGCTGTGGGTGGCGCTGCTCGGCGGCGACGCGGCGCTGGCGGCGGGCTGGCGCTTCGCGGTTACCTGCTTCGGGGGAAGTGGCTGACTCCGCCAGGGCCCCGGCTTGCCGCAGCGCCCAACTGCATCGAATTTTAATCAAATACTATGAATATTCGAGGATAATCTCGCTCAAATTCCAAACGAAAACCGTAGCGTAACAAGACAGCCCAAGTCATAAGATGCCATTCTAGATCAAGATAGATCCCGGTTGCCGCATTCCGTCCGGATGTACGGAAGGCATGCGGCGCAACACTGGACAGCAAGGCAGGTAGTGCCATGACGAACCCGCATCCGGCAACACTCACGCCCCGATCCCGCCCCGGCCCGCTGCGGTCATGCCTGGCGGCCGGCAGCGCCTTGCTCCGCCGCTTCCGGCGCGACCAGCGCGGGGCGGTCGCTGCCACTCTCGCCATCTGGATCCTGCCGCTGGTCGCCGCGACCGGCGTCGCGGTCGACAGCGGCCGGGCGCTGCTGGCCAAGCACCGGCTGACCGATGCCCTCGATGCCGCGACGCTCGCCGCCGGCCGATCCTTCGAGGAGGGCGAGCAGGATCAGTTCATCGAGGCGTTCCTGCGCGCCAACTTCCCGGACGACTATCTCGGCGGTGACAGCGTGGACTACACCCTGGGTCGCGAGGACGACGGCACCCGGCTGATCGCCAGTGCGTGCGTCGACATGCGCACCAGCTTCATGGCCATCGTCGGTTTCGACGACATGACCGTCTGCGCGCGCAGCGTCGTCCAGCGCGAAACGCGGGGCATGGAAATCGCCCTGGTCATGGACAACACCTGGTCGATGAACGACAACGGCAAGATGGGGGCGATGATCACCGCCGCCAACGCCCTGGTCAACAACCTGTACGGCAACAACGAGACGGTGGACGATCTCTATGTGGCGGTCGTGCCCTATGTGGCCGCGGTCAATGTCGGCAACACCCGCACCGGCTGGCTGTCCAACTACAACTCCAGCCTCTATTCCACCCAGGGATGGCGAGGCTGCGTCGAGGAGCGCGACGGTGCCCGCGGCCTTACCGACGATCCGCCCTCGGTCCAGAGGTTCCGCCAGTACTACTGGCAGTCCGGCCAGAGCTGGTACAATTTCAACAACTGGCCGCCGATCGGCGGCTCCCAGGATTATGGCCCGAACAAGGGCTGCCCGGCGGCGATCACGCCCCTGATCCAGTCGAAGAGCCAGATCCACGCCGCGATCAACGCCATGACGCCACGCCTGAACGGCACCACCAGCCATGTCGGCCTGGTCTGGGGCTGGCGCGTTCTCTCGCCCCGCTGGCGCGGGCTGTGGACCGGTTCCGTCGATGCGGCCAACCTGCCGCTCGACTACGACGCGGAAAACATGGAGAAGGTCATCATTCTGCTGACCGATGGCCAGAACTACTGGTCGGGCAACGGCTCCTACTACAATGCCCACGGCTACATCTGGAACGGTCGCCTCGGCACCACCAGCTGGAGCCTGGCCATGGATGCGATGGACACCCGCACCGCCCAGATCTGCGAAAACATCAAGGCAGAGGGCATCATCCTGTACACCATCCTGTTCCAGGTGAACAACCCGGCGACCGATGCCATGTACGAGGCCTGCGCGACCACCGGCAACCACTACTACAACTCGCCGACGAACGCCGACCTGCAGGTCGCGTTCCGCAAGATCGCCGGCGAGCTCAGCAACCTGCGCATCGCCGAATAGCGCGGAGCGCCGCTGCCGCACGGGGCTTGGCCGAAGGGGCCGGCGCAGGGGGGTCTGCGCCGGCCCCGAATATTCTCGGACACGGGCGTTGGCCGGACACACCCTTGCCCGCCGCCGGGCGCGGTGTTAGCTAGATTCGCCGGTCCGGCCCCCGACTCCCGAGGCGTCCCGATGTTCAACGTCGCGCTCTACGCGACAACGGTCCTGACCTGGGGCCTGACCTGGTATGCGGTCAATCTGCAGATCGGCGGCGTGGCGCCGGAATGGTCGCTGGTCTACCGCTTTGGCGCCGCCGGACTGATGCTGCTGGCCTGGGCCGGCATCGGCGCCTGGCGCACCGGCAGGCGCCTGCCGCGTCTCAGCCCGCGACAGCATGCGGCCCTGGCCCTGCTCGCGCTCTTCATCTTCTCCACCAACTACCTGCTGTTCTACTGGGCGACCCATTTCATGGCCTCGGGCCTGGTCGCGGTCGTCTTCTCGACGGCGACCCTGTTCAACATTGTCAACGGCGCGCTGTTCCTGGGCCAGCCGATGACCCTCCGCGCGGTCGGCGCGGCCCTGCTGGGCGTCGGCGGGCTGGCGGTGGTCTTCCTGCCGGAGCTGACGACGGTCGGGACCGACAGCCTGGTTGGGCTCGGGCTGTCGCTCGTCGCCACCTATTCCTTCTCGCTGGGCAACGTGATCTCGTCGCGCAGCCAGACCGGCGGAGTCCCGGTCACCATCGCAAACGGATTCAGCATGACCTACGGCGCCGGCCTGGTTGCGGCCTATGCCGCCGTGGTCGGTTCGACCCCGACACTCGACGTCAATCCCACCTATCTCGGCTCGCTGGCCTACCTCATCCTGTTCGGGACGATCATCGGCTTCTACTGCTACCTGACCCTGCTCGGCCGGATCGGCGCCGCGAGGACCGCCTATACCACGGTCCTGATCCCGCTGATCGCGCTGGCGGTCTCGGCAATGTTCGAGGGCTACCAGTGGACGCCGGTCGCTGCGGGCGGCGTCTTGCTTGTCCTCGCCGGCAACGTGCTCGCCCTGCGCAGCCGAGGGCCGGCTGCGGCGGCCGCCGTCGCGAGATCGCCGGCGCGCTAGCCGAACCGGGCGACCGTCCTCAGCGCCCCATCTCGGCGAGCTTGTCGATCGCTTCCTGCAGGCCCTGTGCGGCGGCAAGGCTCAGCAACTGCACCGCGTAGTCGACATTCTTCTCCACGCCCACCCCTTCCTCGTACATCAATGCGAGGCTGTAGAGGGCGAGCGCCTCGCCCTGCTGCGCGGCCTGGGTGAAATAGTCGGCTGCCTTGGCCATGTCCTGTGTGACCAGGGTCCCGCTGGCGTAGATCCGGCCGAGATTGTACTGAGCGACCGGATCGCCAGCGACCGCTGCCTGCTCGTAGAGCGATAGCGCCTGGGCAGTGTTCTGGGGAACCCCCTCGCCGACCTCGAACAGGTAGGCCAGGTGGCTCGCAGCCGCCGAACTTCCGGCCCGGGTGGCGCGATAGTACCATTCGGCCGCCGTCTCCGGATCGCGGTCGACCCCCAGCCCTTCGAAGTACATGTAGCCGACATTGTACATCGACGAGGCATCGCCGGCTTCCCCCGCCGCCTCGAACAGTTCCAGCGCACGCGGGAGATCCTCCGGGACACCCTCGCCGTTCAGGTATATCAGGCCGAGGCTGCGCTGGGCGGGCACGAAGCCCTGCGCCGCCGAGAGCGTGTAGAGCCGGATCGCCTCGTCCGCATCGGTCTCGACGCCGCGCCCGAGCTGGTACATCCGCGCCAGGTTGAACTGGGCCCTCGCCAGCCCGTGCTCCTCCGCCGCCTGGCGATACAGCTCGATCGCCCGGTCGAGATCCGCCTCGACCCCAAGCCCCTCGTTGTACAGCCGGCCCAGGTTGACCAACGCCTGGGGCCAGCCCGCGTTCACCGACGCTTGGTAGTGCCGCGCCGCCGCCGCATAGTCCTGCGGCATGCCTTCGCCCGCCTCGGCCAGCACGCCGAGTTGGAACAGCGCGATCGGATGGTTGCGCTCGGCCGCCCGGGCGTAGAAGCCGATGGCCCGCTCGAGGTCCTCGCGGACGAAAAGGCCCTCCTGGTAAAGCCGGCCGATGTTGAACAGCGCCACTGGGTCACCCTGGTCGGCCGCCGGCTTCCACTCGTAGTAGGCGGTGGCGAAGTCGCCTTGCTGCGCCGCCTCCAGGCCGGCCTGCACATCTGCCCGCGCCGGCCCCGCCACGGCGGCGATCAGCGCCGCGAGGGGTACGATCCGTCCGAATCTCATCAGCTGTCACCGCTCTTTCGGCACCGCACTTCGGCACCGACCGACTCGACGCCGGTCAGCCACGATTGCCGTCAGATAGCATCGCTTTGGCCTGCCTGGCTAGCCGGAGCCCATTCTTGAGGCGCGGCCTATTGCGGCACCATCACCCCGTTGATGAACTCGCCGCGGTCGATCGTGAAGTCGGTGTACACAATCTCGCCGTACCCATTCAGCCCGTCGGCGAACAGCGTATCGGGGGCGACATTCCACTCGCCGATGATCTGGGTCCCATCGGATTCAATGCCGGTGCCGAACCCGACGAAGATGTGGTTCTGCCACTGGCCCGAATAGCGTGAGCCGTCCTGCAGGATCAGCACCCCGAAGCCTTCGCGCGCGCCGTTCCACTGGCCCTCGTAGCGGTGGCCGCTCGCCCACTCGTAGGTCCCGTAGCCGACGCGGTTGGCGTCGCCGCGATAGACGTCGCCGCCAGAGAAATTCAGGACCTGGGCATTGGAGGAATTGGCCGCGGCCCGGGCCTGGTTGGCCGCCGCCTCCGCCCGCGCCTCCGCCTCCTCGGCGGCGTCGACCGAAAGCGCCGCGCGTTGGTCACGGGTCAGGTAGCCGGTCGCCGGCTCGCCCAGGCTCTGCTGATAGGCGTTGATCGCGTTGCGCGAGCCGCTGCCGAACAGGCCGTCGATGCTGCTGTTGTAGTGGCCGAGCAGCTGCAACGCCCGCTGCACCTGCCGCCGCTCGTCGCGGCTCCAGCTTTCCTCCCAGGCCCGGAGCTGGGCCAGCGACTCCGCCGTCTGGATCTGGGACGCGCCGATCGACGTCTCGGTCAGCTCGAGGCGGTAGTCGGTCTGGCCCTCGAACGGATAGACCCGGATATAATAGCGCCCGGGGTCGAGCTCGACGACGATCTCCTCGTCCTGGGTCTCGACGTTGCTCGACGACGCAATGTACCCCCCGGTCTCATCCATCAGCTCGATGTCGGCATCGCCGCTAAGTCCGGTCATCCGGGCGGTCAAGGTGGCGCGGGCGGCGAGGTCGAACCCGATATAGTCGTTCTGGTCCGCCGGCCCCACCCAGTCGGTGAAGCTGGCCGAGCCGCGCAACGTACCCAGCATCGCTGCCGTGTCGACGCTGTCGCCCGCGCCGTCCGGCGGCGGCGGCGACGACGGGATGCCTTCCAGCGAGAGCTGGTAGTTCGACTGGCCGCTATAGGGGAAGACGTGGATGTGGTAGCGGCCAGCCGCCAGATTGGCGACGATCGCCTCGTCGGCCCACCCGCCTTCCTGGCTGCTGGCGATGACCCGGCCGGTCGGCTCGAGCAGCTCCAGGTCCAGGTCGCCGGAGAGCCCGGTCAGCCGGATGGTCACGTCCATGTAGTCGGGTACGTCGAAGGCGTAATAGTCGTCCCGGTCGGTCACGTCGACCCGCTCGGACATCACGATCGGCGTCGCGCTCGGCGTTCCCAGCATGGTCGCCTCTTGGGGCGTGTTGCCAACCTGATCCGGCGGGGGCGGCGTTCCGCTGCGCGCGCTGATCGTCATCGTATAGGGGCTCGCGGCGTCCTCGAAGGCGAGCACGCGCACAAAATAGGTGCCGGCAGGAACGGTCGTAACGATGCTCTCGTCGACCTCGCCCACCTGCTCCGAACTCGCGGCGGCGAAATCGTCGGCCGTGTAGAGGAACAGGTCCAGATCGCCGCTGAGCCCGGTCAGGACGATCTCCACCTCGGTCCAGTCGGCAAAACTGACGCGGAACCAGTCCTCGGGATCCGTGGTATCGACCCGATCCTCGAAAACCCGGCTCTGGTGGTCGAAAGCGCCGATGTCATAGGCGAAGGCCGGGGTGTTGCCCGCCAGGTCCTGCCCCGGCGGCGCCGTCACGATCGACACCTCCTCGACCTCCAGTTCGATGCTGCCGGTGGCTACGCCGCCACGGCCATCGTCGGCCTCGTAGGAGAAGAGCGCGGTCCTCAGTTCCGGCGCGGTCAACTCGAAGTCCAGTGCAGCCACCTCATCCGCACTCAGGGTCTGGCCGGCGCGGACCACCGTGGAGCCGAGGCGCACGAAGCCGCCATTGGGCACCTGCAATACACGCACGGTCAGCGAATCGCCGTCAGGATCGCGCGGTTCGGCGAGCCCGAGCGGGGTCACGGCCCCCTGCCGCACCACGACAACGCGGCCGCTATCAACGACCGGCGGGCTGTTGGTGGATTCGACCGAGATCCGCACGACGGCCGCGACCGGGTCGCTGGTCCCGTCGGTCACGGTGAAGGCGAACTGCCCGGCGGCGCCGACATGGCCGAGCGCCGGTTCGTAGGCAAGCCCGGCGAGCGTGGCCTCGTCGAGCAGGTCGCCGGCCCTGACCGTGCGTCCCGCCACGGTCAGCCGGCCGCGGAACGGGATTTCGGTCACCGTCGCCACCAGCGCATCGCCGTCCGCGTCCTCGGGCCGCTCGAACTCGAGTCGAGCAGCCCCTGCCTCGGCGGCGACCGTGATATCCTGGCTGGCAGGGACCCGGGGCGGCTGGTTGGGGGCGATGACGCTGATCCGCACCATGCCGCGCACCGGATCGCCGCGGCCGTCGGTGACGGCGAACTCGAAGGAGCCGGCATCCCCGTCCTGGCCGGCGGCTGCGAAGTAGCGCAGCGATGCGAACTCCTCCACGCTCAATTCGTCACCGCGGCTGAGCACCGCGTCGCCGGACATGACGCTGCCCCAACGCGGCGTCCAGGTCACGCGGATCGTCAGCGGGTCGCCGTCCGCGTCGGTCGGCGGCGTCAGGTTCAGCGGCGCCCCTGCCTGATCGGCCGGGACTTCGACCAGGGTTTCGTCAGCGACGGTCGGCGGCGTGTTCGGCATGACCACGGTGATCCGGACCGTCGCCCGGATCAGCCCGCCGCGGCCGTCATCGACCTGGTACTCGAAGGACCCCATGTCGCCGGCGCGATCCGCATCCGGCCGATAGGAAAGCGCGATCAGCTGATAGGCCGTCAGTTCCTCGTCGCGGGCGAGCGGCCGTCCGTTGAGTTCCACCGTGCCGGCGCGGGGCAGCCAGGTCACCCGGATCTGCAGCCTGTCGTTATCCGGGTCGATCGGTGCGGCAATGCCCAGCGGCGTCGGGGTCTCGCTCTGCTCGATCGTCAGGGTCAGCAGGTCCTGCACGATCGGCGGCTGGTTCGGCGCCCGCAGGGTGATGCGGACGACACCCTCGGCAGTGCCGCCTTTGCCGTCGTCGACGCGGTAACGAAGTTCGCCTACGGCGCCGACCGCGTCCACGTCAGGGGTGTAGTCGAGTCCGGTCAGTTCCCCGGGCGTGATCTGGTCTCCGGCCGAGACCGGGACCGAGACGGATCGGACGTGGCCAACCTCCGGCAATGCGATGAGGGTGACCGTGAGCTCGTCGCCGTCCTCGTCGGTCGGCGCGGCGATGGCCAGCGGGGTCGGCCCGGCGTCGGCGTCAAGGGTGAGGGTGCGCGCGGCCTCGACCCGGGGCGGCGTGTTCTGCTGGCCCGGCTCCAGGTCGGTGCGGTCGGGATCGGGATTGGCGGCCCGGGTGCGCAACTCCTGGACATCGGTCGCCGCCAACACCGCCAGCGGATGGGTCGGGTAGAGCCGGATGAACTGCTCCAGCATCAGCAGCCGCTCCTGCGGCACTTCCAGCGCGCTGGCATATTCGTAGAAGCGCACCGCGGGGTCGTTCTCGTTGACCACCACCTGGGTGCCCTGGCCGCCGTCGGTGGTGGGGGTGGTGGCCGCCGGCTCCGGCTTGAAGTAGAAGCCGCCGCGCAGCCGGGAGAAATGCACCCAGGGCTGCTGCTGGCCGCGGGTCATCTCGGCGACGTCCTCGCCGACGAAATCCAGCATCAGCCGGATCTCCATGCCGGGCGTCGAGATGTGGCTGAGCAGCGCCGTGGTGAACGGGCTGTGGTCGCCGTCGCCGTCATAGGCCACGTTGCCGGGCTGGGTGGCATAGGCGATCAGGGTGCCGGTTGCCGACGTCACCTCCGCCAGGCCGCGGCCGACCGAGCGGGTGCCGGTCTGCATGCTGCGCGCCAGCGGGTTGTCGCGGCAGGCGTCGAGGAAGACCAGGCCGGTGAAGTCCGGCCGGTTGAACTGGTTGAGGATGATGCTGGAGTCGATCGCCTCGAAGTCCAGGTCGGAAGCGCGCTCGAGCACGGCATCGGTCGGGATGATGTAATTGATGCCATCCACCTGCAGGCCGTGGCCGGCATAGAAGAACAGGCCCACGTCGGCCGCATCGAGGGCGCGGGTGTACTGGCGCAGCAGCTGCTCGAAATTATCCTTGTTCAGGTCGAGGCCGAGGAACACCTCGAAGCCCAGCTCGCGCAGCGCATCGGCCATCGCCTGGGCGTCCTTCGTCGGGTTGGGCAGGAAGCCCGCATAGTCGTAGTCGCCATTGCCGATGACCAGGGCGATTCGGGTCTGCTCGCCTTCGCGCTGCGCGCCGCGCACCTCGTCCTGGGCATGCGCCGAGGCCACCCCCAGCATCGTCACGCAGACGAGGACAAGCCTGACCACAGTCGATCTCATAGCGCCCACCCTGCACAGCATTGCGTGGCGCCGCCCCCTCCGCGCGGGAAGGCTCGAGGGAGCGGCCGTCTCATCCGTGATGCGCGCAATGATCGCGCGTCAGGGAATCACGGTAAAGCATGAATGTGCCGTAATAGAGGCGTATTTTCGCGCCAATCCGCCGGTCGGCCTCGCTGTCGGGGGTCGCGGCAGTCAGCATCGCGCGCCGGTGGCGCCGTCGACGCAGGCTCGGCCGCGGCTGTTCTCGAAGCCGGTCGGCCCGGCCAGCCGCAGCGTCATCAGCAGCCAGTCGTCGTCGGCCACCACATTCTCGATGCTGGCCGTGCTGCTGGTCAGCCACATGCCGGCGCCATGGGCCGTGGTCGGACCGAGGTCGTAGAGCACCTGGATGGTGCGTCCCGGCTGGCCGACCTGGCTGCTCAGCAGCCCGGCCTGACCTGCCTGACCCTGGCATGCGACGTTGAGCCCGCTCATCAGGTATTGTGCGCCGGCGGCCGAGACCATCAGCCGGCATTCGCAGCCGCGATAAACTTCCCCGTCGAGGGTCAGCGCGCAGCCGCCGATCAGGGCCAGCGCGCCGGTCTGCGGCAGCACTGCGGAATCCTGGGCCGCCGCCGGCCCGGCCGCCGCTGCCGCAGCGGCCAGCAATGCCCCGGTCAGCAGGACCCGGACGGAGTCGATGCGCAGACGCCCCATGACGCACTCCCTGTCACGCAACTGGCTGTGACCTGTGAGCGTCGTGAATAGCGCCTTTGCGCCGATGTGGACAAGTGACTTGCGCCGAGACCGGTCGCCGCGGCCGGTTCAGGCGACGCGCAGCTTGTCGACGACCGTGCGCACCTGCTCGGCCAGCGTGCTGCCGTGGCGGCTCAGGTCGTCGGCGGCATCGCGCACCTGGTCAGCCCCGGCGAGAGTCTCGCTCGCCGCGGCGCTGGCCCGCTCCATGTTCAGCGAGATTTCGCGCACCCGCTCAGCCACCGCGCCGCCGCGCTCGTCGATCTCCGCCACCATGTCGTTCTGGCTCGCCATCGCCGCCGAGGCGTTGGCCGCGATGCTGCCCAGGCGCGCAACGACGTCCACGATGGCCGTGATGTTGCCCGATGCCTCGCCGGTTACCGACTGGATCTCGCCGATCTTCTGGCCGATCTCGGTGGTGGCCTTGGCCGTCTGGGTTGCCAGGTTCTTCACCTCGGTGGCGACGACGGCGAACCCTTTTCCGGCTTCTCCCGCGCGCGCCGCCTCGATGGTGGCGTTCAGCGCAAGCAGATTGGTCTGCTCCGCGATCTCGTTGATCAGCACCACCACCTGGCTGATGGCGTCCGCACGCTCGACCAGGCCCTCCATGGTGGTCCGCGCCGAACCGGCGACCGCCTGGGCCTCCTCGCCGATGCTCCGGGACTCGTCGATCTGCCGCTCGACCTGGCGCACCGCCTCCAGCAGCTTGCGCGACGTGCCGGCCATGGCCTCGACGTCGCCCGCTGCGGCCTCAACCGTGCCGGCGACCTCGGCTGCCCGCGCCGAACTGTCGGTCGCCACGTCGCTCATCGATCCGGCGGTGGCGCTGAGCTCGGTCACGGCGCTCTGCACCATCTCGACCACCTCGCCCACCTGTCGCTCCAGGTGCTCGGCGACCTCGGCCAGGTCAGCCCGGCGCCTGTCGGCAGCCTCCTGTTCGCGCTGCGCCCGCTCGGCGTTCAGCTCGCCGACCCGGATCGCCTGGTCGCGGAACACCGCCACCGTCTTCGCCATCCGGCCGATCTCGTCGCCGCGCCCGGCATAGGGCAGGTCGACGCTCGTGTCGCCGGCGGCTAGGCGCTCCATCAACCCGGTCAACCGCCCGACCGGACGGCCGGCGACGCGCAGGATCACATAGCCGATAATCCCGACACCCAGGACCAGACAGACCGCGCCGATCAGGGCCGCCTCCTGGAAGGCCGCGGCAACGGTGCCGTCGATCCCCTCGGTCGACCAGGCGATGGCGGCGATGCCGAACCGATTCTGGTCCTTGCCGATCACGGCCACATAGATGATATGGGTTTCCGTCGCCACCTCATGGACGCTGCCGACCGCCAAGTCCTCCGGCAGGGCCGCGATCGCGGCTTCGACATCCGCCGCGGAACGCCCCTGGTTGCGGAAGGCGTCGAGCGGCACGTCGCTGTCGTCGCGCTGGATCAGGATGTCGGCGATCTCGCTGTCGCTGGCCTGGGCGAAGGTCGCATAGGCCGCCTGGGCCTGCTCCTGGTTTCTGAACTGAACGGGACCGACGAGGTTGTTCGCGATCACCGTCGAGACCATCAGAAACCCCTTCCGGGCCTGTTCGGTCAGGGCATCGGATTGGCGCAGGGAACTCCAGCTTACGACGCTCGCCAAGCTCAGCAGGACCACGATCGCCACGACCGCGGCGACCCGGTTTGCCAATGAACGTCCGAACCAGCCAATCATCGACGACTCCATCAATCGTTGCGCCCCGCACCAGTGGGGCGGCCTGCGGCAGAACATCGCCTACGCTCACATGTTCAGGTAAATAACCTCTGAAGGCTGCGCGGTCGAAGACGCGCGTAGTCAGTATTTGGACGGGCTCGAAATGCAGGATGCGAATCGTACATGAGCAGCCCCCACCCCGGATGCTGATTTCACAGGACAGATCGGTACAAGACTTGGCGATTTCTGCGGGTCTGCAGGGCAACGAACTCTTAACCCAAGGCGGGGATACTCCCTCGGTCTTGCACAAGAAAGGGAGACATCTTGATGACCCGGACGACCAACCTGATCGCCGCCGGACTGCTGGCTGCGGCACTGCCGACGACTGGCGCCTTCGCTGTCGAGGCGGATATCGAAGCCAAGGCGCGCGAATATCTCGAAGGCACCGTGGCGGCCTGGCTGGCCGACCCGATCGTCGTCGAGGCAATCAAGGCGCAGAACGCCGCCAATGCCGGCCTGACCGAAGCCGATATCGCCATCCTCGACTAGGCATGGATCGCCGAGGCCGAGATGGGCGGAGGTGCCCTGTTCCAGGAGGTCGTGCAACGCGAGGTCTCCCAGTACCTGATTTCTCATCAGATGGAGACCGGCGGCATCGTGGCCGAGTTGTGGATCATGGACAATCTCGGCCTCAACGTCGGCCAGACGGCACTGACCGCCGACCTGATGCAGGGCGACGAGGCCAAGTGGCAGCAGACCTATCCGATGGGCCCGGGGGCCATACTGGTCGAGGAGGTCGAGTTCGCCGAGGAGTTGCAGGCCTATACGTTCAACGCCAGCATGACCGTCGTCGACCCGGCGACCGGCGAGGCGATCGGGGCCGTGACGGTCGGCTTCAATGCCGACCTGCTGATGTAGCGCCGGACCTTACCGGACGAGACTCGAGCCAAGGGGCGCCGTTGCGGCGCCCCTTGTCATTCAGCCGCCGATCGGTCGCGGGATGGCACCGGCAGCGCCGGCTGCAGCCGTCCGCCGAGCCGGATCGGCTCGATCCAGCGGGCGAGCCCGGTGCGGTCGTCGGTCTCGACCACCGCGCCGCACAGCGTCGCCTCGCCCAGCGCCGGGGACAGCCGTTCGCCGGGCATCTTCGAGACGAAGCGCAGCGTCGCCGGCTCCTTCTTCATGCCGATCACCGAATCATAGTCGCCGCACATCCCGGCGTCGGTCATGTATGCCGTGCCGCCGGGCAGCACCTGGGCGTCCGCGGTCGGCACATGGGTATGGGTGCCGACCACCATGCTGGCGCGGCCGTCGCAATGGTGGCCCATCGCCATCTTTTCGCTGGAGGCTTCCGCGTGGATATCCACCAGGATGAAGCTGACGTCGCGGCCCAGGCGCTTCTGGCCCAGCACCGCGTCGACCACCGCGAACGGGTCGTCCAGCGGGTCCATGAACAGGCGGCCCATCACGTTGACGACCAGCGCCGTGCGGCCGTCGCCCAGCGCATAGAGGTTGGCGCCCCGGCCGGGGGTCGCAGCCGGGAAGTTCGCCGGCCGGAGCAGGCGGTGGTCCTGGGCAATGTGGGGAACGATGCCGCGCTGGTCCCAGACATGGTTGCCGGTGGTGATCACATCGACGCCGGCAGCATAGAAATCGGCGCAGATCTGCGGCGTGAGCCCGAAGCCGCTGGCCGCGTTCTCGCCGTTCACCACCACCAGGTCGAGGTCCTGCTCGAGCCGGAGCAAGGGCACCCGGGCCAGGACCGCCTCGCGGCCCGACCGGCCGACCACGTCGCCGAGGAACAGCACGCGCATCAGCGGCCCCCCGCCGGCTCGGGTGCCACCATCCGCAATCCGTCTTCGGTGATCACAGCATCCAGCCGCATGTCATAGGGTTCGCATGGGACCTCTGCCACCTCCTGCCCGGCGAAGGCAACCCCGCAGGCCAGGATCGGGGGTCCGCCGTCGGCGCGCAAGCCGGCAATTGTCCGATCGTAGTAGCCGCCGCCATAGCCCAGCCGGCCGCCGTGGGCGTCGAAGGCGAGCAACGGAACCAGCAGCAGTTCGGGCCGCACCGCCGGCGCATCGGCGACCGGCTCCTGGATGCCCCACATCCGATGCTTCAGCCGCGCGCCGGGAACCCAGCGTCGGAAGGTCAGGGGGCTCTCCTGTCCGCCCATCACCGGCAGCGCCACCACGACGTCCATCGCGACCAGCGCCCGCAGCGCCGGCCGGACATCGATCTCGTCGCCGATCGCCCAGTAGCCGGAGGTCGCATCGGGCCGGCGACGGCGCGCCAGCGCAACGACCGCAACCGCGATCCGGTCGGCAGCATCCGGCACTGCCTTGGCCGCCGCCGCCCGGGTCGTCCGGGCCGAGGCCCGCAACGCGGCCTTTGCCGATCGGCATTGATCGCTGGTTAACGCCGGTCCGCGGATGACGCCACTCCGGTTCGCATGCCAGAGCGCCGGCGACGGAGTCCGTTACCGGCGAATGAGGTGAGCCGTACCTGCCGTTGGCGTATCATATCCCTCTAGGCCTGTAAGAACAGGTGGGCGCCGTATTCCGCGGCCACGACCGCGAAAGGGACAGCTCCCTAGAGGAGTGTATTGGCCCCGGGGAAACTGAAGCCTGACGCGCAGGACAGCCCACCACACTATCTGGTAGCAGGCGCCCGATGTGCAAGGGCCATCTTCGTCCAGGCGCGGATCAGGCCGAGCGCTTCAACTGGGCGGCCAGCGCTTCGATGCGCTCGGCGGCGGCGTCGATCTGGCCGCTCATCCGGTCCGACGCCAGTTCCGACCGCCGCAGGTCGTCCAGGTCGTTGTAGAGGCTGGCCAGCTCGTCGGCAATCTGCAGGCTGGTCATCATCAGCAGCTGCGCCTCGCTCGCCTGGCCGCGGCCGTTGTCGAGCTCCGACATCTTCTTGTCGATATACTTGGCGAGCGCGCTCAGATGGGCTTCCTTGCCGTCGTCGCACGACACCATGTAGCGCTTGCCATGGATCATCACCTCGATCTTGGCCATCACGCTATTCCGCTGCATTGCGCGACTCCATGTCCCCGAGCAGGTGATCAACCCGGGCGATCGCCCGGTCCAGCCGGTCGGCCACTGCGTCGGCCGTCTGCTGCAGCTCGAGATAGGCGCTGCGCACCGCCGCGATCTCCCGGGCCGCGCCGGCATCCTGTGCGGCGCCGCCCTCGGCCAGCGCCGCCTCCAGCCGCTGCACCGCCTCGGCCAGTCTTTTCTGCGATTGCTCCAACCGGGACATGGATGTAGCGACTCGACCGCGCTGCTGGGGGAATGGGCGACAACATTAGGAGTCGCCGTGGCCCGCCGTCAACGAAGCCTCGCGGCTGGCGTCGCTATTCGGTCCGGTCCTGAAGCAGCATCAGATAGAGGTTCTCGGCGATCCGCTGCTCCTGGACCACCGGCAGGTCGGCCACCAGCGCGCCGAGGTTGGCGTGGCTCGACTGCCGCATCACCACGATCAGCCGGTCGCTCGTCTCCAGATAGGCCGCCAGCTCCGCCGGCTGGTCGATCTCGGTGACGATGCCGCCGTAGTGGTAGGTGTAGACGCCGTCATAGGTGGCGTAGGCGACCACGTCGAAGCCCTGGTCGGCATAGGCGCGCATCAGCTCGGCCTGCGCTTTCGGGCTCA
This sequence comes from Alphaproteobacteria bacterium, assembly GCA_050329975.1. Lineage (GTDB taxonomy): Bacteria > Pseudomonadota > Alphaproteobacteria > CALKHQ01 > CALKHQ01 > CALKHQ01. Next base: position 4,976 of record JBHJOG010000155.1, on the reverse strand, counting down.
GCACCGCGTCCAGCGACGGCGCGATCCAGAGGCCGAGGACGTTCATCGCCAGTGTCACCACCGCCAGGTTGACCCAGAACGGCCGCATGGCGTTGAGGCGGCCGTCGAACCAGGCGAGCGCGGTCGCGCCGACGAGGAGCACGATGCCGAGCGCGACCAGGCCGCCGATCGGGAACGGCGCGAACTGGCCGATGCCGGCGACCAGCGCCGCCATGCCGACCATGGCGTAGATCGTCGCCGCCAGCCGCCAGGCCAGGATCCGGCTCTCGACCGGAAGGCCGAGGATCCCGGCCGCGGTCGCGGCGGCCAGCGGCGCCAGCGTCGGCAGCAGGTAGATGTGGATCTTGCCGCTCAGTGCGCTGAGCAGCACGAAGCCCGACGCCCAGGCGAGCCCGAAATAGACCGTCGGCGAAGCCTCGGCGGTGCGGCGCAGGCTGGCGCGCACGGCGGCGCCGATGGCCCGGCGGACCGGGCCGAGCGCCGGCAGCATCGTCCACGGCAGCCACATGCCCACCATCAGCGGCACGTAGAGCCAGAACGGATGGCGGTGATGCCAGGCGCTGACCGCGCGCTGCAGGATCTGGTTGTCGAGCACGCTCTCGACGAAGCCCCAGCCGCGGGTCGCCACCACCGCGCCGAACCAGGCCGCCGCGATCGCCAGCGACAGCAGCACGCCGAGTAGCATGTCCCAGGCAACCAGCCGCCGCAGCCGGCGGGTGGCCAGGGCGTCGGCGAGCAGCGCGATCATCGGAAGCGCGTGCCCCAGCGGGCCCTTGATGAAGCTCGCCAGCGTCATCAGCGCGAAGCCGGCGATCACCCAGCGGCTGATCGAGGGCCGGCGCAGCCCGCTGTGCATGCAGGCCATCGCCGCCACGATCGTCGCGGCGAACAGCGGATCCATCCGCGAGTAGTGGAACAGGGCCGCCACATAGGGCGTGCCGAGCAGCAGCAGCCCGGTCGCCAGCGCCAGCGCCGGCCGCGCCGGCACCACCCGGCGAACCAGGAAGTGTGCGCTGGCCACATAGGCGAAGCCGGAGAGCGCGGCCCCGGCGAAGAACACCCAGGTGCCGGTTCCGCCCCCGATCCAGGCGATGATCGCCAGCAGCCAGAAATAGACCGGCGGCTTGTCGGGGTAGGGCTCACCGTTCAGCGTCAGTGTCAGCCAGTTGTCGCCCTGCATCAGCTCCACCAGAGCGGTGCCGTAGCGCACCTCGTCGGAGAACCAGAGCGCGCGCGCATCGACCGCAAGCGCGGTCTGGGCCGCGACCAGCAGCAGGTAGACCAGGTAGATCCAGCCGGTCGCCGCCAGCGCGTACAGCGCCGGTCCCGGCCAGCCGGCGTTTCGCTTTGGCGAGTCGATGCCTTCGGAGTCGACGGACATGGCGCGTGCATCGGGCCGCTGCGCCCCGATGTCAAGGCGCGGGGCTGCGGTCGCCTGCGATCCGAGTCGCGGGACAGCCAAATGGGAGGTCACGGCAGCGGCCGGACATGCTATGGGTCGGGGGAAAGGCAGGGGGCGGAAAGGCAGGGGGCCTTGGCCGACCGCCCAGATTGCAGACCGGTGGAAACCGCCATGGCCGAACAGTCCGCCTCGTCGCCCGCGCCCCTCGCCGCCGCCGGGATCCGCGCCTGCGTGTTCGACGCCTACGGCACGCTGTTCGACGTGGTCTCCGCCGCGGCGGCCGAGGCCGTCGTCCTGGGCGCGGCGATGCAGCCGCTGGCCGAGCTCTGGCGTCGCAAGCAGCTCGAGTACACGTGGCTGCGCAGCCTGATGGGTTCCTATGCCGACTTCTGGCAGGTCACCGGGGATGCGCTGGACTACGCGATGGAGGCCCGGGGCCTGGCCGATCCGGCGCTGCGCGCGCGCCTGATGGACCTCTACCTGCGGCTCGACGCCTATCGCGAGGTGCCGGCCGTCCTGCGGCAGCTCGGGAAGGCCGGCCTGTCGCGTGCCATCCTCAGCAACGGCGCACCGGCGATGCTGGAGTCGGCCGTCGTCAATGCAGGCATCGCCGACGAACTCACCGCCGTCATCTCGGTGGACGAGCTGCGCGTCTACAAGCCCGACCCGCGGGTCTACCAGAGCGCCGTCGACCGGCTGGGGGTGGCGCGAGCCGGGATCTGCTTCCTGTCGTCCAATGCCTGGGACATCGCCGGCGCCGCGCATTTCGGCTTCCACGCGGTCTGGGTCAACCGTGCCGGCGCGCCTGCGGAGCGGCTCCCCGGCCGCCCGGTCGCGGCGATTCCCGATCTCAGCCAGCTGCCGGCGCTGCTCGGCCTGGGCTGAGCGACGGACGCCCTCGGCAATCAAGGCCGACCGCCCTATTGCCGCCCAAATGTCGGCGAATGTTGCGCTCGGGCGGCGGGTATCCTAACAGTGGAGCCTGACGGTGAGACGGACCAAGTACGGAGAGCACGGAATGGCGGTTGGCGCGGCACGGCGGATCTGGAACCGGGCCCGAGGGCAGGTGGTGACGGTCCTGGCGGCGGCGGTGCTGGTCGGCGCGGCCACTGGCGCGGCCGGTGCGATTACGCTGACGGCGGAAGACCAGGCGGACGTGCAGCGGATCGAGACCTACCTGAACTCGATCGGGACGATGCGCGCGCGCTTCCTGCAGGTCGATTCCAGTGGCGGCAACGTGCAGGGCACGCTGTTTATCATGCGCCCCGGCCGGCTGCGCTTCGAATATGACGAGCCGTCGCCGATCCTGATCGTCGCCGACGGCACCTGGGTCCACTACCACGACAAGGAGCTGGACCAGACGTCGCGCGCGCTGATCAGCGATACCACAGTCGATTTCTTCACCCGCGCCAACCTGCGGCTCAGCGGCGACATCACCATCTCGGACTTCACCCGTGAAGACGGCCTGATCAGCGTCACGATCGTCGATACCGACAATCCCGGCGAGGGTTCGGTCACCTTCACCTTCGACAGCAACCCGATGAACCTGCGCCAGTGGGTGGTGACCGATCCAGAAGGCGCGCAGACGCTGGTCGCGCTGCTCAACTTCGAGACGAATCTCCAGCTCGACAGGAACATGTTCTACTTCACCAACTGAGCCTGCGCTCAGAAGCGCGCGCCGACGACCGCGGTCGTCGGCGTCGCGCCGCCCTCCCCGGGGACCAGACGGTCGAACGCCGCGGCCCGGTCCGGTCCCGGAACCCGGCCAGCAGCGGCGCATTCCCACGCCAATATCGCGACGATGGCCGCGGCGCCGATAACCTGGACGACGGTCTTCCTGCTCATGCTCATCCCCATCGGACCGCGTCCCACCGGCAGGCCAGGGACGGCCGCGGCACGGCGATGGTCTGCCGCGTCGAGGGAGCCGCGAAGCGATCGGCGCCAGGGCATCGGCCCGACTCCTTGTCTGCTGGTGCTGTTGGAACTCGGCGGAGCGCGGCCCCCTGAAGATCACAACGAGCGGCCGCAGCACCCCGCACGATGACGCGGCGCGTTCTACCCGGCGGCGATCAAGCCGCGGTCAAAACAACGGGCCCTGGCCGGTCAAAAGCGGACCCTGGTCGGCCTGCCGCCCATCCTCGTCCGCCGTGCCGGGTTGCTCATGGCCAAGCCCCGCCAGTTCCAGGCCGGCGAGATAGTCGCCGACGAACAGGCGGTTGGCGTGGTGGGCAAGCTCCGCGACGGCGTGGTCGAGGCTATACCCGGGTCTGAACAGCCGGAGGCGGGCCAGAGCCCGGCCGGCGTTCTCCTGGTCGCCAGCGACGCCGAGCACCGACGCCAGGGTCGCCCAGGCGAAATGCGACGCGTTGGGCAGCCGGACCGCCACCTTGGAGTTCTTCGCCGCCTCGGCCAGGTCGCCGAGCGCGAACCGGGCTTCCGCCCGGTCGTGGTAGAAGGTCCACAGGTGCGGGTCGTGCGGGTCGAGGTCGATCGCCCGGTCCAGGAACGGCACCGAGCTCGCCGGCTGCGCCGCCGCCGCCAGGGCCTGGCCGAGACCGAAGCTGGCCTGGGCAAAGCTCGGATCGAGGCCGATCGCGGTTTCGAACTCCGGGATCGCCATGTCGAACTCGCGCCGGATCGCGAACAGCCGGCCGAGGGCGAAGTGGCCACGCGCATCCTTCGCGTCCAGGCCGACCGCCTGCAGGGCGGCGAGCTGGCTCCGGTCCAGGGACTCGTCCCGCGCCTCCGGTGGCCCGTACCAGTACATCTGGAGGTGGGCATAGGCGAGCCGGGCATGCGCTACCGCGAGGCCGGGGTCGAGCGCGACCGCACGCTGCAGGTGGGCGTGGGCCGCATTCAGGCCGGGCAGCGAGAAGCGGTAGAGATGGTGCAGCGCGAGATGGTAGTGGCTCCAGGCGTCCAGGGCGTCGGGCTCCGTTCCCGCGGCCTTGCGCGCCTCCGCGACCTCGATCTCGCGCACGAAGCTGACCGCAAGCCGTTGCGCCAGCGGCACCTCCGGGCCAAGCAGCCGGTCGGGTGGCCCGGCGCAGCGTTCCGACCATAGGCAGCTGCGGTCGCCGGCATCCATCAGCCGCGCCGTCACCACCACCTCTGCCGCCCGGATGCGCACGCCGGCCTCCACCAGGTAGCGCCGGTCCTGCGCCCGAGGATCGGCGACGAGGCCGTCGCCAGCCTCGGTGAGCACGCGCAGGCCGCGCCGCCGCGTCAGCGCCGTCAGCAGGTCATCGCGCAGCTCGTCTGCCACTGCGCGCGCAGCGGCATCCCCGGCGTCGGCGCCGAACCGGGCGACCACGACCTCGGGCGGCCTGACCGGCGCGCGCGCAAGCCGCAGCGGCTCCGGCGGTGTCGCCGACCGCGGTGGATCTCGGAGCAACCGCTGGTGGAGGGCCCGGGTCTCGGCCTCGGGCGCCGTGTCGAGCTCGTGCCGCAGCAGGTCGGCGAAGTGCCGATACTGCTGGAGCGCCGCGTTGCGCCGCCCGCTCCCCGCCTGCAGTTCCATGAGCTGCCGCAGCGTCGCCTCGTCCAGCGGGTCGAGCGCCAGTACGGAGGCGCC
>JBHJOG010000154.1:0-9885 GCA_050329975.1 Alphaproteobacteria bacterium | reverse complement strand
GGGCAGTTCGATGAAGACCCTCCCGCTGACCATCGCTGACGTCGGCTAGTTCCGGCCGAGGAAATTGAGCAGCCTGCCAGCCAGCTCCTCGGGGGCTTCCTCCGCCATGTGATGGCCGCAGTCGATACCGCCGCCCTGCAACGGACCGGCGCACCAGGGGCGCCAGATGGCGAGCACGTCGCCGTAAAGCCCCTGCAGGTCATCCTGCAGCGACCACAGCACCAGCGTCGGGCAGGCGATACGGCGGCCGGCACGGCGATCCGCCGCGTCATGCTCGCGGTCGATGCCGAGGCCGGCACGATAGTCCTCCAGCATCCCGTGCACCGTCGCCGGGTCGTGGATCGCGGCGCGGTAGTCGGCATAGGACTCGGCCCCGATTCGCTCCGCGGAGCCTCCGTACCAGGCATCCGGATCGGCGAGGATGGCGCGCTCGGGCTTCTCCGGCTGGGCGAAGAAGAACCAGTGCCACCACTTGGCTGCGAAACGGGCGTCACAGCGCTCCAGTGCCTCAATGATCGGCACACCGTCGAGGATGGCGAGGCGGTCGATCGCCCGTGGGTGGTCCATGGCGGCGCGGAAGGCGGTGTAGCTGCCGCGGTCGTGGCCGACGATGGCGAAGCGGTCGAAGCCGAGCCGACTCATGAGTGCAATGCAGTCGCGGGCCTTGGCGCGCTTGGACGAGCCTGCGTGTCCGGTGCTGTCCGGAGGCTTGGATGAGCGGCCGAAGCCGCGCAGATCGGGGCAGACGACGGTGTGGCGCTCGGCGAGCAGCGGTGCGACCCGGTGCCAGGTGGCGTGGGTGCGCGGATGGCCGTGCCGCAGCAGCACCGGCGGCCCGGACCCGCCGTGCCGCACGTGGAGGGACGCCTCGGGGAGGTCTATCCGCTCGGTCGCGAAGCCTTCGAACATGAGCATAATCAGAGCGGCGCTGCCGGAAAAGTTCCCGAGGCAGCTGTGGCAGGTTGCGGCCCTCCCCCGATTGGGGCACGATGCCGCCGGTTCAACCAGCTGACAACAAGCACAAGAATACAACAGGGAGGAAGAGACATGACCAGAATCACGAGGCGAGACACGATCAAGCTCGGCGCCGGCGCGCTCGCAGGCACGACGCTCCTCGGCGCCGGCAGCCTGCGGGCCGCGATCCCGGCCGCCGATGTGACCCCGCCCGACCTGCCGATCGAAGACGGCGCCAGCCTGCGCGTGCTCCGGCCCTCGAAGTTCGTCGACGGCGACGAGCAGCTGTTCCTGGAGAACAGTGAAGCCTTCACTGCCAAGACCGGCGTGCCGGTCAGGATCGACATCGAGAGCTGGGAGGATCTGCGGCCGCGCACGGCGGTCTCGGCCAATGTCGGCGAGGGGCCGGACGTGGTCTATGCCTGGTCCGACGATCCGCACAAGTTCGTCGACAGCCTACTCGACCTCACCGATGTCGCTGAATATCTGGGCGCGAAGTACGGCGGCTGGTACCCGCTCGCCGAGCGCTATGGCACCTCGGGGGGACGCTGGATCGGCATGCCGCTGGGTGCCTCAGGCGGACGCATTTGCTATCGCAGATCGATGCTGCAGGCGGCCGGCTACGACGAGCCGCCGTCCGATGTCCAGGGCTTCCTCGAGATGAGCGCCAAGCTCAACGAACTCGGCACGCCCGGCGGGCTGGCGCTCGGCAACGCGGTCGGCGACGCCAACGCGTGGTGCAACTGGGTGGTCTGGGCCTTCGGCGGCGCGTTGGTCGACGAGAACGACCAGGTCATCATCAACAGCCCGGAGACGATCGCCGCGCTGGAATATGCCAAGCAACTCTACGACACCTTCATTCCGGGCACGCTGTCCTGGCTCGACCCGGCGAACAACAAGGCGTTCATCGACGGCCAGATCAGCTGGACCCAGAACGGTATCTCAATCTACTACGCGCTGAAGACCTCCGAGGATCCGGCGCTGCAGGAACTCGCGGAAGACACCTTCCATGCCCGGATGCCGATCGGACCGGTCGGCCATTCGACCGAGCGGGCGCTGATCGTGAACGGGATGGCGTTCAACTACACGCCCTACCCGAATGCGGCCAAGGCCTATATGACGTTCATGATGGAGAGCGAGCAGTACGATCCGTACCTCAATGCCTGCATCGGCTATTGGGGCCATCCGCTCGCCGCTTACGAGGCCTCGGACGTGTGGACCGTCGATCCGAAGCACGAGCCGTTCCGGGACGTGATCGCGACCTCGCTCTGGGACGGTTACCAGGGCAGCATCGGCGAGGCCAGCGCGGCCGTGCTTTCCGATTTCGTCATCGTGAACATGGTGGCGTCGGTTTGCGCAGGCCAGGAGACACCGGAAGACGCCGCTGCCGAGGCCGAGCGCCGCACGCTGCGCTACTACCGGACCTGACGGCCCTCCTGTAACGCCGGCAACGCCGTCGCCCCACCGCTGGACCGCGTGGGGCGACGGCCGCATCCCATGGTGAAGGAGCGCCACTGAAGTGGTAACGGCAAGCGAAACGCTGGCCTTGGCCCCGCGTCGGGACGGCTGGCTGACCAGGCTGTTCGACAACAAGATCTTCCTGATCGTCGCCTGCATGACGCCCGCGGTCGGCCTGCTGGCGCTGTTCCTGACCTATCCGCTTGGATTGGGGGTGTGGCTGGCGTTCACCGACACCCGGATCGGGCGGTCGGGCGAGTGGATCGGCGGCTTCAACTACGAGCTGCTGTTCACCGACCGGGTGTTCTGGATGGCGGTCTGGTGGACGTGTCTCTACACCGTCGGCGCCACGGTGCTGAAGTTCGCCCTGGGGCTGTGGCTGGCGATGCTGCTGAACAACCACCTGCCGATGAAGTCGCTGATCCGGGCGCTGATCCTGGTGCCGTGGATCGTGCCGACGGTGCTGTCGGCGATCGCCTTCTGGTGGCTGTACGACCCGCAGTTCTCGATCATCTCCTACCTGCTGGTCGACGTGCTCGGCCTGCGCGACACCTATATCGACTTCCTGGGCGACCCGTGGAATGCGCGGATGTCGCTGATCGCGGCCAACGTCTGGCGGGGCATCCCGTTCGTCGCGATCTGCCTGCTCGCCGGGCTGCAGACGATCTCGCCCTCGCTCTACGAGGCGGCGATGATCGACGGCGCGTCGCCCTGGCAACGCTTCGTCAAGATCACGGTGCCGATGCTGATGCCGATCCTGGCGGTGGTGCTCACCTTCTCGGTGATCTTCACCTTCACCGATTTCCAGCTGGTCTACGCGATCACCCGCGGTGGCCCGGTCAACTCCACCCATCTGATGGCGACGCTGGCGTTCCAGCGCGCGATCCCCGGCGGTCAGCTCGGCGAGGGCGCGGCGATCGCGGTCGCCATGATCCCGTTCCTGATCGCCGCGACCATCTTCAGCTATTTCGCACTCGCCAGACGCAAATGGCAGCAGGGGGGCAGGGATGACTGACATCGCGGCCCGTCCCGAGCGGCCGGAAAAGCAGGCGCAGGCCGGCCCGCTGAACTGGGAGTCGGTCCCGCGCCGGGTGATCACCGTCTACATCCCGCTGGCGCTGTTCATCCTGGTCCTGCTGTTCCCGTTCTACTGGATGGCGGTCACCACGCTGAAGCCGAACGCGGAGCTCTACAACTACCGCGACCACAACCCGTTCTGGGTGACCTCGCCGACGCTCGACAACATCAACAAGCTGCTGTTCGAGACCGACTATCCACGCTGGCTGATGATCACGATGACAGTGGCGGTGGTCTCGACCTTCCTGTCGCTGTTCTGCAGCGTGCTCGCCGCCTATGCGATCCAGCGGCTGCGCTTCCGCGGCTCGCAGTGGGTGGGCCTTGCGATCTACCTCGCCTATCTGGTGCCGCCCTCGATCCTGTTCATTCCGCTGGCGACAATGGTGTTCCAGTTCGGGCTGTTCGACAGTCCGCTGGCGCTGATTCTGACCTATCCGACCTTCCTGATCCCGTTCTGTACCTGGCTGTTGATCGGCTATTTCAAGTCGATCCCCTACGAACTGGAGGAATGCGCACTGATCGACGGCGCGTCGCGGCTGCAGATCCTGTGGCGGATCACCCTGCCGCTCGCCGTTCCCGGGCTGATCTCCGCCGGCATCTTCGCCTTCACCCTGTCGTGGAACGAGTTCATCTACGCGCTCGCCTTCATCCAGTCGGCGGAGAACAAGACGGTGCCGGTGGCCGTGCTCACCCAACTGGTCGAGGGCGACGTCTACCACTGGGGATCGCTGATGGCCGGGGCGCTGCTGGGCTCGATCCCGGTCGCGATCTTCTACTCGTTCTTCGTCGAGTATTACGTGTCCAGCCTGACCGGGGCGGTGAAGGAGTGATCATTGAGCGAGGGAGCATCTGAACGTCAAGAAGCGCAGGAAGGTCTACGACTAATCGAAGATGCCATAATGACCCTACTTGCTCGGTATCCCAACGGACTGGGGAACTCCGAGATAGCAGACGTGCTTGGATTGCGTTCGGATTTTAGGGGCGCAAGCAAAAACTATCTAACGTACTCGGTGCTGGGCGGTCTCCTGCGTCGGGGGCTCGTAAGTCAGGACCCGACAACCAAGGCATTCGCTAAGGCGCGAGGCCGCTGACTACGCACCATCGGAGATCCAGTGGGAGCAACGAGGGACACTCGATCACCGTGTCTGGGGCATGAAGCGTACTTCGGCAGCGGCGGAAGCCGGGCACTCGTGGAGCACTGTCTTTCGGTTCATAGCCGGACAGGATGCTGTGTCCACGCGACGCGCCCCCCGTTCAAAGCCTCACAGGTCGCAGTTCCGCTGGTAGTTGCCCGGGCCGTCGTCGGTGATGATGGTGGCCAGGATCTCGTCGGTCGGGCTGATCAGGATCAGGGCGTCGTCCGTCGTGCTCCATTCCGCGACATAGCAGCCGTCGGTCAGCGCGGGCGGCATGAACCAGGGACTGGTCGCGTCGTGGTAGAAGCTGTCGATGAAGCAGAGTCGGCTGCCCCTGATGTCCCACCCGGCGGAGAACCGGGCCGTGCCGTCCCAGCTGTAGGAATCGTAGTCCAGTTCGAAGGTGATGGCGTCGTAGTTGTTGTTGCCGGCGAAGTAGCCGCATTCGATGTGCGTGCGCTCGCCGCGGTCGAAGTGCTCGACAAAGGCACTGCCGTTGCGGATGTAGCGGTCGATCTCGGATGCCGTCGCCACCGGCGAGCCCGCCGGCTGGCTCGCGCTGGATCCGCCGCCCCCGGTTTGCGGCAGGCAGGCGCTCAACTGGCCGACCGTTCCGATGACGAGACACAGCCCCGCGACGCGCATCGCTCACTCCCCCCTGTTTTCCTTGATTCAGTGTAACCGACGGGACCAGAACCTCAACCGCGCCGGCCGCCGGTTACTCATGGGTGGGGATCGGCTCACAGCCGGACCAGCGCCATCAGCAGCAGCCCGCCGGCGGCCGCATAGAGCAGGCACGCCAGCGCAGTCGCCCGCAGCACCTCGCCCTCCCGGCCGGCCAGCCCGACGGTGGCGCCGGCGGCGATGATGTTGTGCGGGCAGACGATGTTGCCGACCGCAGCCCCGAAGCCCTGCGCGCCCTGCATTGTGGCAGCGGGCAGCCCCAGGGCGGACGCGGTGGTCTGCTGGAACTCGGCGAACAGGATGTTCGAGGAGGTCGCCGAGCCGGTGACGAAAGTGCCGAGCACGCCGACGAAAGGCGCGAACAACGGCCAGAGTACGCCGGTCGACGCCGCCGCCTCAGCCAGGAACCGGATCATGTCCGCGTGCACCATCAGCCGCGACAGCCCCAGCATCGCCACCAGGGCGACCACCACCGGCAGCAGCCGGCGTCCGGCCGCCTGCGCCGCCGCCAGGATCTGCGCCGCCGACCGGCCCTGGATCAGGCCGCCGAGCAGGAAGGCCAGCAGCAGCAGCGTGCCGGGATGGTAGAGCGGCTCGATCCGCCCGGCGAACCGATCGAACAGCGACCACTCCCAGATCAGGTCCTGCAGCAGTTCGCGCAGCGGCGGGATCAGCCGGGTGGCCAGGACCAGGGCGAGCAGGACCAGGTAGGGCAGGGCTGCGTGCAGCACCGAGTCGGGTGCAGCTGCCTTGGGCGGTCGGCCGGCAGGGCGAAGCCGGTGGAGCAGGATGGCAAAGCCGGCGCCGCCGAGGATTGCGCCGCCCAGGGTCGGCAGCTCATGGCCGACCCAGGCCGCAAGCGCCAGGAACGGCAGGAAGAACAGCAATGCCGCCGCAGCACCCCAGCCCCAGTGCCCGAGCGAGGGCGCCGGACCGGCGAGCCGGACCAGGAAGCCGACCAGCATCCAGCCGAGCAGGGCGTGCAGCAGCGCGGTCACCGGCGCGATCGCCAGTCCGGACAGCCCGGTCGCCGCCATCTGCGGCAGCACCGGCGTGCCGACCGCACCGAACGACACGCCGGCCGCATGCCCGATCATGGCCAGGGTCACGGCGCGGACCGGCGGGAAGCCGAGGCTGACCAGGATCGGCGCCGCCAGGGCGACCGGCGTACCGAAGCCGGCGACGCCTTCCATGAACAGGGCGAAGAACCAGGCGATCAGCAGCGCGAGCAGCCGCGGGTCGTCCGACAGCCCGGTGAGCCGGCCGCGAATCGTGTCGAACGCCCCCGACCTTGCCTGCAGGTCGTAGATGCACAGGGCCGGAAAAACGATCCACAGGATGCTGGCGGCGGTGAACAGCGCCTCCGCCAAGGCGCCGCCGGTGGCGGCGACCGGGCCGGGGCCGGGCTCGCTGCCGAGCCCGAAGACGCCGACCGCCAGCGCCAGCGCGACCGCCAGGCCGAGCAGCCCTGCGACCGCCGCGCTCCAGCGCAACCCGATCATGGCGACGAGCACCAGCCCGATCGGAAGAGCCGCCAGCAGGGTGTGCATCGGCGGGATCAGGCCGGGCGAGGGCGCTCGACGATCTTCTCGACCGAAATCTCATGCACGGCGCGTCCTGCCGAGGCGAAGGCCGAGATATTGGCGATGGTCGTCTCGGCGATGGCCGCAAGCGCCTCGCCGGTGAAGAATGCCTGGTGGCCGGTGATCAGTACGTTGGGGAAGGTGAGCAGCCGGGCGAACACGTCGTCGTGGAGGACGCGCCCGGACAGGTCTTCGAAGAACAGGTCGGCTTCCTCCTCGTAGACGTCGAGGCCGAGGCTGCCGATGATGCCTTCCTTCAATCCGCGGGTCACCGCCCGGGTATCGATCACCGCGCCGCGGCTGGTGTTGATCAGCATCTGGCCGTGCTTGATCCGGCCGAGCAGGGCTGCATCGACCAGGTGATAGGTCTCCGGCGTCAGCGGGCAGTGCAGGGTCACGATATCGGCGGTGGCGAACAGCTCTTCGCGCGAGAGATAGGAGACCCCGAGCGCCGCGCAGGCCGGATTCGGCGCCACGTCGTGTGCGACCACCTCGCAGCCGAAGCCGGTCATGATGCGTGCGACCACCTCGCCGATCTTGCCAGTGCCCACGATGCCGACGCGCTTGCCGTACAGGTCGAAGCCCAGCAGCCCGTCGAGCGCGAAGTTGCCCTCGCGCACGCGGTTGTAGGCACGGTGGATCTTCCGGTTCAAGGCCAGGATCAGCGCGACCGTGTGCTCGGCGACCGCGTGCGGCGAATAGGCCGGGACGCGGGCGACGGTCACCCCGAGGTCGCGAGCGGCCTCCAGGTCGACATTGTTGAAGCCTGCGCTGCGCATCGCGACCAGCCGCACGCCCAGCTCGGCCAGTGCTTCGAACGCCGGCCGGGTCAGCTCGTCGTTGACGAACGCGCAGACCGCTTCCGCGTCGTGGGCGAGTGTCGCGGTGTCGGCCGACAGCCGCACCTCCAGATAGCGCAGGTCGTGGTCGGCTTGCGCGTTGGCCGCGTCCAGGAACTGGCGGTCATAGGGCTTGGTGCTGAAAATCGTGACCTTCATCGCGTTCTCCCGAGCGGTGGCTGAAGCGGAGGATGGCGCACGCGCCTGCGTGGCGGGCCGGCGAGGCCGGCCGCAGGTGAGAGGCGGCCTATGGCCTGGGCGGCAGGCCCATGGAAGCGCGGTAGGCGGCGAGCTGGTCCCTGCGTCCGAGGTCGTCGGTCAGCTTGTCCCAGGCCCTGGCCACCGCGTCCAGTGCGTCCTCGGCATCGACCTCCCCGGTCAACGCCCGGGTCAACTGGGTCTCCAGTGCCTCGGTATAGGCGAAGTAGCCGGGGATCCGGAAGTCGAGCGCGACGTTGGCGGCGTCGATCGACCGCAGCTGGACGTCCAGATAGGCCTCGGCATCCTCGCGGCCGAATACGTCGAGCCAGATCTCGACGTCGGTGAAATGGCTGATCCGGTAGGGGTTGATGCCGGTGCCGCCGGCAACGACGTCCCGGGCGCTGTTCTCGGGGCTGGCCAGCCACATCACATAGTCCCACGCGGCCTCCTGGTTCGGCGACGTCGCCGGCACCGAGGCGACCCAGCCGCCGAAGGCCATGAACGGCGAATGGACCACTTCGTCGAAGTCGTCCCATTCGCGCGTGCTGGCGTTCCAGATCTCCCGGGTGCCCGGCAGCAGGAAGTAGCCGACCTTGCCGGCGACCTGGCTCTGGCGCGGATCGGCGGCGACGGTGCCGGTGTCGCCCCAGTCGATGTTCATCGCCACCTGCCCGTTGGCGAAGATCGTGCGGATGCCGGTGGCGTCGAAGTTCAGCGCGCCGGGCGGGCTGTAGCGCACCGAGCGGATGTAATCCTCCAGGCCGCGCACCCAGCCGGGGTTGCCGATCTGGGCAGCCATCGTCTCCGGGTCGAAGAACATCGCGCCCGGATTTTCCGGGTGGTTGGTATAGGCCGCGGCATGGCTGAAGAAGAACCAGAACTGCTGGCCGCCGCGGGCGAAGGCTTCGACGGTGCCATAGAATCCCTGGTCGGGGCGGTTGAAGAAGGCGGCGATGTCGTAATACTGGTCCCAGGTCGCGGGCGGTCCGAGCGCGTAGCCGTAGGCCTGCCGGAACGCGGCCCGGTTCAAGGGGTCCTCGAACAGGTCGCGGCGATAGGATCCGGTATGGACGTCGCCGTCGATGGTTACGGATACCTGCCTGCCGTCCCACATCATCAGGCGGTCGCGATAGACCGGATGGATGTCCGCCCAGGTCTCCCCCTCCCGGTGCCGTTCGGGAACCTCGGACAGATAGGGGGCGAAATCGCCGTGCCAGGCCGGGGCGTGGGTGATGACGTCGAAGAGGTGCCTCCCGTCCGCCATCGGCTCCATGAACCGCTGATAGAGCTCGCCGAACGGGAAGTCGACGACCCGCACCGTTCCGCAGGTGCGCTGCTCCCAGGATTCGGCATGAGCCCTGGCCGGGCCGCCGATGAAGGTGCCCGACAGGGTGCCGACCACCAGCTCGACGCCGGAGTAGTCGGGCTCGCAGTCCTGCGCCGCGGCCAGCGTGGATGCCAGTGCGAGCATTGCGGCGCCGACGGCGGTCGGGACTGCCCCTCGCATCGATTGGGTCCTCCCTGGGTGTCTGTGTTGCGCCCATTAGGCCCGTTGCCGCCGCCGCGGGCAACAGGGGAAAGCCGGTCCTTCCGCCGACCTTCCGCTGGCTACGTCGCGACCTGCTGCGGGAACAGCAGGTGGAACAGCCAGAACACGGTCGCGTAGCCAACGGCTACCGCGGGGCCGTAGACGGCATAGAGCCCGGTCGCCAGCTTGACATAGGGGTCGCGCAGTTCGGTGACCAGGAACACGCTCGCCAGGTCGCGGTAGAGCAGCAGCCGGACGATGACGACCGCCAGGTAGACCGCCAGTGCGATCGCCAGCGTCACCAGGTAGAGGCGGCCATGGGCGAACCGGCCGGCGAGGGCGGCAAACACGATCCCGTTGATCGCGAGCGAGATCGCGACCCCGGCGAGGACGGCGGCGGCGATCCGCACGACGGTCTTGCCCTC
>JBHJOG010000153.1:0-5990 GCA_050329975.1 Alphaproteobacteria bacterium | reverse complement strand
CGGTGAGGAGCGCGGTCGCATCCGCGTCGTAGGACGGGAGCGAGTTGTCGGCGAAGTTGTGCTGGTCGCCAGGGTACAGGAACAGCGCCGCGTCCTCGATCCTCGCCACGATCTCGCGGGCGGCGTCGATGTCGCCCTCGCCGACGAAGATCGGGTCGTTGTCCATGCCGTGGATCTGGACCGGGACACCGTCCGGCCAGGGTCCGAAGGCCCATGCGCCGCTGATCGGCAGGCAGGAGCAGAAGAGCAGGGCTCCGCGGGCTCCGGGCCGGGTCTGTGCGAGCTTCTGTGCCGGCAGCACGCCGAACGAGAACCCGGCGTAGACGATCCCGAAGGGCAGTTCGTCGGCGACGCGGACGCCGCGCTCGCGCATGTCGTCGAATCCAATCTCATCAATGTAGGCGAGACCCTCGTCGATGCTCCGGAACGTGCGTCCGCCGAACAGGTCCGGCGTGTGCACGGTGTGGCCGGCGGCACGCAAGTCGTCTGCGAACGCGCGCACGCCAGCGGTCAGCCCCTGCGCATGGTGGAACAACAGGACCTCGGCCATCGGGAGCCTCCGGGTGGGATGGGTGCAGTCGAAGCGGCGCTTGCACCGAAGGCGGAGCAGTTGGCCGGTCTCCCATAACGAGGCCGCGATGCTTGGCGGAAACCTTGGGCATCATCCTCACTTTTCCACAGGCTCGAACAGTTCGACCAGATTGCCGGAAGGATCTTCCAGCAGAACCTGCCGCCCGCCATTGCCGACAACGATCTCGCCGCGAAACGATCCTCCGGCCTCAAGCCGGTCCCGATAGAATGCGACGCTCTCTCCGACATCTGAGGCGATGTAGCGCCAGCGAGGCCATTTCGGCATCGAAGCCGGCGGGCAGCTCTCCCGTGGCCACCCCTTCGCGAAGCACATCGACCAGTGTCTTGCGCCGGCGCGCGCTGTAGGCATGGAGGAAATCAGCCACCTCGGCGTGGCGCTCGGACGCCTCGATGAGGGCAGGAATACAAGCGGCGAACTGCGAGGTGGCAAGGGCTTCGGCAAGATGCCGCAACAGTTCGCATGTTCGCTGCCTGACGTCCCCCCGGGACGGTATGGGCCGGGGCTGTTCGTTCAGCGTCTCCAGCGCATCGGCAATCAGCGAAAGCTTCGTCGGCCAGTGCCTGTAAAGCGTGCTTTTGGAAACCCCTGCCTTCTCGGCGACCGCTTCCATGTTGAACGCTCAGCGGCGCGATCTTCTATCGGCGCAGCATGACAGCCGAGCCATTCGCCGCCGACGACGTGCCGGCACTCGTGGCGCTGGTGCTGGGGCCGGAACGACGAACCTGACGTGCCGAGGTAGCCGGTGGATGCGGCGGTTGCCGTCCTGGAACGGGTGGACATCCGCGGCATCGACACCGTGAACCTTGGGAAACGGACTTCGCGATATCCAGCCCGGCGCAGCTGCCCGCGCAGCACCGGCGCACCCGCAGCACCACACCATCACCGCAACTCCGTGAGGACCGGCCGGCACGGGGCGCTAAGCGCCGTGCCGGCCCAGGTTCCTGGAATTAGAACAGGTTCGCTCTGTAGGGCACAGCGATATAGGCGAACGGGTCGGTGCTGGTACCCGAGGTCACCGAAACCTGGCCGGTGTCGCGGTTCTCCCACCAGTAGTAGACGTGGTCATTGGAGCCGGCGATGCCAATCGCGATCAGCGCGTTGAACTGCTGCATGAGCCCGCCGTTGAACTGACGGCGATTGCGGTAAGCCTGCGGGGCGTCCGAGGTGCCCGCGCTGACGGTGATCTGGCCGTTCGCATTATCGGCCCACCAGTAATAGACATGGTCGTCCGAGCCGGCGATGCCCGCAGCGACCAAGCTCTGCCCACCGAGTTCGAAGAAGGGGTAAGGCTCCCGGTAATGCATCGGATTGCTGGTTGTGCCTGATGTTACGAACATGCTGCCGTCAGGCTCCCGCCACCAGTAGTAGACATGATCGTCCGAGCCGGCGATTCCGACCGCGACCAGTGTCATGCCCGGTAGACCGTTGGCATCATAGGCCGTCCGGTATCGGATGGGATTGCTGGTCGTGCCCGCGGTGACCGTGCCGTCGTCGAAGAAGTAGTACACATGGTCATCGGAGCCGGCGATGCCGACATCGACCAGATCGGCGGCGGATGCGGCCGTTGAAAGGGCGATGGCCCCGAGCATGGCAGGGAACAATGCGCCCACTGTCATTTTTGTCATATCCTACTCCTCTGTTCAGTCCTCTAGCGTTTCCACCTCCGTTTCGTCCCAGTCTTGATCTGTCGCTCCAGCAAGTTCGTTGGTTCATCGGGCTTCCTGATGTATTGGCCGCGTCTTCCTTCTCGGCACCTATCGACGCTGCATCCCCGCTCCGCACCGACCTCGCGGCTCCGGGAGCCCCCATCGTTGACAAACCCTCCGGCGCAGTGATTGCATCGGTCCATGGGGCGCGGGGCCGGGGCTGCCGGCGAGCGCCGTTGCAACAGGGGATTGCACTGATGAGACATCGTCCGCGACGCCCGCTCGGGTCGCCGTTCAACCTGAAGCGCCGCAGCTTCCTGCAGGGCGTCGGCGCCATCGGGATCACGCTGCCGGCCCTCTCGCGCGCGGCGCGCGCGGCGGGCCAGGTCAACGTCTACAACTGGGACACCTATATCGGCGAGGACACCATCGCCCAGTTCGAGGCGGCGACCGGCACCGGCGTCACCTACGACCTCTACGCCGACAACGCCGAGCTGTTCGCCCGCTTCCGCGAGGGCAACCCCGGCTACGACGTGATCGTGCCGACCAACGACTATGTCGAGCGGATGATGGCGGCCGGCATGCTGCAGGAGCTGGACCACGGCCTGATCCCGAACTTCGCCAACCTGGAGCCGGGCTTCCAGGACTCGGTCTACGATCCGGGCCGCCGCTACAGCGTCCCCTACATGTGGGGGACGATCGGCATCGGCTACCGCATCTCCGAGGTGGAGCAGGTGCCGGACAGCTGGGGCTACATGTTCGAATCCGACCGCTATGCCGGCCAGGTCGCGCTGCTCTCTGAGCCGTCGACGGTGATCGGCATGGCGCTGAAATATCTCGGCTATTCGATGAACACCACCGACCGCGCCCAGGTCGACGAGGCGGTCGAGCTGCTGATCGCCGCCAAGCCGGGGATCAAGGTCTTTGCGCCGGACAACGGCCAGGACCTGCTGCTCTCCGGCGAGGTCAACCTGGCCATGGAGTGGAACGGCGACATGCAGCAGGTGATCGCCGAGGACGATGACCTCTCCTATGTGGTGCCGAAGGAGGGCGGGCTGCTGTGGGAGGACTGCATGTGCATCCCGGCCAACGCCCCCAACCCGGAAAATGCCCACGCCTTCATCAACTTCATCCAGGATCCGGAGGTGAACGCCGAGATCGCCAGCTTCATCTACTACCCGACGCCGAACGGGGCGGCGAAGGCGCTGATGGACGACGACTACCTGAACAACCCGACGGTGTTCCCCACCGCCGATGTCATCGCCAAGTGCGAGACCCAGATCTACCTGGGCCAGGAGCACGGGCAGTACATCGACTCGGTTTGGACCCGGATCGAGGCGGCGTAGCAACAGCGCTTTCCGCCGTCACGGCTGTCGGCCGTGACGGCGGGATGGCGGGCGCCGGGAGTCCGGGCTGATGCGCAGCTACGCCGACCTGTTCGCGCTCGCCGCCGCCCGCAAGGGTGGGGCGGGGGC
Source organism: Alphaproteobacteria bacterium (assembly GCA_050329975.1). Classification (GTDB taxonomy): domain Bacteria; phylum Pseudomonadota; class Alphaproteobacteria; order CALKHQ01; family CALKHQ01; genus CALKHQ01. The sequence goes on along the minus strand of JBHJOG010000153.1, from coordinate 2,277 downwards.
GCTGGAAGGCCTGCTGCCCCGAGCGGAGAGCCCGGCGGCACTGGCTGCGCTCGGCGACGACCGCTGGCTGGCGACGGCCACCCGCTGCGTGTTCAACGCCGGCTTCAACTGGAAAGTGATCGACGCCAAGTGGGCGGGCTTCGAGGCCGCCTTTGCCGGCTTCGACCCGGCGCGCTGGTCGATGATGTCGGACGAGGACCTCGACCGGCTGCTCGCCGACACCCGGGTGATCCGCCACGGCGCCAAGCTGCGGTCGGTGCGCGACAACGCGATCCTGCTGCGCGATCTCGCCCGGGAGCACGGCTCAGCGGCGCGCGCGCTCGCCGACTGGCCGTCGACCGACTATGTCGGGCTGCTCGACATGCTCAGGCGCCACGGCAGCCGGCTGGGCGGCAACACCGGCCAGTACTTCCTGCGCTTCATGGGCAAGGACAGCTTCATCCTCTCGCGCGACGTGGTGGCAGCGCTGATACGCGAGGGCGTGATCGACAAGCCGCCGTCCTCGAAGGCCGCGCTGGCGGCGGTGCAGGCGGCGTTCAACAGCTGGATGGCCGAGAGCGGCCGCGGGCTGACCCAGATCAGCCGGACGCTGGCGCTCAGCGTCGGCGCCTGACAGGGTTGGTCGTCTTCAGCTCTCAGGAGGCGGGCGGCGCGGTCTCGGTGAAGGAGGGCCGGGCGCCGGTCTCGGCAAACCAGGCGGCCAGCGCCGGGTGGCCCTCGCGCCAGCGCCGGTCGGCGTAGCGGAAATCGAGATAGCCGAGCAGGCAGCCGAGCGCGATGCTGCCCAGGTCGAGCGGCCCCTGCCAGGCCTCCGGATGGTCCTCGAACCAGGCCAGTCCGGCGCGGATCCGGTCCCACTGGTCGTCGACCCAGTGCGGCCAGCGCGCGGCCTCGGGGCGCACCGCGGTCTCGTAGCGCATCAGCACCGCCGCATCGCACATGCCGTCGGCGAGCGCATGGGCGGTCAGCACCTGCCAGCGCTCCGGCCCGCCCGCCGGCAGGATCCGCCCGCCGCCGGCCAGCGCATCCAGAAACTCGCAGATCACCAACGAATCGTGGATCACCTGGCCGTCGTCGGTGACCAGCGCCGGGATCTTGCGCAGCGGGTTGACCGTATCGGCGTAGCCCCGGTTGGCCTCCAGCGGCGAGACCTGCGTCGGCTCCAGGGTCAGCCGGTCGGCGAGCCCGAGCTCGATCGCAGCCACCCGCACCTTGCGGACGAAGGGGGAGGTCGTGGAGTGAAACAGCAGCATGGGCCTCACCTGTGCGGGCGACGCTGCGTCACCGGCGACGCCGCGTCGTTTCGGCGGAAATCGGGCTGTCGGAGAGGATTAATAATTGAATCAATCGACTATATGACTATGCTCACTTCTTTCTGAAGGCGTCCAACGTTACGATCTTGTCTTCGTTGCCGGAGTCCGGTTCAGCTGCCGGCGGCGCGACGTCGGGCGGCGACGCCACGTCGCCCTGCCGCGTTGCCGCAGCCGGGTCCGCCGCCTTGAACTGAAGCCCGAAATTCACCGACGGGTCGGCGAAGGCGGTGATCGCGACATAGGGGACATGAAGCCGCTGGTGGGATTTGTTGAAGCTGAGGGTGACCTCGAAATGGCGCGCCTCCACCTCCAGCCCCCAGAACTGGTGCTGCAGCACGATCGTCATTTCCTCAGGATACTGCGCCGCCAGAAACGGCGGGATGTCGACGTCGGGATGCTGGGTGTTGAAGGTGATGTAGAGGTGGTGGTTGCCTGGCAGCCCGGCCTCTGCGACCGCCTCGAGGGTGCGGCGCACCACGCTGCGCAGCGCATCCTCGACATATTGGTCGTAGCGGAAATGAGCGGTCATCGCTGCTGGCCCCCGAAGCCCGTGTCTGTCCGGTCCACATGCAATCGGCCAGCATGCGCCGGCCGAAAGTGGGGGGCTTCTGTTGCCCGGCGCCCCCCGAGCCGCGCTTACCAAAAGGCTGTTTAGGCCTTAAGCAGCGAGTGCAACTCGATTGTCGTTTGCACCTATGAAACGGCCCGATAACGGCGGAACCATGCCGAGCGAAAAACCTGTCTTTACACGCGCGTCGATCCTGTTTCGCCCCCAATGACGTCGGCGGGCAACCCCTGCCGGCGGTGGATTGGTGGAGGCGCCGGGTACCGCCCCCGGGTCCGCATCGCTTATTACACAAGCCGTTTATCGCCATAGTCGGGACGAACCCGACATCAGCTATATAAGCACTCGGGCCCGGGAATTCAAAGCCCGCTGACCGGCCGAATCGGGTTAGGTTAGCCG
>JBHJOG010000152.1:0-13669 GCA_050329975.1 Alphaproteobacteria bacterium | reverse complement strand
GGCGCAGGGCGGAGGCCGAGGTGCGGGACAGGAAGGACCAGGGACGCGCGTGGCGGTGCGCCGCGGGGCTGCTGCTGGCGGTGCTGGTGGCGGCTTGCAGCGCGCGGGTGCAGGAGATCGGGCCTCCGATCGTCGATGCCAGGCTGCTGCCGGACGCCCTGGTGACGCCCGACGGCGCCGTGCTGCCGGTGCGGGTGTGGCAGCCGGAAGGAGGGCCCGAAGCGGCGACGGCGGTGATCCTCGCCCTGCACGGGTTCAACGACTACAGCCGCGCCTTCGAACGTCCGGCGCCGGCCCTCACCGAGGCGGGGATTCTGGTCTACGCCTACGACCAGCGCGGTTTCGGGCGCACGCGCGAGCCTGGGATCTGGGCCGGGACCGAGGTGCTGATCGCCGATGCCGAGCGCACCATCGCCATGGTGCGGGACGCCCATCCCGGCCTGCCGCTCTACGTGATGGGTGAGAGCATGGGTGGGGCGGTGGCCACCGCGGCCGTCGCACGCACGCCGGAGAAGGTCGACGGGCTGATCCTGGTCGCGCCCGCCTATTGGGGCTGGCGCTCGATGACGACGGTGGAGGGGCTGTCGCTCGAGCTGATGACCTGGCTCACCCCCTGGCTGCCGCTGACCGGCCAGGGGCTCCGCATCGTGCCGTCCGACAATCTGGAGGTGCTGCGCGAGCTGGCGGCCGATCCGCTGGTGCTGAAGGAGGCCCGGGTCGACGGCATTTTCGGCCTGGTCGGCCTGATGGACATCGGCTACGCGGCGCTGCCCGAGGTCCGGGCGCCGATCCTGATGCTGTACGGCGCACGCGAGGATGTGCTGCCGGAGCGCGCGGTGCGGGCGGCGGTCGCCCAGCTCGAGCGCTGCCGGTCGGCGCCTGGCAGCATGTGCGCGCCGAGGGCTGCCTTCTACGACAAGGGCTACCACCTGCTGCTGCGCGACCTGAACGCGCCGGTTGTCCTCGCCGACATCGTCACCTGGATCCACGATCCGAACCGACCGCTGCCCTCGGGCGCCGACCATGTGCCGCTGCCCGAAGAGTTCACCACAGCCGGGGCCGGCACGGTGCCGGCCGGCGGCTGACGGCGGCCGTCGGTCAGCGGGTTCAGTTCAGTTCGGCGCGCAGGCGCTGGCGCAGCAGGTCGATCGGCAGGTGCCGGCCCTGGTGCTCGAAATGCCAGTAGATCCAGCCGTTGCAGGACGGCGCGCCCTGGGCCAGCGCCCCGATCTGGTGGATCGAGCCGCGCTGCCCCTGGTAGAGCAGGGCACCGTCGGCGGCGACCCGGGCGCGGTGGGACTGACGGTCGTCGGTGAGCTCCGCGCCGGGGCGGAGCAGGCCGCGCTCGACTACCCAGCCGAAAGGAATCCGCGGCTCCTGGCGTTTCGACGGGGTCGCCAGCAGGTCGGCGGCATCGATCGGCGCCAGCCCCCGCAGCCGCTCCTCGGCCAGCGTCACATAGTCCGGGTCCTGCTCGAAGCCGATATAGTGGCGGCCAAGCTTGCGGGCGGCGGCGCCGGTGGTGCCGGTGCCGAAGAACGGGTCGACCACCACGTCGCCTGGATTGGTCGAGGCCAGGATCACCCGGTGCAGCAGTGCTTCCGGCTTCTGGGTCGGATGGGCCTTGCCGCCGGCGCTGGTCTTCAGCCGCTCGCCGCCCGAGCAGATCGGCAACATCCAGTCGGAGCGCATCTGCAGGCCCTCGTTCAGCGCCTTCATCGCCTCGTAGTGAAAGGTGTAGCGCGCATGCCTGTCCCTGGCGCACCACAGCAGGGTCTCGTGGGCGTTGGTGAAGCGCTTGCCGCGGAAGTTCGGCATCGGGTTGGTCTTGCGCCAGACGATGTCGTTCAGCAGCCAGAAGCCCAGGTCCTGCAGGATCGCGCCGACACGGTAGATGTTGTGGTAGCTGCCGATCACCCACAGCGCCCCGTGCGGCTTCAGGATCCGGCGGGCGGCGGTGAGCCAGGCGGCGGTGAAGCGGTCGTAGTCGGCGAAGCTGGCGAACTGGTCCCAGGCCGCATCGACGCCGTCGACCCGGGTGTTGTTCGGCCGATGCAGGTCGCCGGCCAGCTGCAGGTTGTAGGGCGGATCGGCGAAGACGAGGTCGACGCTGCCCGCCGGCAGCGCGTTCATGCCGGCGATGCTGTCGCCGCAGACGATGCGGTCGACGGGCAGGGCGGCGCTGCCGGGGTTCGGGCGTGCTCGTGGCATGGCGCCGACTGTGCGCAAAATGTGGATAACCGGTCAAGGCCAGATTATCTTTCGGAATCAAATGGCTCGACCGGGTCTCGCCTGCCGGGGTTTAACAACAGGCCGCAACCGGCGAAAAACTGCGACGGTGATGCGGTGTCACGCCGTGCCGGCGCAGCGCCGCCAGGTGCTCCGGCGTGCCGTAGCCGGCGTTGTGGTCCCAGCCGTAGACCGGGTGATCGGCGGCCAGCGCCGCCAGCATCCGGTCGCGATACACCTTGGCGACGATCGACGCGCAGGCGATCGACAGGCTCAGCCCGTCGCCGCCGATCACCGCCGTCGCCGGGAAGCCGAAGTCGGGGCAGCGGTTGCCGTCGACCAGCGCATGGTCGGGCAGCGCATGGTCAGGCGGCCGGACGAGGCCGGCGACGGCGCGGCGCATCGCCAGCAGGCTGGCCTGCAGGATGTTCAACCGGTCGATCTCCTCGACGTCTGCCGATCCGATCGCCCAATGCGCCCAGGCGCAGCCGGCGGCGGTGACGAGCGCACTGATCTCCTCCCGCTTCGCCCTGGCCAGGGTCTTCGAGTCGTCGATCTCGGCGGCCAGACCGGCCGGCATCCGCGAGACGTCCAGCACCACGGCGGCAGCCACCACCGGCCCGGCCAGCGGACCGCGCCCGACCTCGTCGACGCCGCAGACCCGCATCGCCGGGGCACCGAAGCTGATCTCGATCTCCAGATGCGGCACGGACGCTCCGATTCGGCGATGGAGCGGCCATGGTGGGACCGGGCCGGCAAGGCGTCAACCGGGCGGGCCGGACCTGAATCGGTTCAGAACAGCGAGAGCTGGCGCCGGTCGGCGCCGGCATCGGGGACCCGGAACTGCGTGGTATCCAGCGCCCATTGCCGCCGGTTCAGACCGAGCTTCCGCGTCGCCAGCGTGAAGCGACGGCCGAGCATGTCGGCATAGGGGCCGCTGCCGCGCATCCGCGTGCCGAACTCCGAGCGGTAGGCCTTGCCCTGATGGGCCTGGCGCAGCAGCGCGAACACGCGCCTGGCCTGGCCCGGCCGGTGCGCCTCCAGCCACTCGGCGACCAGGCCCTCGATCTCCAGCGGCACCCGGAGCAGCACATAGCCGGCGCTGGTCGCGCCGTGGTCGCGGGCAGCCTCCAGGATGCGCTCGAGCTCGATGTCGTTCACCGAGGGGATCATCGGCGCTGCCATCACCGTCACCGGCACCCCGGCCTCGGCCAGGGCGCGAATCGCGCGCAGCCGGTTGGCCGGGGACGGCGCCCGCGGCTCCATCCGCCGGGCGAGCTCGGGGTCGAGCGTGGTCAGCGACACCGCCACCGACGCCAGGTTGGCCGCGGCCATCGGCGCCAGCAGGTCCAGGTCGCGCAGCACGGCGTGCGACTTGGTGATGAGCCCGACCGGGTGATTGAACGCCGACAGCACCTCCAGCACCGCGCGGGTGCGGCGCAGCCGTCGCTCCACCGGCTGGTAGGCGTCGGTATTGACGCCGAGCGCGATCACCGCGCAGCGGTAGCGCGGGCGCGAGAGCTCGCGGCGCAGCGTCTCGGCGATGTCCTGCTTGGCGAACAGCCGGGTTTCGAAGTCCAGCCCGGGCGACAGCCCGAGATAGGCATGGGTCGGGCGGGCGAAGCAGTAGACGCAGCCATGCTCGCAGCCGCGATAGGGATTGATCGAGCGGTCGAACGAAATGTCGGGGCTGGTGTTCCGGGTGATGACGGTCTTCGCCCGGTCGGGGGTGACCGTGGTCCGCAGCGCCTCGGGCACCAGCCCGTCGTCCCAGGCCGGCCAGCCGTCGTCGGCCGGCTCGCTGCGCAGGACCTCGAACCGCCCGTCGCGGTTGGACACCGCGCCGCGGCCCTTGCGGGGCGGGGTTTCGCGGCGATCGACAGCGCGCGGGGCGGGCTGGCTTGACGATGCGGGAATCTGGCTCATTCGGCACCTCGCCCGGAGCAACAAGATGTAGCGGTGTTCACGGAACAAACCATGAAACCATCATCCTGTTGGCCCCGTCAAGCCGAGTCGCAAAGCCCGACTCGGCGCGGGTTTCGACTCGTTTTCGCAGCCTCCGAGTCGCGGCCACGATTCCGCCACGAAAAGCGCAAGATGTTGTCCACATCGGGGAACGTTCCGGCAACTCCCCGAGTCGTTGGGGACCGGGCGGCCAAAGGTCGGTTTTCACCAGGCCGGCAGGGCACGCACCATCCGCTCGAGCGCAGCGGGCGCGAGCGAGGCGCGGACATGGGCGCGCCAGTGGGCGATCAGCCCAGGCGGCAGGTCGGCGGCGTCCCAGGGGTCGCCCTCGCGCACGCTGCGCGCCAGCCAGCGGGCGAACCAGGTGACGCTGCGCAGCCAGGTCAGGCGGCGCAGCGGGCCCAGCCAGGGTGCGACACCGGCCGCCACCGGCGGCGGCAGTGCGGCGAGATAGGCGGCCTCGAACGCGGCGACGTCGCCGGCCGAGACCGAACCGGTCACGCGGCGGTCCCAGCCGGTGGATGTGGGCAGGGTGACGTGGGCGACGTCGATCGCAGGCTGGCCATAGGCAGCCTTCTCCAGGTCGACGAACCAGGCCGCGCCGGCGGCATCGACCACGTAGTTGCCGGGATGGGTATCGGCGACGACCAGGGTATGGGCATGGGGAGCGTTCGGCCAGTGCGCCGCGGTGCGGGCGGCGCCGAACTCGGCCCGGATGACGGCGACCGCTTCGGGGTCCAGCCCGGCGCGGTCGAGCCAGTCCGCCTGATCCTCAATCACTGCCAGCGTGGCTGCCACCGGGTCGGTCTGCACCGGCAGCGGCGCCGGCCGGTCGGGGACGGGCAGGCCGTGGATGGCGGCGAGGCAGCGGGCGATCGCCGGCAGGTCGTCGGGCAGCCGGACGGTCCGCCCGGCGATGGCGTCGACCACCAGCGCCCCCATCGGCAGCGCCGGCTCGGGCGACAGCACCCCATAGAGCCGCGGCGTGCAGCCGCTCGGTTCGGCCCGAGCGAAGCAGGACGCCTGGTAGCACAGGTTGTCGGCGGCCGACCGCCCGGACTGGCTCAGCCGAGGGATCCGCACCAGACGGCCCTTACCAGCGATAAGGACGTGGTCGTGGGCGACCCCGCTTGCCGGCAGCGGCTCCAGGTCGTCCGGCCCGATCGGGCCGCGGCCGGCAAGCCCCGCGTCGCCAAGGGCCTCGGCCAGCAGGTCCAGGCGCACGCGCTGCACCAGAATGGCCGCTGCGGTCAGTCGACCCTCGGGTCGAAGCCCGGGCTGACGGCCGGCGGCGTCGGGCCCTGCGGGCCCGGGATGCCGGTGGTTCGCCAATAGGCGAAGCCCAGCGCCGTCCACAGCCCGGCGTCGATCACGATCTGCAGCACCATGCCGACCACGACGGCGACAGGCGGCGCGCCGGCCAGCAGCATGCCGACCAGGATCGTGGGCAGGCCGAGGACCAGCAGGATTATCACGGTCAGCACGATCAGCTTCAGTGCCTGGCCGGAGGATTCCACCCAGGCACGGCGGAAGCCGCCGGGCAGGTCCATGACCACGGCCGGGAACACGAAGTACAGCCGGGCCGTGATCCAGGCCAGCAGCGCAATGGAGGCAAGCGTCAGCACCAGGGAGAAGGAGAGCGAGCCGGCCGCCGCGCCGATCATGCCGGCCACGGCGCCGCCCACGCCTCCGATGGCGAGCATGATCAGGGTCAGTCCGACGGTATAGCCGAGGAAACGCAGCTCGCGGTCGCCGAAGCGGAACACCGGCCGCACCGGCTGAAAGCGCGGGCCGAGCAGGGTGTAGCGCAGCCACGCCACCTTGAACGGCAGCGGCACCACCAGCGCCAGGATGAACATCAGCAGCTGGAACCAGAGGATCGGCGCCAGGTCGAGACTCTCGCCGGTCGCCGGGTCGAGCAGTACCAGGCCCTCCAGCTGGTACTCGGCGCCCGGCCGGAGCTCCAGGGTGCCCAGGTCGTCCGGCATCAGGCCGGAGGCGAGCACCGTCAGGCCGAGCAGCAGGCCGTAGGGGACAACCGCGAGAACGAACGCCGCGCGGAGCTGCTTGAACAGGAAGCGCAGGCTCTCGATGAAGACCTCGCCGATCTGAAATCCTGGCATTGTTCCTCGTCGACGCAGGTGGGCCGGACATTGGCGAAAATTGCGATGCGGCCAAGAGATAGCCGCATCGGCGGCGGATTGACAGGGCTGTCAGCCCCAGAGGCCGGGCTCCGGCGGCGACAGGCTGCTGCCGTCGACGGCCAGCGGCGGGCTGCGGTCGCAGGCCAGCCAGAGCGGGCCGTCCAGGTCGACTACGTCCGCCTGCGCGGCCAGCAGCATGGCCGGCGCCATCGCCAGCGAGGTCGCCATCATGCAGCCGACCATCACTTGCAGCCCGCCGCGGCGCGCCGCCTCCAGCAGCGCCAGCGCCTCGGTCAGGCCGCCGGCCTTGTCGAGCTTGATGTTGACCGCATCGTATCGGTCTGCAAGCCGGGCCACATCGGCGGCGACATGGGCGGACTCGTCGGCGCAGACGCTCACCGGGCGCGGCAGGTCGCCCAGCGCGCCGTCGCGGTCCGCCGGCAGCGGCTGCTCGATCAGCGCGACGCCGAGCGCCGCGAACGCAGGCGCCAGCGCGCGGTAGTCTTCGACCGACCAGCCCTCGTTGGCGTCGACGATCAGCCGGCTCGCCGGCGCCGTCGCGCGCACAGCCTCGACCCGCTCCCGGTCCAGGCCGTCGCCGACCAGCTTCACTTTCAGCAGCGGCCGCGCACGATGGCTCGCCGCGGCCACCGCCATCGCCTCCGGCCGGTCGGCGCTCAACGTGTAGGCGGTGGTGATCGCAGCCGGCATCGCGATACCGGCCAGCGCCCAGGCCCGCCGGCCGGCCTGCTTCGCCTCCAGGTCCCAGAGCGCGCAGTCCAGCGCGTTGCGCGCCGCACCCGCCGGCAGCAACCGGGCGAGGACGGCCCGGTCAGGGGTGCGGCCCAGCACGGGCGCGGCGCCGGCGATGGCGGCGAGCACGCCGTCGACGGTCTCGCGGTAGCGCGGATAGGGAATGCACTCGCCGCGGCCGACATCGATGCCGACCCGCACCGTCGCAACCACCGGCTCGATCTTCGACTTGGCGCCATGGGACGTGACGAAACGCTGGCGCAGCGGCCAGATCTCGCGCCGAGCGGTGACGACGGCGCCGGGCACTGTCACGCCAGGGCGTCCACGATCGGCTCGACCCCGGTGGCCACCGGGTCGACGCAGGGCAGGCCGAACCGGTCGGCGGTCTCCGCCAGCGTCCGCGCCCGTGCGTCGGCCGTCAGTCCCGAGGTGTTGAGGCTGATGCCGACGAAACGCGCCTCGGGCACCACCATCCGCGCGCAGGCGAGGTTGAGCTCCATGCACGCCGCGAGGTCGGGCAGCGGCCGGCTGCCCAGCCCGCGCATGGTCTGCCGCGCCGGGTCGTGGCACAGCACCAGCGACTGCGCCTGGGCGCCGTGGATCAGTCCGAGGGTGACCCCGGCATAGGAGATGTGGAACAGCGAGCCCTGGCCCTCGATCAGGTCCCAGTGCTCCGGGTCGTTGGCCGGCGCCAGCCATTCGACGGCGCCGGAGATGAAGTCGGCGACCACCGCGTCGACCGAGACGCCGTCGCCGGCGATCAGGATGCCTGTCTGGCCGGTGGCGCGGAAGTCGGCGCTGCGCCCACGGGCCCGCAGGCTGCGCTCGAGCGCCAGCGTGGTGTACATCTTGCCGACCGAAACGTCGGTACCCACGGCGAGCAGGCGCCGGCCCGGCCGCGGCGCCCCGGTGGCGACGGCGAATTCCCGGGACGGGTGGCGCACGTCGAACAGGCTGCGCCCGGCGCGCGCGGCGGCCTCGGCGATCGCCGGCTTGGCGGCGAGCTTCTGGTGCAGCCCGCTGGCGACATCCATGCCGCTTTCCAGCGCCTCGACGATGGTCGCAATCCAGCTGTCGGCGATGACGCCGCCGCGGTTGGCGACGCCGACCACCAGCGTGCGCGCGCCGCCGGCGACCGCTTCGGCGACGCTCATGTCCGGCAGGCCGAGATCGGTGGCGCAGCCCGGCAGGCGCAGCTGGCCCATGCACCAGTCCGGCCGCCACTGGGCGACGCCGCGGGCGGTCTTCGCCGCCAGTGCGTCATGGGCATCGCCGATGAACAGCAGATAGGGGTGGGGTATCGCCATGGGAACTCGCTCTACGGTCGGGGGACGGTGCGCGGGCGGTGCCGCGACGGGCGAAATGCGCTAAGCATAGTGGCGTGCGGCCGGGCGCGCGGCAAGGCGTCGCCGGGGCTCGCGCACGGTCTGCGACAACAAGGAATCCCGCATGTTCACTACCCGGCCCGAATTGCGCGGCACCTTCGGCATGGTCGCCTCGACCCACTGGCTGGCGTCGGCGACCGGCATGGCGATGCTCGAGCAGGGCGGCAACGCCTTCGATGCGGCGGTCGCGGCGGGCTTCGTGCTGCAGGTGGTCGAGCCCCACCTGAACGGGCCGGGTGGCGACCTGCCGATCCTGGTCCATCGCGCCGGGAGCGACGCGGTCGAGGTGATCTGCGGCCAGGGCGTCGCGCCCCGGGCGGCGACCATCGACCGGTTCAAGGGGCTGGGGCTGGAGATCGTCCCCGGCACCGGGCTCCTCGCCGCCTGCGTCCCCGGCGCCTTCGACGCCTGGATCGCGATGCTGCGCGATTACGGCACCATGGAGCTGGAGGCCGTGATGGCGCCGGCGATCGGCTACGCGCGCGACGGCTACCCGCTGGTGCCCGGAATCGTCGCCGCCATCGCGGCGGTCGAGGATCTGTTCCGGACCGAATGGCCGAGCTCGGCCGCGGTCTACCTGCCGCGGGGACAGGTGCCGGGCCTGCGGACGCTGTTCCGCAATCCGGTGCTCGCAGCCACCTACCAGCGGATCGTCGACGAAGCGAGGGCGACCGGCGGATCGCGCGAGCGACGGCTGGATGCGGCGCGCGACCTGTTTTATCGCGGCTTCGTTGCCGAGGCGATCGGCCGCTATTGTGCGACCACCGAGGCGATGGACACCTCCGGTCGCCGCCACCGCGGGCTGCTCACCGCCGACGACATGGCGGGCTGGCAGGCGCGCATCGAGCCGCCGCTGGCGGTCGACTACCACGGCTGGCGCGTGTTCAAGCCGGGCGTATGGAGCCAGGGCCCGGTGCTGCTGCAGCAGCTCGCCCTGCTCGACGGCCTGCCGCTGGCGCAGCTCGACCCGCTCGGGCCCGATTTCGTCCATACCGTGGTCGAGGGGGCGAAGCTCGCCTTCGCCGACCGGGACGCCTGGTACGCCGACCCTGACCATGTCGATGTGCCCGCCGCGACCTTGATCGGCGCCGACTACGCCGGCCGCCGGCGCGGCCTCATCGACCCGGACCGCGCCTCGACCGCCCTGCGGCCCGGCGACATCGGGCGCGGACGGCCGTTCATCCCCAGCGGCGACCCGGTCGAGCCGGAGGCGCTGAAGGCGGCGGGTGCTGCCGGCTTCGGAGAGCCGACGGTGCGCCACACCGGCCACATGCCGGGCGACACCTGCCATCTCGACGCGGTCGACCGCTGGGGCAACATGGTCTCGGCGACGCCCAGCGGCGGCTGGCTGCATTCCAGCCCGGTGATCCCCGAGCTCGGCTTCTGCCTCGGCACCCGGATGCAGATGTTCTGGCTCGATCCGCAAGCCGCGGCGGCGCTGGCCCCCGGGCGCCGGCCGCGGACCACGCTGTCGGCCAGCATGGCGCTGGACGGGTCGGGCGGCGGCATCGCCTTCGGCACACCGGGCGGCGACAACCAGGACCAGTGGGCGACGACGCTGTTCCTGCGCTGGCTGCACCACGGGCTCGACGCCCAGGCCGCGATCGATGCCCCGATGTTCGACATGGTGCACTTCCCCTCGTCGTTCTACCCGCGGGCGACGGTGCTCAACCGGCTGAACATCGAAGGCCGGTTCGCACCCGAGACGGTGGCGGAGCTGTCCCGCCGCGGCCACCAGGTGGCGGTGCAGGGCGACTGGGCGCTCGGCCGGCTCAGCATGGCCGGCAAGCGTGGCGCAGAGCGGTTCGCCGCCGCCAACCCGCGGTTCATGCAGGGATACGCTGTCGGCCGCTGATCGATCGGGCCGCGATTTACCGAAGTGTTAGAGGTTTCTGCGCAAAGTAGCGGCGACCTTTTTGCGCAGGCAGGTAGAAAGCCGGCGGGCAGCAGCTTCGGGTTCCAGGATGGCAAGCCAGACACCACAGAAGATATTCCGTATCGAACGCCGGCTGGGCGAGAACCGCGCCGGCGCGTCCCCGGCCGCGCCGGCTGCCCTGGGCGGGACCGGCGTCGACGACGCCGCCTTCGCCGAGATCCGCGAGTTGATCCGCGCGATCGACGTCAAGGTCAGTGCCCTGCCGAAGCTCGAGGAGATCGAGGAGCGTCTGGTCAAGGACGTGCTCGACATGCAGGGACGGATCAAGGACACCAAGGAAGAGATCGCAGCACTCCGCCACCCGAAGGTGAAGGACGACAAGATCCAGCGCGCCAGCCTGCAGCTCGACGCCATCGTCGAGCAGACGGAGCAGGCCACCTCGCGGATCCTGGAATCGGCCGAGCGGCTCGAGGAGCAGATCAGCCACATCCGCGACACCCACGCCAACGACCAGATCGTCGCCAACTCGACGGACCTGATGATCGACGCGATCACGCAGATCTACGAGGCCTCCAATTTCCAGGACATCACCGGCCAGCGCACACGCAAAGTGGTGGACGTGCTGAAATACATCGAGGAACGGCTGGGCCGGATGGTCCACCTCTGGGGTGTCGGCGAGATCGAAGCGATGCCGGTCCCCTCGGACGACATCGATCGGCGCGACGACACGCTGGCGCTCACCGGGCCCAAGCTCGCGGGTGCGTCCAGCCACGCCGAGGCGATCAGCCAGGACGACATCGACGCGCTGTTCAACTGATCAGTTCACCCGGGTCAGGCGCAGGAACACGTCTTCCAGGTCGGATTCGACCGTCGTCAGGTCGACGATGGCCAGGCCTGCCTCGTGGATCGCATCGAGGATCCGCTCCACCGGCATGCTGCTCGGCTGGTAGCTGACCCGCAGGATGGCGGGGGCCGTCAGCGTCACGGTCATGCCGGCGAGGGTCGCCGGCGGGGCATCGAGTTCGCGGTCGACCCGGATGATCAGGTCCTTGGCGTCGAGCGAGCCCAACAGCTTGCCCGTCGGCTCGCAGGCGATGACCTTGCCATGGTTGATGATGGCGATGGTGTCGCACAGCGCCTCGGCCTCTTCCAGGTAGTGGGTGGTCAGCACGATCGTCACGCCGCCGCGGTTGAGCTCGCGGACATAGGCCCACAGCTGCTGTCGGAGCTCGATGTCGACGCCGGCGGTCGGCTCGTCGAGCACCAGCACCGGCGGCTGGTGGACCAGCGCCTTGGCCACCAGCAGCCGCCGCTTCATGCCGCCGGAGAGCGTGCGCGCATAGGCGCCGGCCTTGTCGCTGAGGCCGACCGCCCGCAGGATCGCATCGGTCTGCCGCTCGGCCGGGGGGACGCCGTAGAGCCCGGCCTGCACCTCCAGCGCCTCACGCGGGGTGAAGAACGGGTCGATGTGCAGCTCCTGCGGCACCACGCCGATGGCTGCCCGCGCCTGGCGCGGATTGCGGTCGATGTCGACGCCCCAGACCGCGCCGCGCCCGGCGGTCTTGCGGACCAGACCGGCGAAGATGTTGATGAAGGTCGACTTGCCCGCCCCGTTGGGGCCGAGCAGGCCGAAGATCGAGCCGCGCGGCACCGTCAGGCTCACATCGTCCAGGGCCCGCACGTCGCTTTCCTTCTTGCGCCGATAGACCTTGGTCAGCCCGTCCGCCTCGATGGCGTTGGTCGGCATCGCGACTGCGGCGCCGTGCTGGCCGGCGAGCGGCGAGGAGGAGATGTTCATCCGGGATGGCTCCAGGTGCGGCAGATGTGCGTGGCGCCGGGCAGCTGCGGGAGGCAGGCCCGGAGGGATGCGGCGACGATTGTCGCACAGGCCGGGCGTGCAGCATGTGACGCGCGCCACTATTTAAGGCATCGTGGCCGACAATCCAGCGCGATGTGCTGCTGGCGGCGGCCCCGGCAATGCAGGGCGCCCTTTCGCCCGCCGCGCTTTTCAGGCATTAGGACGCCTTGCCGGATGAGTCCGGCACTTCCAACCATGGCATTCGACCGGCACCAGCAATGACAGACCTGGCCCACATCCGCAACTTCGCGATCATCGCCCACATCGACCACGGCAAGTCCACACTCGCCGACCGTCTGATCGAGCGCTGCGGCGGCGTCGACCAGCGCGAGATGCGCGCCCAGATCCTCGATTCGATGGATATCGAGCGCGAGCGCGGCATCACCATCAAGGCGCAGACGGTGCGGCTGCGCTACACCGCGCGCAACGGCGAGGACTATGTCCTCAACCTGATCGACACCCCCGGCCACGTCGACTTCTCCTACGAGGTCAGCCGCTCGCTCGCCGCCTGCGAGGGCTCACTGCTGGTGGTCGACGCCAGCCAGGGCGTCGAGGCGCAGACGCTGGCGAACGTCTACCAGGCGATCGACGCCAACCACGAGATCGTGCCGGTCCTCAACAAGATCGACCTGCCGGCTGCCGAGCCCGACCGGGTGCGGACCCAGATCGAGGACGTGATCGGGCTCGACGCCAGCGAGGCGGTGCTGATCTCGGCCAAGACCGGGCTAGGCATCGAGGACGTGCTGGAGGCGCTGGTCAACCGGCTGCCGGCGCCGAAGGGCGACGCTTCAGCGCCGCTGCAGGCGCTGCTGGTCGACAGCTGGTACGATGCCTATCTCGGGGTGGTGGCGCTGGTGCGCGTGCGCGAGGGCCGGCTCGTCCGCGGCGCCCGGTTGAAGATGATGGCCACCGGGGCGGTGCACGACATCGACCGGGTGGGCGTGCTGACGCCGAAGGGCGTGCTGGTCGAGGCGCTGGGCCCGGGCGAGATCGGCTTCATTACCGGCTCGATCAAGTCGGTCGCCGACTGCAAGGTCGGCGACACGCTCACCGACGCCAAGCGGCCGTCGACCACGCCGCTGCCGGGCTTCAAGCCTTCGGTACCGGTGGTGTTCTGCGGGCTTTTCCCCACCGATGCCGGCGCGTTCGAGGATCTGCGCGACAGCCTGACCAAGCTGGCGCTGAACGATTCCAGCTTCCATTTCGAGCCCGAGACGTCGGCGGCGCTGGGCTTCGGCTTCCGCTGCGGCTTCCTCGGGCTGCTGCACCTTGAGATCGTCCAGGAACGGCTGGAGCGCGAGTTCGACCTGGACCTGATCACCACTGCGCCCAGCGTCGTCTACCGGATCCACCTGACCAGCGGCGCGATGATGACGCTGCACAACCCGGCCGACTATCCCGAGGTGGTGCGGATCGCCCGCATCGAGGAGCCGTGGATCAAGGCGACGATCCTGGTGCC
>JBHJOG010000151.1:0-3935 GCA_050329975.1 Alphaproteobacteria bacterium | reverse complement strand
GGCTGGCGGGCGCTGGCCACCGCCCGCCTCAGGCTCGCGCGCGGCGAGGCCGGCGTCGATGCCGCCATTGCCGCCGTGCCCGCCGAGCTGCTGAACAATGCGGGGCTGGTCTACCAGCGGCTGCGCTTCCGGCGCCAGGCAGAGCTCGACGCCGGCGCGCGCGAGCTGCTGGCGATCCAGCCGATCGATCCCGCCCATACCGAGGCCTGGTGGACCGAGCGGGGAATCATCGTCCGGCGGCTGATCCGGGACGCCCGCTACGGCGAGGCCTACCAGTTGGCGGCGGATCACCGCATGGCAGGCGGCGTGGAGTACATGGAAGCCGAGATGGTCGCGGGCTGGCTCGCCCTGCGCCGCCTCAACGATCCGCGCACCGCCCTCAACCACTTCATGCGCCTCTACGCCGAGGCCGAGGCACCGATCAGTGTCTCGCGCGGCGCCTACTGGGCTGCGCGCGCGATGGCCGCGATGGGCGAAACGGCGTCCGCCCGCCAGTGGTACGGCGTCGCAGCCCAGTTCACCCATGTGTTCTACGGGCAGCTGGCCGCCGCCGAACTCGATCCCAATGCACCGCTGGTGCTGCCTGCAGGGCCGCACCCGCTGTCTCCGGAGGAGGTGGCGGCCTTCCGCAACGGCGAGATTGCCCGGGCGGTCACGCTGATGACGGCCCTGAACCAGCCGGAATATGTGGTGTCGTTCACCTGGGCCCTGATGAACATGGCCGACGACCCGCGCCACTACCAGCAGGTGGCGAGCCTGGCCAGCGAGATGGGGCGGATGGACCTGGCGGTGTGGGCGGCACGCCGGGCGGGACGGAGCGCGACCGTGCTCTACGAGGGCTATCCGGTCCTGCCGCTGCCGGCGGGACTGGCCCCGGTCGAACCGTCGCTGATCCACGGCATCATCCGCCAGGAGAGCGGCTTCGACATCGCGGCGGTCAGCAGCGCCGGCGCGCGCGGCCTGATGCAGCTGATGCCGCAGACGGCGCAGACGGTCGCCAACACGCTCGGCATCTCCCACACCACGTCCAGGCTGACCACGGACATCGGCCATAACATGCTGCTCGGCAGCACCTACCTGAACAACCGGATCGAGGAGTTCGCCGGCTCCTATATCATGGCGATCGCCGGCTACAACGCAGGGCCGAACCGGGTTCGCAGCTGGATCGGGACCTACGGCGACCCCCGGACGGCGACGGTCGATCCGATCGACTGGATCGAGATGATCCCGTTCAGCGAGACCCGCAATTACGTGCAGCGGGTGCTTGAAGGAGCCCAGCTGTATCGGGTACGTCTCGGCCAGGCGCCGACCAACGGCTCGATCCTCACCGACCTGGGGCGGGGCGGATCCTGACCGGGGCCGGCGCGCCTCGCCTGTGACCCTTCAGCTGGTGCACGCATGACCGGTTTTCCGATCGCGGCGATCCGCGATCAGT
Source organism: Alphaproteobacteria bacterium (assembly GCA_050329975.1). Classification (GTDB taxonomy): domain Bacteria; phylum Pseudomonadota; class Alphaproteobacteria; order CALKHQ01; family CALKHQ01; genus CALKHQ01. The sequence goes on along the minus strand of JBHJOG010000151.1, from coordinate 2,500 downwards.
TTCCCGCCTTGGCCATCGTCGACAACGGCCGCCGGCGCATCTATTTCGACAACCCGGCCGGGACCCAGGTGCCGCAGCGGGTGATCGACCGCGTGGCCGGCACCTTGCTCGAGGCGAACGCCAACCTGGGCGGCGCGTTCCGGACCTCGATGGCCGCCGACGGGGTGCTGGCGGAGGCGCGGCTGGCGATGGCCGACATGCTGCATGCGGCCTCGCCGGACGAGATCGTGTTCGGCGCCAACATGACGACGCTGACCCTTCACATCTCGCGCTGCCTGGCGTCCCGCTTTCAGCCGGGCGACGAGATCGTGCTCAGCCGGATGGACCACGACGCCAACGTCACGCCCTGGGTGCTGATGGCGCGCGATCGCGGGCTGGTCGTGAAGTGGATCGATTTCGACCCGGAGGCCTGCGAGTTCGCCGAGGATGCCCTTGACCGGGTGCTGAGCGAGCGGACCCGGCTGGTGGCGGTCGGCTATGCCAGCAACTGCCTGGGGACGATCAACGACGTGGCGGCGATGAGCCGCAAGGCCCGTGCGGCGGGCGCGCTGATGTTTGTCGATGCGGTGCAGCTGGCGCCGCACCGGCCGATCGACGTGGCCGGGATCGGCTGCGACCTGCTGGTCTGCTCGGCCTACAAGTTCTTCGGCACCCATGTCGGCGTGCTGTGGGGACGCGGCGCGCTGCTTGAGGAGATCCCCGCCTACAAGGTCCGCCCGGCCGGCGACAGCGCACCGGAGAAGTTCGAGACCGGCACCCAGAACCACGAGGGCATCGCCGGGGTCACCGGCGCGGTCGACTACTTCAAATGGGTCGGCGCTGCGCTGGCGCCGGCCGAGATCCGCGCCGCCCACGCAGGCAAGCGCCAAGCAACCGCGCTGGTCCATGCCGCGCTCGACTGGTTGGCGCGCTACGAGGACGGGCTGACCCGCCGCCTGCTCGATGGTCTGCAGCGCCTGCCCGCGGTGCGGGTGCGCGGCATCACCGGCGCCAACGCCCTGCACCGGCGGGTGCCGACGGTCTCAATCACCGCCGACGGCCACGACCCAGCAGACCTTGCCCGCGCGCTTGGCGAGGAGAATATCTTCCTGTGGAGCGGGCACAACTACGCGCTGGAGCCGATCGCCTGCCTTGGCCTCGCCGATTCCGGCGGCGTCCTGCGCATCGGGCTCGCCCACTACAACACCGACGAGGAGGTGGACTGCCTGCTCGCGCACCTGGAACGGATTCTGGCATGACAGAGCTCGACGTCATCGCGGCGGTCACCCTCGACGACATCCGTGCGGCTGCCGGCCGTCTCGCCGGCAAGGCGGTGCGGACGCCGCTGCTGGAATCGCCGCTGCTCAATGCCCGCATCGGCGGCCGGCTGCTGGTCAAGCCGGAGGTGCTGCAGCGCACCGGGTCGTTCAAGTTCCGCGGCGCCTACAACGCGATCAGCCAGATCGCGCCGGCGGACCGGGCGAAGGGCGTGCTCGCCTTCTCCTCCGGCAACCATGCCCAGGGGGTTGCATCGGCAGCCCAGCTCCTTGGCATGCCAGCGACGATCGTGATGCCGCACGACGCCCCGGCGATCAAGCGGGCGAACACAGAGGCCTATGGCGCCCGGGTCGTCACCTACCGGCGGCCGGAGGAGGACCGGGAAGCGGTCTCCGCCCGGATCCAGGTGGAGACCGGCGCCACGCTCGTTCGCCCCTACGAGGACCTGCGGGTGATCGCTGGCCAGGGTACGGTCGGACTCGAGATCGCGGAGGACGTCACCGAGGCCGGGATCGCCCTCGATGCGGTGATCGTCTGCACCGGTGGCGGCGGGCTGACGGCGGGAGTCGCCACCGCAGTCGACGCCTGCCTGCCCGGCACGGCGGTCTACGCCGCGGAGCCTGCCGGCTTCGACGATACCGTGCGCTCGCTGGCGGCCGGCAGGCGGCTCGGCAACGACCCGCAGGCCCATACCATCTGCGACGCGATCATGACGCCGACGCCGGGCGAGACCACCTTCGCCATCAATAGCCGGCTGGTTGCCGGCGGGTTCGTCGTCACCGATGCGGAGGTCGCCGAGGCGATGCGGGTGGCGTTCGACACCCTGAAACTGGTCGTGGAGCCGGGCGGCGCGGTGGCGCTGGCGTCGGCCCTCTCCAGCAAGCTCGACTGTGCCGGCAGGACGGTGGCCGTGGTGCTCTCCGGCGGCAACGTCGACGCGGCGCTCTACGCCGAGGTCCTCGCCGGCCGCATCCCTGGCTGAGTCCGGTCGTCCGCCGGCCTCCCGGCCAGCGCCGCGTAGCGGTCGCGGAAGGCGCGAAGGGCGATCGGCAGCGCGAAGGCGCCGACGATGCGGTCCCGGGCCGCTGCGCCCCCGCCTGCGCGGGCGGCCTCCGCGGCCGCGCGCAGCCCCGCGGCAAGGGCATCGGGATCGCGCGGCGGAACCACGAAACCGGCGTCCCCGACCAGCAGCCGCGCATCGCCGACGTCGGTGGCGACCGGCACCAGGCCGGCCGCCATCCCC
>JBHJOG010000150.1:0-3417 GCA_050329975.1 Alphaproteobacteria bacterium | reverse complement strand
CGGGCCTGGATCACCCCGTCCATGTTGATCGCGTGGTCGACGATGCCGCCGACCGCTTCGGCCGCCAGGATCACCGTGCCGCCGTCGGCATAGATCTGGCCCGAGTTGGAGACCAGCGCGTCCAGCGGGTTGCCGTAGGCGTCCACCGGGGCTGCCTCGGTCGCCCCGGTCACCGCGAAGTTGATCAGCCCGTCGCCGTAGAAGTCGACCGTGAACGCCGTGCCCGAGGCCAGCACCACCGCCCCGGTGCGCGCCTGGATCAGCCCGTTGTTGGCGACCCCGGGCCCGACCAGCGCGGCCAGGCCCTGGTCGGCGACCGTGATCGTGCCGGCGTTGGTCACACTCGCCGTCGCAAAGGCCGGGTCGTACTGGTCGAACACCAGCTGGTCGGCCATGAAGTTCTGGTTGAGGATGTCGAGCGTCGACGCGGTGATCGCGCCCACGTCCACATGCGCGCCCGCCCCGAAGGCGATCCCGGCCGGGTTGACCAGCGTGATCGAGCCCGCCCCGGTCAGCGAGCCCAGGATCACCGATGCCTCGCCCGACAGCACCCGGTTCAGCGCCGCCATGAATGCCGCCTGGTCGAAATGCACGCTCTCGTGCGCCGCAATGTCGAACGACTGCCACTCGATGATGACGTGGCTCGACCCCTGGTTGATCACCACCGAGTTCTCGCCATAAGAGATCGTGGCGTCGCCCTCGATCACCGTCCCGCCCTGCGGCAGCGCATAGGCCGCACTCGACAGCAGGCTCGACCCAACCACCGCAACCGAGGTGATCGCAGACGTCGCCCGCAAAGCAAAACGTTGCCGGCGGCGTTCCGCCGTCTCCGACGATAGCCGAGGGGCAGCCCCATCGGAATTGCTGGCTGGGCAGTGGGGGGGCTGTCCGCTCATCTCTCGCCTCTCTGCGCAAGGTATTGAGCCAAAGGGTCCAGACTATCGGACCTTGCTGAATTCGCATGTACCTAGCAGATCGGACCACTACAGAAAGGTTAGTTTTCTGTCAATGTGCAGATTATCACAAATCCGGCGAAGGCTTCACAATGACTCCCACCATTCCATTCTATTACCAATTTCTAACTATGACTTGAATTCGCCTCATCACAATTCATCTTCATTTCAGGCAGTACGCCGTAAATGTTCTGAACTATTTTGGTTGCGTTAATAATCGTTATCAATGCACGAGCAGAATAGTAGTGGCCGTATCATGCTTTCCTGGATTACACCACTTTTACAAAAATTGTTTGCGATCAACCAAATTAGGTAGGCATTTCACCCAAATTGGGCACTTTTCTGGGCTGGGCATTTGTGACTCCACCAGAGCGTGCAGTTCTCAGCGCTGCTGCGCGCACCCACAGATCCAATGGCTGCGGCTCGCTCGGAGCCAGCCGCGGTCGTTGGTCGGGAGTGAGCGAACCGCTCGTTCGGCGTCCGGGAGGCCGACTACCAGCTCAAGGTCAAACGGGCCACCGGCCCGGCCGAGGACCGCCAGAACCACTCGGATACACCTCGCAGGGTCGTCACGGCGTCAGGCAGCGCTCCAGCACCAGAGCGGCAGCGAGGAGGCGATCATCCTCCCCGCCCTGGGCACTGACAAGGATACTGGTCGGCATACCGGCATCGCCGGTCCCGTTCGGCAGCGCCAGACCGGGCAGGTTGAAGAAGTTGCCAAGCATGGTGTTGCGCAGGGTCTTGAGGTTGACGCGGTGGAACAGGTCGTCGTCCGCCTCCAGCGGCGCGATCGACGGCGCCACGTGCGGTACCGTCGGCATCGCGAGGAGAGCGCCGTCCAGGACGGCCAGCAACGCGCGGGTCAGCGCGATCCTCTGCTGCTGAACGGCGATCAGGTCGAGGGCGGACATGCGCTTGCCACCCATGATGCGTGCCACCACCCGCCGGTCGATCTGTCCCACGTCGGGGCCGTCCACTCGCTCGCGGTGCACCCAATAGGCTTCGGCGGCGGTGAGCGAGCCGTGGCGGGCGGTAACCTCGACCATCGCGTCGAACATCGGCAGCGCACGACGGACAATGGTCGCTCCCGCCCGGGAGAAGCGGGCCAGGGAGGCCTCGAAGTTGGCGCCGACGGCGTCGTCCAGCCCGTCTTCGACCACGTTGGGCGCGACGACGATGCGCAAGGAGGAGGGCTCGGGGAGATGCAGCGTGGGGGCGGTGACGCCGCGCAGGGCCTCATCGAGCAGGATGCAGTCCTCGACCGACCGCGCCAGGGGGCCGACGCTGTCCAACGTCGGCGACAGCGCCATGATGCCGGCTTTCGGGATCCGCCCCTCCGAGGATTTGTATCCGACCAGGCCGTTGAACGCCGCCGGAATCCGCACCGAGCCCCCAGTGTCGGTGCCGATCGCAACCGGCACCAGCCCCCGGGCGACCGCAACCGCCGATCCGGACGAGGAGCCGCCGGGAACCCGCGGCGTCGCAGGGTCGTGCGGGTTGGCCGGGGTGCCGAAAGACGGGTTGAGGCCGAGGCCGGAATAGGCGAACTCGGTCAGATTGGTCTTGCCCAGGCTCACCATCCCCAGGGACGTCGCATTGGCGACCACGGGCGCATCATCCTGAGCCGGCGCCACGTCGCGCAACAGGCGTGAGCCGGCTGTCGTCCTTGTGCCGGCAACGTCGATCAAGTCCTTCCACGCCACCGGCACGCCGTCCAGCGGGCCCAGCGGACGGCCGGCGGTGTGCCGTCGACGGCTCGCCTCCGCCTCCGCCCTGGCCCGGTCGGGACACACCGCCAGAAACACGGCCGCGTCACCCGCCGCGGCGATCCGCTCCAGGAAGAAGTCCGCCACCTCCACCGGATCAAGCCCGCCTGCGATGGCACGTCCCACCGCCGCCGCCGAGCGCCGCTCAAGTCCGTCGATCCGGCTCATGCCGTACCCTGCTCCCTGTCGTCGAGCGGGGCAGGCTAGCGCGTCTAGCGGCCGACAGCCACCGCGCGATGATCGGCGTCCTGCGGCACGGCTTCGATATCGCAGGCATGATAGCCGAAGCGGCAGGCCACGGCGGCGGTCTCCTCGGCGATCGTCGCCAGGTCCTGCTCGGAGAAGCGGGGCCGGTAGTAGCTGGGAAAGTGGATGTGGTGCGCGGCGTGGTCGAGAACGGCGCCGTCGCGAGGCAGCGCGCAATGGTCCAGCACGCTGGCGATGACCCGCACCGGCGCTCCGCACAGCGCTTCGTAGCGTACCAACTTGCTGCGCGCCGCAACGTCGGCGTCACGGTCCAAGAGGTCGGCCAGATAGCCGTGGACCGTTGCCCAATAGCGCGCCCAGCCACGAACCTCCTCGCCGCGCCGCCACAGCTCGGTGATCTCCTCGACGGCCTTGGCGTCGCCGGTGTTGATGGGCCGGCGGTCGACCCCGAACTCGAAATGCCCGACCCGCTGCAGGTGCTGCACCGCGCG
>JBHJOG010000149.1:0-3740 GCA_050329975.1 Alphaproteobacteria bacterium | reverse complement strand
CGGCAAGGCGGCGGATCAGCGCCAGCTTGGTCTGAGTCGACAGCAGCGCCTCATTCTGCAGGCCGTCACGGGGCGATACGTCGACGATCTCGATCTGGCGTCCCATGGCGCGGCTCCTGGCACTCGGCGGCTGATATGGTATCGTTCTTGCTGCGAGGCGACAAAACAATGCAGCAAGACTTCCGCCCATGACCTCCCACCCGGCCGTCGCGGCCTTCCAGACCCGGCATGGCACCGGCTTCGCGGCGCCGGTCGATCCTTGGGCAAGCGCCGGCCCCGGCTGCCTGGAAACCGGGCAGAGGATGCAGCGCTCGGCTGGCCTGGTCGAGATCGGGTTCCGCGGCGACGGGGCGGTGACCCGGCTGGTGCGGGCCTATCAGTCGGGCTGCGGCCGGGTGCGGATGCCGCGGCAACACGGTGTGCCGCATCCATGCGGCATCCTGATCAACACTGCGGGCGGGCTCACCGGCGGCGACCGCTTCCACGTCCGCGCCACCCTCACCGAAGGTGCCCGCGCGGTCCTGACCAGCCAGGCAGCGGAGAAGATCTACCGCAGCGCCGCCGGCGTCGCCGAAATCGACAACGCGATCTCGCTGTCCCCGGGGACGACGCTGGACTGGCTGCCCCAGGAGACCATCCTGTTCGACCGCGGCGCGCTCCACCGGCGAACACAGGTGGCGATGGCCGCCGATGCCACGTTGACAGCGACCGAACTGATCGTGTTCGGCCGCACGGCCATGGGGGAGACCGTCGAGTCCGGGACAATCGCCGACAGCTGGCGCATCGTCCGCGACGGCCGCCTGGTCTTCGCCGACGCGACCCGGCTCGCCGGCCCGATCCAGGCGACACTCGGCCAACCCGCGACGGCGGCGGGAGCGGCAGGCCTGGCCCTGGTCCTGCATGTGGCGCCGGACGCGGGGGACCGTCTCGCCGCTGTCCGCAAGATCATGGGCGGAGCGCCCGGCGTGCGCGGCGGTGCGAGCGCCTATGACGGCGTGCTGGTCAGCCGTATGATCGCGGAGTCGGGGGCGACATTGCGGGCGGCCGTGCTGCAGGTCATGGGATGCTTGCGAGACGGACTCACCCCGCCCCGGCCGTGGCTGATTTGAGAGGGGACAGGGGGAAGCGGGATGCAATTGACTCCGCGAGAGAAGGACAAGCTGCTGGTCTCGATGGCAGCGATGGTCGCCCGCCGCAGGCTGGAGCGCGGCGTAAGGCTGAACCATCCCGAGGCGATCGCACTGATCAGCGACTTCGTGGTCGAGGGCGCGCGTGACGGTCGCACGGTCGCAGACCTGATGGAGGCCGGTGCCCATGTCGTCGGCCGAGGCCAGGTGATGGAGGGAATCGCCGAGATGATCCACGACGTCCAGGTCGAGGCCACCTTTCCCGACGGCACCAAGCTGGTAACCGTCCACAACCCGATCCGTTGATGGTCGGGCAGATCCAAGAATGCTGAGGAGGTACCCGAGATGAACCGACCCTTTGCTGCCGCCGGCATCGCGCTGACGGCCATCGCACTCACCGCCGCCCCGGCGCTGGCCCACACCGGGGTCGGCGAGACCTCCTCGTTCATGGCCGGCCTCGGCCACCCGGTCGGCGGGCTGGACCACATCCTGGCGATGGTCGCCGTCGGCCTGTGGGCAGCGCTCAAGGGCGGCAAGGCGATCTGGCTCTGGCCCTGCGTGTTCGTCGGCGTGATGGTCGCCGGCGGCGCGCTCGGCATGGCGGGCATCGAGTTGCCCCTGGTCGAGCCGGGCATCCTGGCCTCGATCGTCGTGCTCGGACTGCTGGTCGCGATCGCGGCCAACCTGCCGCTGGCCGCAGGTGCGGCGATTGTCGGCGTCTTCGCCCTCGCTCACGGCCATGCCCACGGCTCCGAGGCGCCTGAGGCCGGCACCGCGCTGCTCTACGGCCTGGGCTTCGCGCTGGCCACCGCCGCGCTGCATGCGGCAGGCATCGGGCTTGCCATGTTCTCGCGCGAGGCCGTCTGGCGCACCGTGGTGCGTGCCGTCGGCGCCGGGCTCGCCGTCGCCGGCGTGGCGCTCTCGTTCGGCGCTTGAGGACCGGGCCGATGATGATCCCGGGAGAACTGTTTCCGGCCGTGGGCGAGATCACGCTCAACGCCGGTCAACCGGCGGTGACGCTCAGCGTAGCCAACGCCGGCGACCGGCCCGTGCAGGTCGGCAGCCATTATCACTTCGCCGAGACCAATCCGGCGCTGAAGTTCGACCGCAAGCAGGCGCGCGGCATGCGGCTCGACATCGCCGCCGGCACCGCCGTCCGCTTCGAGCCAGGCCAGACCCGCGAGGTGACCCTGGTGCCCTATTCTGGCAAGCGGGAGGTCCATGGATTCAACCAGCAGGTGATGGGCCCGCTGGACCGGGAGATCTGACCATGCCGGCAACCATCGGGCGCGCCGCCTATGCCGACATGTTCGGCCCCACCACCGGCGACCGGCTGCGGCTCGCCGACACCGAGCTCGTCATCGAGGTGGAGAAGGACCACACCATTTATGGCGAGGAGGTGAAGTTCGGCGGTGGCAAGGTGATCCGCGACGGCATGGGCCAGTCCCAGGTCTCGCGCGCCGACGGCGCCGTCGACACGGTGATCACCAACGCGCTGATCGTCGACCACACCGGGATCTACAAAGCCGACGTCGGGCTGAAGAACGGACGCATCGCCGGCATCGGCAAGGCCGGAAACCCCGACGTCCAGCCGGGAGTCACGATCATCGTCGGACCCGGCACCGAGGCCATCGCCGGCGAAGGCAAGATCCTGACCGCCGGCGGCTTCGACGCCCACATCCACATGATCTGCCCGCAGCAGATCGACGATGCAATCATGTCCGGCGTCACCACCATGCTCGGCGGCGGTACCGGACCGGCGACCGGCACCAACGCCACCACCTGCACGCCCGGCCCATGGCATCTCGGACGGATGATCCAGGCGGCGGAGGCCTTCCCGGTCAACCTGGCCTTCTCGGGCAAGGGCAATGCCTCGCAGCCGCAGGCGCTGGTCGAGCAGGTGCTGGGCGGCGCCTGTTCGCTGAAGCTGCACGAGGATTGGGGCACCACACCGGCCGCGATCGACTGCTGCCTTGGCGTCGCCGACGACATGGACGTCCAGGTGATGATCCATACCGACACGTTGAACGAGAGCGGGTTCGTCGAGCACACCATCGCCGCCTTCAAGGGGCGCACCATCCACGCCTTCCACACCGAGGGCGCCGGCGGCGGCCACGCACCGGACATCATCAAGGTCTGCGGCGAGCTCAACGTGATCCCGTCGTCGACCAACCCGACACGGCCCTACACGGTGAACACCATCGACGAGCATCTCGACATGCTGATGGTCTGCCACCACCTCGATCCGAACATCCCGGAGGACGTCGCCTTCGCGGAGTCGCGGATCCGCAAGGAGACGATCGCCGCCGAGGACATCCTGCACGACATGGGCGCGTTCTCGATCATCGCATCGGACAGCCAGGCGATGGGCCGCGTCGGCGAGGTGCTGATCCGTACCTGGCAGACCGCCGACAAGATGAAGCGGCAGCGCGGCCGCCTGACCGAAGAGCGGGGCGACAACGACAACTTCCGCGTTCGCCGCTATATCGCGAAATACACCATCAACCCGGCGATCGCCCACGGGATATCGCATGAGATCGGCTCGATCGAGGTCGGCAAACTGGCCGACCTGGTGCTGTGGTCGCCCGCCTTCTTCGGGGTGAAACCGGACCT
>JBHJOG010000148.1:0-23522 GCA_050329975.1 Alphaproteobacteria bacterium | reverse complement strand
CGGTGAAGATGTGGATGTCGGGGGGCAGCAGGTCCGGGTTGTCCAGGGTGCCGACGCGCACGAAGCGGACCTTGTCGCCGGCGCCGGAATAGTTGCTCCACAGCGCGACGCGGCAGGCCGGGCAGCGCCAGATCTTCTGGCCGCGGCCGCTCAGGGTCGGGGTCGGGGTCGGCACCAGTTCGGGCCCGCCGGCCAGCAGCGCCACTCGGTCGGCCTCGATCATCGCGTTCAGCGCGAAGGACGCGCCGGTCTCCCGCTGGCACCAGCGGCAATGGCAGCAATGGACGAACAGGGGCCGACTGGTCATCCGGTAGCGCACCGCACGGCAGGTGCACCCGCCATCGGCTGGAAAGTCGTGCTCGTCCATGGCTCCTCCCCGCCGCAGGATTGTCGAAACGAGCCGTGGCAGGCAAGGGCGGACGCTGCAAACGGTGCTTGCCAAGCGGCCCGTGCCCATGCCTTACTTATCTAAACGTTTCGGCATGCCATCGCAGGCAGGTAACCGGGATGCCTCCCGATCGAGACGGAGGGGCGGCGGTTGTCACGGAAACGGAACCACTCGGAGGACTCGCCCATGCGAATGATTTCCAGACTCGGACTGTTCACGCTCGCCCTGACTGTCGGCGCCGGTGCCGGCGGCGCGGTGAGCGCCCAGGACCTCGATGGGGAGGGCATCGTCATCGGGGTCGCGATGCGGACGCAGACCCAGCCGCGCTGGGCGTTCGATGTCGCCTCGATGCAGGCGCGCGCCGACGAGCTCGGCGCCGAACTGCAGGTGCAGTGGGCGAACGACGACCCCCTGGCGCAGTCGTCGCAGGTCGAGAACCTGCTCAGCCTCGGCGTGGACGCGCTGATCATCGTCGCGGTGGACGACCGCGCCGCAGGCAGCCTGGTGACGGCGGCGGCGGAATCGGACGTGCCGGTGATCGCCTACGACATCGGTATCCCTGACGCCGACGTGGCCTATTTCCTGACCCGCGACAACGCCGAGGTCGGCCGGCTGCAGGTGCAGGGCGCGCTGGAGTTCGCGCCGCCGAGCGCGGACAACCCGCCGAACTACGTGCTGATCAAGGGCGACCCCGACAACAACGTCGCCCGCGAGATCGCGGCAGTCTACGAGGAGATGCTGCAGCCGCTGGCGGACGCCGGCGAGATCAACATCGTCGCCGACCAGTGGCACGAGAACTGGGCGGGCCAGGCGGCGCTGGTGACCGCAGAGAACGCGCTCTCGGCCCATGACGACAACATCGCCGCCTTCATCACCTCCAACGACAGCATGGCCATCGGCGTCGCCCAGGCGGTGCGCGGCAGCGGCCTGGAGGGCCAGGCCTACATCTCCGGCCTCGACGCCGACGTCACCAACGACCGGCTGATCGTCGAGGGCGTCATCTCGCTTTCGGTCTGGACCCGCATCGATGTGATGGGCGAGCGTGCGGTCGACGCGGCGGTGATGCTGGCGAAGGGCGAGGAGCCGCCGGCGGACGGCGTCACGCCGAACGGCTTCGGCGACATTCCCTCCGCCTTCGTCACGGTGCAGGCCGTGACCGCCGACAACATGTGCGAGTGGATCACCTCGGTCGCGCCCGACGGCTGGGTGTCGGTCGAGGACGTCTATGTCGAGGTCGAGGTGCCGGCGGACTGCAAGTAAGGCCGCGAGCGGTCGGGAGCGTCCGGCTTCGGCCAGACACCTCCCGACCGCTCCGGTATGGAACCGGCCCGGATGACCTCCGCCTTCCTCGAGGCCACCGACATCAGCAAGTCGTTCGGCGGCGTCCAGGCGCTCAGCAGCGTCAGCCTCGGCGTTGCCCGGGGCGAGATTCATGCCGTCATGGGGGAGAACGGCGCCGGCAAGTCGACGCTGATGAAGATCCTGTGCGGCGTCTATCCGGCCGGCGCCTTCGAGGGGACGATCAGCCTCGACGGCAGGCCTGCGCGCTTCCTCAGCATCCGCGAGGCGGAGGCGGCGGGCGTGGTGATGATCCCGCAGGAACTGGCGGTGCTCGGCGAGCTCAGCGTCGCGGAGAACATGTTCCTCAACGCCTGGCCGTCGCGCCGCGGGGTGATCGACTGGACCCAGCTGTACGAGGATGCCCGGCGCACCGTCGCCCAGCTCGGCATCCACGTGCCGTTCGATGCGCCGATGAAGAGCCTGAGCGCAGCACAGCAGCAGATGGTGCTGATCGCGAAGGCGCTGTCGAAGGACGTCCGGGTGCTGGTGCTGGACGAACCGACGTCGTCGCTGTCGGCCGCGGAGACGGACATCCTGTTCGACCGGCTCCGCCATCTGCGCGCCACCGGGATCACCGCCGTCTACATCAGCCACAAGATCGACGAGGTGAAGGAGATCAGCGATACGGTCACCGTGCTGCGCGACGGCGGGCTTGTCGGCACGGAAACGACCCGCACGCTCGGCGCCTCCGACATCGTCACCATGATGGTCGGACGGAGCATCAGCCAGATGTACCCCCGCGCGGCGCGCACGCCCGGAGCGCCGCGGCTCGCCGTCCGCGGGCTGACGCTCTACGACCCGGCGGATTCGCGCCGGGCCGTGGTGAAGGCGGCCGACATCGAGGCCCGGGCCGGCGAGATCGTCGGCATCTACGGGCTGATGGGATCGGGGCGGACCGAGCTGCTGACCGGGCTGTTCGGCGGTTGGCCGGGCCGGTTCAAGGCCGACCGGTTCGAGGTCGGCGGCCGTCCGGTGCGCCCGTCCTCGCCGCGGGCGATGATGGCGCTGGGCGTCGGCTTCCTGACCGAGGACCGCAAGCGCGACGGCATGGTACCGCGCGGCAGCGTGGCGATGAACATCACCCTGGCCAGCCTGGCCAGGATCAGCCTCGGCCCGATCCTGAGCCGCGACCTGGAGCGCGAGCGGGCGGTGCGCTTCATCGACGAACTGGGCGTGAAGACGCCGTCGCCGGAAGCGTCGATCGACACCCTGAGCGGGGGAAACCAGCAGAAGGCGCTGATCGGGCGGTGGCTGTCGGCGGAGTCGAGCGTCCTGCTGCTGGACGAGCCAACGCGCGGCGTCGACGTCGGCGCCAAGGTCGAGATCTTTCATCTGCTCAACCGGCTGGCCGGCACAGGGGCCGCCGTCATCTTCGTCTCGTCGGAGCTGCCCGAGGTGCTGGGCGTCGCCGATCGGGTCCTGGTCATGAACGAAGGCCGCATCGTCGCCGACCTGCCGCACGCCGAAGCGACGCAGGAGCGGGTGGTCGGCTATGCTGCGGGAGGACACCACTAGCATGAGCGACATCACCCCCGGCCGCCAGGACGCCGGCCTGGTCGGCAGCATCGCGCGCTTCAACTGGCGCGCCTACGGCATGATTATCGCGCTGCTGGTGATCGCGGTGACCTTCGACATCCTGACCGACGGCATCTTCCTGTCGTCGCGCAACCTGTCGCAGCTGATGCGGCAGAGCGCGGTGCTGATCGTGGTCGCGTCAGGGGTGGCAGTGCTGATCATCCAGGGCGAGATCGACCTGTCGATCGGCAGCGCGGTCTATCTGACCGGCCTGGCGGCGGCGGTAGCGCAGACCCAATGGGGCTTCGGCACGGTCGAGGCGCTGACGTTCGCGCTCGTGGTCGGGCTGGCGATCGGATGCTGGCAGGGCTTCTGGGTCGCCTGGGTGGGCATTCCGTCCTTCGTGGTGACGCTGGCCGGGCTGCTCGGGCTGCGCGGCGTGGGCTATGTCTGGTCCAACGCCGCGACCTACGCGCCGATGAACTCGAGCCATGTCGCGATCAGCGAATCCTTCATCTCGCACGAGTGGTCGGTGGTGGCGGTGGTGGCAGTGGTGGCGGTGTCGATCGCGGTCACCGCCTGGCGCTGGTCGGCGAAGCGGCGGCGGTTCGGGCCGGAGGCGATGCCGGCCAGCCGGCTGGTGAAGCCGATCGTGGTCGCGCTAATCGGAGCAGCGGTGATCCTCTACGCCGCACTCGGCTTCCGCGGCATCCCGATGGCGGTGGTTGTGGCCCTGGCGGTGGCAGCCGCGCTGAGCTTCGTCACCCTGAGCACGATCTTCGGCCGCCAGCTCTATGCCATCGGCGGCAATCGCGAGGCCGCCTTCCTCTCCGGCATCGACATCCGCCGCAACCTCTTCTTCTCCTTCGTGATCATGGGCGCGATCTACGCTGTGGCCGGGGTGCTGACGACGGCGAGGCTGAACGCCATCGCGCCGGCCGTGGGCCAGTTCCTGGAGCTGGAAGCGATCGCGGCCGCGGTGATCGGCGGCATCAGCCTGGGGGGCGGCATCGGGACCGTCTACGGCGCGATCGTCGGCGCGCTGCTACTGGTGGTGGTCGACAACGGCATGAGCCTGATGAACGTGTCCTCGTTCGTCCAGCTGGTGGTGAAGGCGCTGCTGCTCGGCTTCGCGGTCTGGTTCGACCTCGCCACCCGACCCGGCGGCCGGCTGCGGCGGTAGCGGTCGATCTAGACGGACAACCCACCGCCGACACCGACCAGGACCGCGGCTGCGATCGAACCGAGGATAGTCCACAGCGCGGGCCACGGATCGTCCAGGGCGTCCGCCAGCGGCCGATGGGCATCGGCACGATCGGCGCACGCCATCACCGTAATGATCGTGGACCCCAGTACGAAGGTCATCCATTTCGTCCTCGCAAAGCGGCAGGGCTGTCAACGGCAGAATTGGCGGTCGCGACAGCCCGGCGCCACGGCCGTGATTGCAACCGCCGTTGCGAGAATGAAATGGAGAGTTGACCGGCCAACGAGCCGATTCGCCAGGCAAGCGACGGGGGACTTGGCCAGAGCCGGTATCAGCCCCGGTGCGTCGGTTCCGGGGGCGAGCCGCCGACCAGGCCGTCGATCGCGCGCAGCAGGTCGGACCGGCTGAACGGCTTGTGCAGGGTCAGGTTGGCGCCGAACGCATCGGCGAACTTCAGGATGTCGACCTTGGCATCGACCGGCGCCGCGTCCATCAGCCGCCGCGCCCCGCCCGACATGGCGATGATCGCAATCCCGGCATCGCGCGAGCGCAGCAGCTTGATCGTCTCCAGCCCTTCCACGTTCGGCATCAGGATGTCGGTGAGCACAAGGTCGAACCGGCCGCCCTCGAACTTCGCCAGCCCCTCGCCGCCATGGGCGGCCGGCACAACCTCATGTCCGGCAGCCTCGAGCTGGGCCTGGATCGATTCCCGCACCAGGTCGTCGTCCTCGATCAGCAGGATGCGCGGCATCGCCGGTCCTCCCCAGTGCGACGTCCGACCAGTGGGGCGACCCGAACGGCCCGAACGGATGGGTACCATCAGTTTGGGTCGCACCACTAGGGTTTGGCGCCTCCGTTCGTTCCGCCGCCATCCGCCTCGCCGTTCCGGGGAGGCTCGTCGAGCACCAGCCGCAGCTTGCGGGCCAGTTCCTGGCGCCGGTACGGCTTGTTGATCAGGTGAACCCCGCGGTCGAGGCGGCCGTGATGGACGATGGCGTTCTCGGTATAGCCCGAGGTGAACAGCACCCGCAGGCCCGGACGCAGGCGCCGGGCCTCGTCAGCGACCTGGCGGCCGTTCATGCCGCCGGGCATGACCACGTCGGTGAACAGCAGGTCGAACGGCTCGCCGCTGCGCAGAATGGCGATCGCCTCGGGTCCGTTGGCGGCGGTGACGACGGTGTAGCCCAGCGCCTGCACCTGCTCGGTGACATGGGTGCGGACCAGGTCGTCGTCCTCGACGACCAGGATCCGCTCGTGCCCGCCATGCTGCTGCGCCTGGCGGGCCGCGTCCGGCTGCGGCCCGGCCGCGGCGTCGGCACGGGGCAGGTATACCTTGACCGCCGTGCCCTCGCCGACCTCCGAATAGATCTTCACATGCCCGCCCGACTGCTTGACGAAGCCGTAGACCACGCTGAGACCGAGACCGCTGCCCTTGCCGACGCCCTTGGTCGTATAGAACGGCTCGAAAGCCTGGGCGATCACCGCCGGCGTCATGCCGAGCCCGGTATCGGCCACCGCGATCATCACATACTGGCCGGGCCGGACATCGTCGTGGTCCGCGGCATAGCTGTCGTCCAGGTGGACGTTGGCGGTTTCGATGCTGAGCCGGCCGCCGCCGGGCATCGCGTCGCGGGCATTGATGCACAGGTTGAGGATCGCGCTCTCCAGCTGCGCCGGGTCGGCCAGCGGATGCCACAGCCCGCCGCCGCGGACGATCTCGAACTCGATCTCCTCGCCGAGCGCGCGCCGCAACAGGCCGTCCATCCCGGCGATCAGCCGGTTGACGTCGACAACCTTCGGATGCAGCGTCTGGCGGCGGGCGAAGGTCAGCAGGCGGTTGGTCAGCTCCGCGCCGCGCTGGGCGGCCGATCCGGTCATCTCGGCAAGCCGGTGCGACCGCTCGTCCCCGGCCACCCTTTCGGCCAGCAGTTCGGCGTTGCCCAGGATCACGGTCAGCAGGTTGTTGAAATCGTGGGCGATGCCGCCGGTCAGCTGGCCGATGGCCTCCAGCCGCTGGGCCTGGTGCAGCCGCTCCTCGTACTCCACCCGCTGCGAGATGTCGGTGAGCCCGCCCACCTCCCGGATCACCTCGCCGTCGGCGTTGCGCATCAGGAAGGCCCGGTCGAGGACGTGCAGGACCTCCCCGTCACGGCGGACCAGGCGGTAGCCGACTTCCCAGCTCTCGGCGCCGTCGCGGAACGCCGCCTGCTGCACGGTGGCCACCCGGTCGAGGTCGTCGGGATGGACGACCTTGCGCCAGCTCTCGGTGCAGGGCGGCAGTTCCTCGACCGCGTAGCCGAGCCGTTGCGCGAAGTCTTCGCTCCACCATTGCGCGCCGGTGCGCACGTCGCGCTCCCAGACCGTGTCCGCCGTCGCGCGGGCGACCAGCTTGAACCGTGCCTCGCTGTCGCGCAGCGCCTCGCGCGCCGCGCGGGCCTCGGTGATGTCGTGGAAATAGACGGCCAGACCCTCGCTGGACGGGTAGGCTCGGCCGCTGAACCAGCGGCCGAGCGGCGCATAGACGTCTTCGTAGGACAGCGCGATCCCGTCCCGCATCGCGCGCTGCAGGTTTTCGGCGGAGGGCGTGCCGACGATCTCGGGAAGCTCGACCCAGATGCTCCGGCCGATCAGGTCGGTGCGCGAACGCCCGAGCGCGCGCTCCGCCCCGGCGTTGAGGTAGGTGAAGCGCCAGTCCCGGTCGACGGTGAGGAATGCATCGGTGATGCTGTCCAGGGTGGTTTCCAGCCGCTCCGCCAGCCGCCGGACCTCCAGCTCGTTCCGCTTCTGGGCGTCGATATCCTGGAATGCGCCGCGGACGCCGACGATCCGCCCGTCCGCATCGCGCATCGGCTGGCCGATGCCGCGGACCCAGATCCGGCGACCGCTGGCGGTGATCAGCTCCTGCTCCTGGTCGAACGGCACGCCGTCGCGGGCGCAGGCATCGAACGCCGCGCGGGCGCCCTGGCGGTACTCGGGCGCGAAGAATTCGATGCCGTCCTCGGCCGAAATCTCGGTTCCCGGCTCGACCTCGTGGATGGCGTAGACCTCGTTCGACCAGGCGACCGCGCCGGTGGCGAGGTCGACCGACCAGGCGCCGATATGGGCAAGCCGGCTGGCCAGCTCGACGCCGGACTCGGCGGCCCGCAACCGGGCCTCGATCCGCTTGCGCTCGGTAATGTCCAGGGTGGTCCCGGAGAGCTTGCGGCCCTGATCGCCGACGTCCAGCTCCGCGCGCGACCAGATTTGGCGCACGTCGCCATCCGGCCGCACGATGCGGAGTTCCAGGTCAAGCGGCGCGGTACCCGCCCAAAGCCCTTGCTCCGCCGCCACCAGCCGTGCGCGGTCGTCCGGGTGGACGAGCGCGTTCCACAGCTCCCGCGAGGGCGCCTGCGAGGGGTCGAGGCCGACGATCTCGTAGACCATGTCGGACCAGCGCAGCCGATCGCTCTCGATCTGATACTCCCAGCTGCCGAAGCGGCCGATCCGCTGGGCGTCGGCCAGGTGACGGGCCTTGATCTCCAGCTCCCGGGCGACCGCATCGCGCGCCGCCAGCGCCGACTGCAGGTCGGCCTCGCGCAGGCGCAGGTCGATCACCGCCGCCGCCGACCGTGCCAGCATGGTCAGCGTCTCGACCTCGCCCTCGCTGAGCCGGCGCGGCCGGGTGTCGAGGATGTCGAAGGCGCCGAGCACCCAGCCGCCGGTGACCACCAGCGGCACGCCGGCGTAGAAGCGCACATGGGGCGATCCCGCGACAAAGGGGCTCCCGGCGAAGCGCGGGTCCTCCGCCGCATCCTCGACCACCAGCAGCCCGCCGGCGCGCACCGTATGGTCGCAGAAGGCGTCGGCGCGCGGGATCGCCTCCCGGCCGAATCCGATCGCCGACTTGAACCAGAGGCGGTTGGCATCGATCAACCCGATCGACGCGAACGGCACGCCGAGCAGCCGTGCGGCCAACTGGGTCAGGTCGTCGAAGGCCGATTCCGGCGCCGTGTCGAGGAGCCCGCTGCGGTCGAGCACCGACAGCCGCCGTTCCTCGCGGTCGTCCACCTCAACAGCCATCGGCCACGACGCGTGGCCGACAGAAAGTCCCATTCAGCACAATCACGTTCATCCCACATGCCGGACCGGGAGCTGATCCGCGGCCGTGCGCATCCGCGGCCGAAGGTAGTCCCGATCACCGGCGACGACAACTGGCGCCTCGGCAGAGGCGTTGCGATTCGAAATTGGCCGGCATCCTCGCCCGAGTGGGTAAAGATAGGGAGAATGGCGGTCTCCGAAAGCTGGCGTCAGCGGACGACCTCGGCAAGCACCCGGTCGACCAGCGCCTCGGCTTCGCCGATCGCGGCCCGCGGATCGGCGAGCCGATCCCAGTCGACCGGCGCCGAGATCCGGTCGCGCAGGATCGCGACCAGCGGCCGGCCGGACACGGACACGTCGTCGCAGGCGGACCTGACCAGCGCCTGCGCCTCGGTCCGCGGCATGTGCGCAGCGAGCGCAAAGGTCGCGGCCTCGGCCAGTACCAGCCCCCGGGTCGCCTCCAGGTTCGCCGCCATCCGCGCCTCGTCGACGACGAGACCGGCGAGCAGGCGCTCGGTCCCGGCCAGCGCCGCGCCGGCGCCGACCATGATCTGCGGCAGCGCCAGCCATTCCTGCGCCCAGGCGGCACCGTCGCGCTCATGGGCATGGACCAGCGCCTGTCCGATCTGGCCGAGCAGCCCGGCGTTGGTCCGCGCCAGCGCCAGCACCGCCTCCGCGCGGACCGGGTTCGACTTGTTCGGCATCGTCGAGGAGCCGCCGCCCGAGCCCTCGCGGACCTCACCGACCTCGTTCTGGGCGAGCAGGATCACATCCTGGGCGAGCTTGCCGAGCGAGCCCGACACAAACGCGGCCCAGGCCGCCACCTCCGCGATGCCGTCGCGCTGGCTGTGCCAGGGCATCGGCGCTGCCGGCAGGCCGACCTCTTCGGCGAAAGCGGTCGCCACCGCGAGCCCGCGATCGCCGAGCGCCGCCAGGGTACCGACCGCGCCGCCCAGCCCCGCCGCGAGCGCGCGCGGCCTGAGTTCGGCCAGCCGGCGGCGGTGGCGCAGCAGCGGCGCGAGCCAGCCGGCCGCCTTCAGCCCGAAGCTGGTCGGCGCCGCCTGCTGGCCGCGGGTGCGCCCGATCATGATGGTGGCGCGGTGGCGGTCGGCCAGCGCGGCCAGCGCGGCGATCACCCGGTCGAGCCGGCCGGCCAGGATCGTCAGCGCCGCGTCGAGCTGACGCAGGGTGGCGGTATCGAGGATATCCTGCGAGGTGGCGCCGAAATGCACCCACTGTGCCGCCTCTCCCCCCACCGCCTCGCGCAGCACCCTGACCAGCGCCGGCACCGGCACGCCGTCCGCCGCTGTCCCGGCGGCAAGCGCCGCCGGATCGACGGCCAATCCGTCGAGCGCCGCGTCGATTGCGGCGGCATGGGCGGACGGGATCACGCCGAGTCGTCCCTCGGCCCGGGCGAGCGCCCGCTCGACTGCGATCATCTCGGCGACCAGCCGGGCGTCGGAGAAGACCGGCGCCAGCTCCGGATCGGAGAGCAGCTGGCCGAACAGGGCGGAGTCGAGGGGTGCGATCGCCATCCGCCCTCAGATATCGAGGAACACGGTTTCGCGCGGGCCCTGCATGTGGATGTCGAACCGGTAGACCGGGCCGGTCGCCGTGTTGCGGCGCGCGGCGATCAGGGTCTGCCGGCGGTCGGCCGGCACCGCGTTCAGCACCGGGTCGGTCGCGTGCGCCGCCGCATCCTCGGGGAAATAGACCCGGGTGAAGGCATGGGTCAGCAGCCCGCGCATGAACACCACCAGCGTCACGTGCGGCGCCTGGCCGTCGCCGGCAGCACCCGGCTTGACGGTGTCGAAGGCGAACAGGTCGCCGGCCAGGGTGCCGGTGCCGCAGCGGCCGAAGCCGGTGAACGCGGCGTTGGCGCCGCCGGCGCCGGGATAGCGTCCGGCGGAATCGGCCTGCCAGATCTCGATCACCGCATCGGGCACGGTGTTGCCGTCGCCGTCGTAGACGCAGCCCTCGATCCGGATCGGCTGCCCGGTCGTGGTGTCGTCGCGCAGGCTGCCGCCTGCGATGCCGGGATGGCCGTAGCCGTACTGGTCCGGGGTCAGCCCGTAGGCGAAGAACGGGCCGACGGTCTGGGACGGGGTCTGTTTCGGCATGCCTATTCCATCGGGGTCTGGGCGGGTCCGCGCAGGACGATGTCGAACGTGTAGCCGAGCGCGAAGCCGGACTGGGTGACGGCGAAGTCGAAGCGGGAGACCATGCGGTCGCGCGCGCCCTCGGGCGCGCCGTTGAAGATCGGGTCGAACGCCAGCAGGGGGTCGGCGGGGAAATACATCTGGGTGACCAGCCGGGAGACGATCGAGGCGCCGAACAGCGAGAAATGGATATGCGCCGGCCGCCAGGCGTTGTCGTGGTTGCCCCAGGGATAGGCGCCGGGCTTGACGGTGAGGAAGCGGTAGCGGCCGTCGGCGTCGGTGACGCAACGGCCGGCGCCGAAGAAATTGGGGTCGATCGGCGCGTCGTGGCGGTCGACCCGGTGCACGTAGCGACCGGCGGCGTTGCACTGCCAAAGCTCGACCAGCGCGCCCGGCACCGGCCGGCCGACCTCGTCGAGCACGCGGCCGGCGACAATGATCCGCTCGCCCAGCGGCTCGCCGTTGATCCGCCCGTTGCGGGTGAGGTCGGCATCGAGCGAGCCGACGGTTTCGGCGCCGAACACGGGACCGGTCGCCTCGGATTCGGTGGCCGGGACCTTGACCAGGGGCTGGGTCGGCGCGCGCTTGACCGTCGATTTGTAGTCCGGGTGGAGGAAGGGCGGATGCGCGGTCCAGTCGCGCGCGGTCATCGGGCTCATGGCTGGATCTCCTCCTGCGCGCGGGCCATCTCGGCCAGCGTCGCCTTGGCGACCTTGAACGCGCGGTTGGCCGCCGGCACGCCGGCATAGATCGCGACGTGCAGCAGGCATTCCCGGATGTCGAGGCTGCCGGCGCCGGTGTTGGCGGTGGCGCGGATGTGCATCGCCAGTTCCTCGTCATGCCCGAGTGCGGCCAGCAGCGCGATCGTCAGCATGCTGCGCTCACGCCGGCTCAGGTGCGGCCGCGACCAGACCCGGCCCCAGGCAGCCTCGGTGATCAGGTCCTGGAACGGCGCGTCGAGCGCGGTCGTGTTCGCCTCGGCGCGGTCGACATGGGCGTTGCCGAGCACGCTGCGGCGGGTGCGGGTGCCGTCACGGTCGAACTGGTCAGCCAAGGCGGTTGTCCTCCAGGAACCCGGCCACCAGGCTGGACAGCAGCTGCGGGACCTCGATGCAGGGCAGGTGGGCGACCCCGTCGATCACCCGGAACCCGGCCCTGGGGATCAGGTCGGCGGTGGATCGGACAAGCGCCGGCGGCGTCGCCAGGTCCTCGCTGCCGGCCAGGCAGAGGGTCGGCACCCGGATCCCGCGCGCCGCCTCGGTGAGGTCGGCGTCGCGGATCGCGCGGCACATCGCCGTGTAGCCGTCGGCGGGGGTACGGACCAACATGTTGCGCCACAGGGCCAGCTCGGGCGCGCGATCGGCGCGGAACCGGGTCGAGAACCAGCGCTCCATCACCGCGTCGGCGATCGGCTCCATCCCGCCGTCGGCGACGGCGGCGATCCGGGCATCCCACATCTCCGCCGGTCCGATCCGGTGAGCGGTGTCGCAGAGGACGAGGCCGGCGACCAGCGACGGCTCGGCCGCCGCCAGCGCCTGCGCGATCATTCCGCCGACCGACAGCCCGACGACAACCGCCCGCGGGATCGCCAGCCGGTACAGCAGCGCGGCCAGGTCGGCGGCGTGGGCCGAGATCGGGCGGTCGCCGGCGAGGTCGGACAGCCCGTGTCCCGGCTTGTCCCAGCGGATGTGCCGGAAGCCGGGCAGCAGCGGCACCACCGCATCCCAGACCCGCAGGTCGGTGCCGAGCGAGTTGGCGTAGACCAGGACCGGCCCGCGCTGCGGACCGGCGTCGGCGAAGGCGATGCTGCGGCCGTCGATGGAAAAGGCTTGCGTCACCCGGCTCTCCCGTTGCGTCCTGCACCCTATCGCCGGACCGCCGGAACACCAAGCCATCGGAGGGACAGGCAATGGATGTCGAGCAGCAGGTTGCGGAGCACTACCGCCGCGGCGGCCTGGAGCGGGCGATCCTCGACGCGCTCCAGACCGCCGGCAAGGACATCGACCGGCTGACGACCGCCGACCTGGCCGGCGCCGACGAGTTCCACCTAGGCTGGAAGCCGGCCACGGTGGCACTCGCCCAGGACCTGGACCTGGCGCCGGAGATGCGGCTGGTCGACATCGGATCCGGACTCGGCGGGCCCGCCCGCTACTTCGCCGAGGCGCACCGGTGCCGGGTCGAGGGCATCGACCTGACCCGGGACTTCGTCGACTGCGCCAACGGGTTCACCGCCCGCTGCGGGCTTGCCGAGCGCGCCAGCTTCCGGCAGGCGAGCGCGCTGGCGATGCCGTTCCCCGATGCGAGCTTCGACCGGGCGACGCTGATCCATGTCGGCATGAACATCGCCGACAAGGCCGGCCTGTTCGCCGAGGCGCGGCGGGTGCTGAAGCCCGGCGGCCTGTTCGGCGTCTATGAGGTGATGCGGATGACGGCCGACGCGATCCCCTACCCGATGCCCTGGGCGGCCACCGAACAGACCAGCTTCGTCGCACCGCCCGAGGCCTACCGCGCGCAGCTGGCTGCCGCCGGGTTCGCCATCGAGCAGGAGCAGAACCGCCGCGAGCTGGCGCTGGCACTCTGGCAGCAGATGCGCGCCCGGGCCGAGCAGGACGGCCCGCCGGCGCTCGGCCTGCACATCCTGATGGGCCCGGCGACGCCCGAGCGCCTGGGCAACGTGATGACGACGCTGCAGGCCGGCACCATCGCGCCGGTGCAGATGGTGGCGCGCGCGCTGTGATGGCGCTTGATCCGGCACCGACGCGGCTGGTCCGCTCCGGTGCCGAAGAGAGGATGGAAATCGGCGGGATGCTACTGGATGATGATGGTGCAGCCGGCCCCGACTCCACCGCACCACAGCTCGGCGGTCCGGGGGTCTATCCTCGCCTGCAGACTGACTGATTGCGCAGCGGTGCCGATCGGTCGCAGCGAGCCGTTGCTCAGCCCGGTCTCGATGGACGCCCGCAGGCTGGGCAGATGGATCAGGCAGTCAGACCGTCCCTGCGCCACGGTCACGCCGGTGATCTGGACGACGGTGCCGTCCTGCAGCTGGATCTTGAAGCCGCCGGCCCGGATCTCCGCCGAGGTGACGGCTTGCTCGCGATTGAACTCTTGCGCCTGGAGCGGAAGAGAGAGGGTGGCGGCGATCAGGACGGCAGGCAGAATCAGAAAGGAGGGAATGCGCATCTCGGTTCGTCTCCCATTTGTTTGGCATCCGTTGCAGATGCCAATGGTTTGCCGCGAACCACGCCCGACGCGGGCTTGGCGGCCTCGTCCCAGTCCCCGCAACATGAACGCCATGAAATGATGGCGAAATGCAGGCATCCTCACAAGCCGAAAAGGGTCGGTGCGACGGCAGCTTGGGTCAGAACGGCAGTCCGACGTAGTTCTCCGCCAGCGATGCCTGCGCCGCCGCGCTGCCGGCGACGTAGTCCAGCTCGGCCAGCTGGATGCGGCGGCCGAACGGTCCGGTCTCCGGGAACAGGTGCAGCGTCGAGGTCATCCACCAGGAGAAGCGCTCCGCCTTCCACACCCGGCGCAACGCGGTCGCGGAGTAGTCGTCGAGCCCCTGCGGGTCGCGATCCGCATACCAGCGGATCAGCGCCTGCGACAGGTAGTGGACGTCGGACGCGGCCAGGTTCAGGCCCTTGGCCCCGGTCGGCGGCACGATGTGGGCGGCGTCGCCGGCCAGGAACAGCCGGCCCCAGCGCATCGGCTCGGCGACGAAGCTCCTGAGCGGCGCGATCGACTTCTCGACCGACGGGCCGGTCACCAGCCGCTCGGCCGCCGCCGCCGGCAGCCGCCGCTTCAGCTCGTCCCAGAACCGGCTGTCCGGCCAGGCCTCCACCGCGTCGTCCGCCGGGCATTGCACGTAGTAGCGGCTGAGCTGCGGGTTGCGCAGCGAGCAGAGCGCGAAGCCGCGCGGGTGGCTGGCGTAGATCAGCTCGTCGTCCACCGGCGGCGTCTCCGACAGCACGCCCAGCCAGCCGAAGGGATAGACCCGCTCGAACACCGCCAGCGCGTCCGCCGGGATCGTCCGTCGGCTGACGCCGTGGAAGCCGTCGCAGCCGGCGACGAAATCGCAGTCGACCCGGTGGCCGACCCCGTCCTTGCGCCAGCCGACCCAGGGCGCGTCGCTGGCGGCGTCGTGGATGGCCACGTCCTCGGCCGCGTCGACGATCCGCCCGCCCATCGCGTCGCGGGCGGCGTACAGGTCCTTGGTCAGCTCGGTCTGGCCGTAGACCAGCACCGACTTGCCGGTGAGATGGCGGAAGTCGACCCGCAGCTGCCGGCCGTCGAAGGCGAGCGAGATGCCGTCATGGACCAGCCCCTCGCGGTCCATCCGCGCGCCGACGCCGGCCGCCCGCAGCATCTCCGCCGTCCCCTGCTCCAGCACGCCGGCGCGGATCCGGGCCATCACATAGGCCCGGCTGCGCCGCTCCAGCAGCAACGTGTCGATGCCGGCCCGTTGCAGGATCTGGCCAAGCAACAGGCCCGCCGGCCCGCCGCCGATGATGCAGACCTGGGTGCGCATCCTTCCCTCCCCCGGGCAAGCCTCGCGGGGGCAAGTCTAGCGCCACCGCCGGCGGCCGGAAGGGGGAAAGCCGCAGGCCGTACCGATGTGCGCCAGGCGAACGTAGCCGCACCGGCTCGCGGCGACGGGTCAGGCCGCCTCGTAGACCTTGCGGCCGGCGACGAAGGTGGCGACGACGCGCGGCACGCTGCGGCCGGCGGCCTCGACCACCACCACGTCGCCACGCCGGCCCGGATCGAGGGTGCCGCGGTCGGCCAGCCCCGCGGCCGCGGCGGCGTTGGCCGAGACCAGCGCCCAGGCCGACGCGAGGTCGAGCACGCCGTCGGCGGCCAGCCGGAACGGGGCCAGCAAGGGCGCCGGGTAGTAGTAGTCGGAGGCGAGTACCGAGCAGAGCCCTTCCCCGGCCGCCGTTGCCGCTGCCATCGCGCCATAGTGGCTGCCGCCGCGCAGCACGTTCGGCGCGCCCATGATCACGTGCTCGCCGGCCTCGCGCGCCGCCCGCGCCGTCTCCATGTTCATCGGGAACTCGGACGACACCGCGCCCAGGGCGCGGAAGCGGGCCCGCTCCTCCGGCGAGGCCTCGTCATGGGCGAGCAGCACCGCGCCCGCGGCGCGGGCGCGGGCGGCGACGGCCTGGATCGCCCCCGGAACCTCGTCGCGCCGTGCCCAGATCCGCCCGATCAGGTCCTCATAGCCCTCGAGGCCGAGCCCCGCACGGTCCGCCCAGGAGCCGAGCTTCCGGCTCAGGGCGGCGCCGTCGATCGTCCCGGCGCGGCGCTTCTCGAACATCAGCGCCGAGCCGGTGGTGTGGTCGTTGAAGGCGAGGATGGCGCCGGACGAGCGGCCGAGCCAGTCGCAGACGGCGTCGACGGCGTCGAGCGCGAAGGTCTCCCAGCGCAGGTGAAGGTGGGTGTCGCAGGCGAGGCTGCCGCCGAGCCGGTGGATGGCGTCGACGAAGCGGGCGGCATTGTCCTGGCTGCGCAGGCCCGGCTCCCAGGAGATGGTGAGCCCGTGGAAGGCGGTGGTGATGCCGTTGGCGACCAGTTGGCGGTCGGTATCGGCCAGCGCCACCTCCAGGTCGAACGCCACGCCGGGCCGCGGCATCACCTGGCGCTCGAACCCGTCGCCGTGGATGTCGACGATGCCGGGGAGCACCAGCAGCCCGGAGGCGTCGAAGGTGCGCGCGCCGGCTGTCGAGTCGGCCGCGATCCGCCCCTCGGCGATGTGCACCGGCCGGGGCAAGAGAGCCCCCGCGACCAGCGCCTCGCCACCGGTGATCGTCCAGCTGTCGGCCATTTGTCCTCCTGCAAGTAGTCCGCAGGCAGCCTTAGCGCCGACCGTCGGGGCGGTGCAAGGGCGCATGACCGCGGCGAGATTGACCCTAGTCGCCGCGATGGATAGAAGCCCGATGCGCATTCGCGCGTGCGCATCGCAGCGCACTTGCTTGGCAGCTTCGAGGCCCCACCGTGTCTTCAGACCGCGAGAACAGTCCGAATCGGCCAACCGGCGGGCAATACGCTCCGGGCGACCTGTATAAGGACAGCCAAGGCCATCCTTGTGTCTGCGTTGGCGAGAGGGTTGTGGATAACAGCATCAGGGGAATCTCGCTCATCGATGGGTCCCATCCGCGCAGCATGACCCATGGACCGCCCGATCCGGAAACTGAGCGTCGCCGATGCGTGGCGGCTGAAGTGCAGAATTCAGCGCCACATAACCGACAGGCCGAGAGATATTTGCGCCTTCGATTCCGAGTTCAGCCCCGGCGACTTTTACGAGGATTGCGCCTATTCACCGTGCCTATGCGTCGACGCCAGCAGCGAGGAGGATTTCCTCTGGGGCGTATCCCTGATCGACGGCAGCTATCCCCGCTCCTGCAGCCTTCTGTCCTGCGGCCCGCGAAAGCTCAGCATAGCGGAGGCCTGGGCCATGAAGCAGGCGATCGAGCAGACGAAATGAGGATGGCCGACCGCTACTGCACCGCGCCCCTGGCGGCGACCGGCCAGACCAGGTCCACCCGGCCGTCGCGGACGCCGTAGACCTCGTCGACCATGTTGGAGACGACGCAGCAGTGGTTGGGGATGATGCTGACCACCTCGCCCACCTTCGGCTTGGCGGCCGAGCGGGAGAGGTCGATGATGCCGTGCTCCTCGGAGAGGTTGGAGACCACCGCGTCGGGGTATTCCACCACCCGGCCGAAGTCCTTCACGTAATACTGCTCGCGGGTCAGGATCTTGGAGCCGGCATCGATCACGGCGCGGCCGTCGGTCGGCACGCTGACCACCGTCGCGCGCACGTGCATCGCGCAGTCGTCGAGGCTGGCCAGTCCGGAATGCATCATCATCACGTCGTTGTAGACATAGGTGCCGGCGCGGTGCTCGGTCATCTGCGGGAACTTCTCCAGGGTCAGCAGCGCGGGCGAGCCGCCGCCGGAGACGACCTGGACCGCGATCCCGTCCGCGGCCAGCAGATCGACGGCGCGGGCGACGAAGTCGGCGGTGTCCGGCGCCTTGTTGGGGAAGTTCATCAGCCCCTCGAACTTCAACCGCGGCTTGCGGCCGGCGAAGCGGGCGAGGTCGCGCACCTGCTCCGGCGTCTGGCAGCCGTTGCGGCCGAAGCCGGTGTCGACCTCGATCAGGAAGGGCACGTCGCGGCCATGGCGGACGCCGGCCGCCGACAGGCCCTCGAGCACGGTCTGGTTGTCGGCGACGACGGCCAGCCGGCGGACACGGGCGGCAAGCTCCATCAGCCGGTCGGTCTTGCGCTCACCCACGATGTTGAACGACAGCAGGATGTCGTCGGCGACTTGCGCATCGACGAAGGCGGCGACCTCGCCCAGCTTCTGGCAGGTCAGCCCGACGGCGCCGGCCGCCATCTGCATGGCGCCGATCTGCGGGATCTTGTGGGTCTTGATATGCGGCCGGAGCGCGATGCCCTGGCCGGCGACCATCGCCTGCACCCGCGCGATGTTCGCCTCCAGCCGGTCGAGCAGGATGGTCACCACCGGGGTGTCGAGCGCGTCCACTGCAGTCACGTCGTTCTCCGTTTCTCAGATCCCTGGCCGAGGCGGGACTCGCGCGGAGGGCCGCCAACTCGTCTTCTTATATGACAAAAGGGGACGGACGCGGGCCAGTGTCGATGTTGCCCGCGCCCGTCCCTCCAGTCGGGGCTCAGCATGCCATGCCCCCAGGGAATCGCCGCCGCGCTAGAACCCGGTGCCGAGGAATTCGGCCACGTTCTCTTTCGTCACCTGATGAGTCGGCAGGATGATCTCGCTCGGAAGCTCTTCCCCCTGGGCCACGCGATAGGCGTACTGGATGCCCTCGGGAGCCACGAAATGATAGGTGAAGGTCGCGACCATGCGGCCCTCGTCGATCGCCTGGTAGGCGGCCTCCTCGCCGTCGATACCGACGACCATCACCTCATCCTGGCGGCCGGCGGCCTCCAGCGCGGTGACGGCGCCCAGCGCCATGTCGTCGTTATGGGCGTAGACCAGGTCGATCTCGCCGGGTCCGAAGCGCTGCAGCATGTCCTCCATGAACTTGATCGCCGGCTCGCGGACATAGTTGGCGACCTGGTCGGCGACCACCTGCACGCCCGGGCACTGCTCGGCGAGCACGGCGTGGAACTCGTCGTGGCGGTCGATGGTGGCCGAAGCGCCGGCGGTGCCCTGGATCTCGATGACGTTGCCCTCGCCGCCGAGCACGGAGCAGACATATTCGCCGGCGGTGCGCCCGATCAGCTTGTTGTCGGCGCCGATATGGGCGGTGACCGTGGTGTTGACGCCGCGGTCCAGCGTCAACACCGGGACGCCGGCATCCATCGCCTGCTTGACCACCGGGGTCAGCGCATCGGCGGTGACCGGACTCAGCACCAGCACGTCGACACCCTGGGCGAGCAGGCTCTCCACGTCCGAGACCTGCTTGGAGGCGTTGTTCTCGCCATTGGTGATGATGAGCTCGACATCGGGCAGGTTCTGTTCGGCATAGAGCCGGTTACCCTCGACCATGTTCACCCGCCAGGAGCTCTCCATCGTGCCCTGGGAGAAGCCGATGGTGTAGGTCTGGGCGGCGGCGGGGCCGGCCAGGGCGGTGGCGCCGAGCAGAATCGGCAGTAGCGTCAGTGCTGGTTTCATAGCGTCCCTCCTGTGTGCGGGAGGCATCGGCCTCCCTTCGACCGCGTCAGCCCGCGGAAGACTTGCGCCGGCGGTGCATCTCGAACAGCACCGCGGCGACGATGATCGCGCCCTTGACGATCTGCTGGGTGAAGGGCGAAACGCCGAACAGGTTGAGGATGTTGGCGAGCACGGCGATGATCGCCGCCCCCAGGATGGTGCCGACCACCCCGCCCTCGCCGCCGAACAGGCTGGTGCCGCCGATGACGGTGATCGCGATCGCCTCCAACTCCAGCCCGACCCCGGCCACCGGCTCGCCGACGGTCAGCCGGGAGATGAAGATCAGCGCGGTCAGCGCCGACAGGAAGCCGGAGATCACGTAGACGGTGAACACGACCAGCTTGACGTTGATGCCCGACAGCCGCGCCGCCTCGGGGTTGCTGCCGACGGCGTAGACGTTGCGGCCGAAGGCGGTCCAGCGCAGCAGGAAGATCGCCAGCGCGCAGACCGCGGCGAACACCCAGACCGGCACCGGCAGGCCGGCGAAGCTGCCCTGGCCGAGCCAGGCGAAGCTCTCCGCCGCCTCGCGGAAGTGGATCGGATGGCCGCCGGAGATGGTCATCGCCAGCCCGCGCCCCATCACCATCATGCCCAAGGTCATGATGAACGGCGGCACCCGGCCCAGCGTGATGCCGATCCCGTTGACCGCCCCCATCGCCGCGCCGATGGCTAGTCCGGCGGCGATCACCAGCGGGATCGGCGTGCCCGCGTCGAGCAGCATCGCGCAGACCACCGCGGCCACCGCGACGATCGAGCCGACCGAAAGGTCGATGCCGGCGGTGAGGATGACGAAGGTCATGCCGACCGAGACGATGCCGAACAGAGCGACCTGGCGGGCGACGTTGATGATGTTGAACGTGTTGAGGAAGGCCGGCGAGATGATCGCGGCGGCGACGCACATCGCCACCAGCACCCAGATCAGCCCGGACGTGCGCAAGGCGGCCGAACGCCTGAGCAGCCGGCGCCAGCCGCGCGCATCCGAACCGGCGAGGTCCTCCACCCTCTCCTCCGCCGGGCTCATCGTGGCTGTTCCAGGGCGCGAAGGCGAAGCGGCCTGCACAGGCAGGGTGCGTCCTTCGACAAGCTCAGGATGAGGACAAGTCTTTGTGGCATAAAGAAAAGCCTCATCCTGGCGGCCTTTGCAGGGTAGTGGCTTGCACAGGCGCGGGTGCGTCCCCCAAGGCGCCTTGGCGACAGGCTCAGGATCAGGAGCATGGAGGATGGCAGGGCCGTCGGTATTTTGGATAATCCATTGATACAACGAGAAAATTGGCGCCCGTACTTGTGCAAGACACCCATCTCCTCACCCTGAGCCTGTCGAAGGGCGCACGGCGCTGATGCAGGTCTAAGCCGAGCAAAGGTCTCCATCATCACGCCGCCTCCGCCTGGGCGCCGACGGCGCAGGCCATCAGCGCCTCCTCGCTCGCAGCACCCCGGTCGAAGCGGCCGGCGATCCGGCCGTCGCGCATGACGACGATCCGGTCGCTGAGGCCGAGCACTTCCGGCAGCTCCGAGGAGACCATCACCACCGCCGCCCGCGCCTCGTCGGCGAGTTCGGCCAGCAGCTGGTAAATCTCGCGCTTGGCGCCGACGTCGACCCCGCGGGTCGGCTCGTCGATCAGCAGGATCTGCGAGCCGGCGTTCAGGCTGCGGGCGATCATGCATTTCTGCTGGTTGCCGCCGCTGAGCTGACGCGCCGGGACGGCGATGCCCGGGGTGCGGATGGCGAGCCGGCGCACCAGGTCGCCGACCACCCTGGCCTCCAGCCCCGGGCGCAGCACGCCGCCCTTCCGCACCGCGGCGAGGCGCGAGATGGTGACGTTGAAGGCGACGCTCTGCGGCAGGAAGCAGCCCTCGGTCTTGCGGTCCTCGGGCAGCAGGCTGAGGCCCCGGCGGATCGCCGTCCGCGGGCTGGCGATGCGGACCGGCGCACCCTTCAGCACGTAGCGCCGGCAGCGGCTCGGGTCGGCGCCGAGGATGGCGCGCAGCAGCTCGGTCCGGCCGGAGCCGGCAAGGCCGCAGATGCCGAGGATCTCGCCGGCGCGGATGTCTAGGTCGATGCCGTCGAGCACGCCGGCGCGGGTCAGCCCTTCGATCGCGAGCAGGACTTCGCCCGGCCGGTGCCGCCGCGCGGGGTAGATGTCGGCCAGCGGGCGGCCGACCATCATCGAGACCAGCCGGCCCGGATCCAGGTTGGCGGCGGCATCGCTGTGCACCCGCCTGCCGTCGCGGAGCACCGTCACCCGGTCGCAGATCGCGAACACTTCCTGCAGCCGGTGCGAGATGTAGACGAAGCTGACGCCGTCGGCCGCCAACCGGCGGATGGTGGCGAACAGATGGGTCAGCTCGGCGCCGCCGAGCACGGCCGACGGTTCGTCGAGCACCACGATCCGGGCGTCGCGCGACAGGGCCGAGGCGATCTCCACCATCTGCCGCTGGGCGACGCTGAGGCGGTCGAGGCGGGCCGCCGGGTCGACCCTGAAGCCGAGCCGTTCCATCAACGCCAGGCTGCGCCGCCGCGCCGCCGGCCAGTCGACCAGCCCCAGCCGGGTCTTCGGCAGCCGGCCGAGGAACAGGTTCTCGGCCACCGTC
Organism: Alphaproteobacteria bacterium; assembly: GCA_050329975.1. Taxonomy (GTDB): domain Bacteria; phylum Pseudomonadota; class Alphaproteobacteria; order CALKHQ01; family CALKHQ01; genus CALKHQ01. The sequence goes on along the minus strand of JBHJOG010000148.1, from coordinate 1,544 downwards.
AGGTGCGGGGCGAGCATCAGTTCCTGGTAGATCACGGCAAGCCCGAGCGCGTGCATCCGCGGCGGAGTCGGCCGCGCCACCGGCACGCCATCGATCGCGATCTCGCCCGAATCGGCATGGATTGCGCCGGAGAGGATGCGGATCAGCGTCGACTTGCCGGCGCCGTTCTCGCCGACCAGCCCGTGCACCTCGCCCCGCTGCACGACCAGGTCCACGTCGCTCAGCGCCACCACCCCCGGATAGCGCTTGCCGATCGCCCGCATGGCGAGGATCGGCACCGGATCCTGCTCCCCGGCGAAATCGGCGGCTGGCCCTTGCATGCTTCCTCCATTTATCATTTTTTCTTATTATATGATATTTAGACAAAAGGCTTGTCAATCCCCCAGGACTGGGTTCCTCTACCCGCCATGCTGACCCTGAGCCCGACCACCCTTCTCGGCACCGGACGCAAACGGAACCTGTTCGCGCATGTGGTCGACACGCTCGGCGGCCGGATCGTGCGCGGGGAGCTGCGGGCCGGCGACGCGTTCCCGGTCGAGGCCGACCTGGGCCAGGAGTTCGGCGCCAGCCGCTCGGTAATCCGCGAGGCGGTGAAGTCTCTGGCAGCGAAAGGCCTGCTGGAATCGCGGACCCGCACCGGCATCCGGGTGCTGCCGCCGTCGCGCTGGAACCTGCTCGACCTCGACGTGCTGGAGTGGCGCTATTCCAGCATGCCGCCCAGCGACTTCTACCGCGAGCTGTTCGAAGTGCGGCTGATGATCGAGCCCGAGGCGGCGGCGCTAGCCGCGGAGCGGGCGAGCGAGGCCGAGATCCAGGCGATCGCGGCCGCCTTTGCCGGCATGGCCGCGCCGACCGAGACCACCGACGTGGCGGTGGCCGCCGACCTGGCGTTCCACCGCGAGATCCTGCACGCCAGCGGCAACGTGCTGCTGCTGCAGATGGGCAACCTGATCGGCGTCGGTCTGCTGGTCAGCTACCGGATCAGCCAGGACCCGTTCGCGGTGTTCCTCGGCCACCACGAGGACGTCCTGAAGGCGATCCAGAGGCGCAAGCCGACGGTCGCGCGCAGGGCGATGGACCGCCTGCTGTCGGAGACCCGCGATTTCCTGGAAACCCATCTGGTCCCCGGACAGGGGCCGGATGTCACCAAGCGGTTCGACAGGGCCAGAATCCCGGAAGAGGAGTAAGCCGCCGATGACGATCCGACGCATAGGCCGGGGCGAGACCGGCCCCGGCGGCAGGCCGCTGCCCTTCGCCCGCGCGGTGGCGGCGGACGGCTGGCTCTACGTCTCCGGCCAGGTGGCGATGGAGGACGGCGAGATCATCGAGGGCGGGATCATCCCGCAGACCCACAAGGCGATCGGCAACATGCTGGCGATCGTCGAGGAGGCGGGATACGACCGCTCGCACATCGTGCGCATCGGGGTGTGGCTGGACGACGCCCGCGACTTCGGCACCTTCAACAAGATCTTCGCGTCGTACTTCACCGACCACCCGCCGGCGCGCGCCTGCGTCCAGTCGTCGATGATGGTCGACTGCAAGGT
>JBHJOG010000147.1:0-3011 GCA_050329975.1 Alphaproteobacteria bacterium | reverse complement strand
GTCACCACCACCACCGCGTCGCGCGGGCGGATCGCGAGTGCGCCCAGGTCGAAGCCCTCGTGCCAGCGGTCGGCGGCCGGCATCCGCTCCCGGTCCTCGGCCAGGGTCGCGGCGACCACCCGGTAGCCCATTGCGCGCGCCAGCCCGCACAACGCCACCGCCACCGGCGAGGCACCGCAGATCACCAGCCGCTGTGGCTGGCCCATCGGCTCCAGGAACAGGTCGATGGTGCCGCCGCTGGGGCAGCTCGACCGGTGCAGCTCGACGCCGTCGGGGTCGGTGTCGGCGACCACCTCGTCCTTCGGCTTGACCCGGATCAGTCGCGGACCGCCCGCCTTTGCCGAGGTTGCGCCGATCGCTTCCAGCGCCACCGTGCGCACCGCGCCGGTGACGCAGCCGCCGCCGACGAAGCCATGCACCGCGCCGTCGGCGGTCACCACCGCCTTGGCGCCGGCCTTGGCCGAGGTGGCGTTGGCGGTCCGCACCACGGTCACCACGCAGAAGTCCTCGCCCGCCTCGCGCAGGCGTTCGATCAGCGCCAGGACCTCGGTAAGACTCGCGTTCATCGGGTCGCGTTCACAGCCGGGCCAATTCGGGTTCCAGCGCCGCTAGCGCGTCGAGGGAATGGGCGGCGGCGAACAGGTCGATGAAGGGCAGGGCGGCCGCCATGGCGCGGGTCACCGGCGCGTAGTCGCGCCAGCCGAGCAGCGGGTTGAGCCAGACCAGCCGCCGCACCCGGCGCTTCAGCCGCGCCAGCTCCTCGGCCAGCCGCTCCGGCGGGTCGGTGTCGTAGCCGTCGCTCAGCATCACCACGACGCTGCGGCTGTTCAGCGCCCGGCGGGCGTGTCCGTCGTTGAACGCCTTCAGCCCGGCGGCGAGCCGGGTGCCGCCGCCGAACCCTTCCGCCATCAGGGCGAGCCGGGTCATGGCCTTCATCGGGTCGGCCTCGCGCAGGACGTCGGTGACCCGGATCAGCCGGGTGTGGACCAGATAGGCGTCGGCCTCCGCCCATTGCCCGACCAGCCCCTTGACGAACTGCAGGAACACCCGGGCATAGGCCTGCATCGAGCCGGAGACGTCGAGGAAGAGGACGATCCGCACCGGCCGGTCGGGCCGGCTGCGCCAGACCAGGGTCAGCGGCTCGCCGCCATGGGCGACGTTGCGCCGGATGGTGCGGCGCAGGTCGATGCGGTCCGGGCGCGTGCTCGCGCTGTGCCGGCGCGACAGCCGGTAGCGCATGGCGCTGGCCAGCCGATAGGCGGCGCGTTCGGCCGCCGCCAGCTCGGCGGGATCGGCGATGTGGCGCAGGTCGGCGCTCGTGCCGGCCTGCTGGCGGGAGGCGACCAGCCGCCCCGTCCCCTCCCGGCCCTGCTCGCCGTCATCGGCCCGCGCCTGCGGTCCCGCGGCGGCCTGGGGGGCATCGTCGGCCAGCCGGTGGCGCCAGATGTCGGGCATCCCGCCCGCCCCGTGCCGGGACGGTGCGGTGGACCGGGTCCGGATGCGGATCCGGCCATGTCCGTGCCAGTAGGCCTCGAACAGGTCGTCGAATCGCTGCCACTCGTCATGGGAACCAGTGAGCAGCGCCTTCAGGTGGCGCCGCACCGCCGCCGTCGGCATCGGTCCGAGGTCGCGCAGCAGCGCCACCGTCGTCCGCGTCTCCGCCAGCCCGACCGAGTAGTCGTTCAGCCGCAGGTGATCGACGAACCCGATCGCCCGCCGGGTCAGCGGCCAGTCCGTGCTCACGCTCACGCCGCCCGCCCGACCAGCCGCCCTGTGACCTCCTTCGTCACCGACTTCAGGTCGTGCTCGGTCTTCAGCAGGCAGATCAGCGTGCTGTGCACCGCCTCGGGCGAGAGGCCGCGGATGTCCAGGCTCATCAGCGCGGCTGCCCAGTCCAGCGTCTCGGCGATGCCGGGGACCTTGTCCAGCTCCTCCCGGCGCAGCGCGGCGACGAAGCGGGCGACCTGGCCGGCCAGCTCGGCCTCGATCCCGGGCAGCCGGTGGCGGATGATCGCGAGCTCCCGGTCGTCGTCGGGGAAGTCGAGCCAAGTATAGAGGCAGCGCCGGCGCAGCGCGTCCGACAGCTCGCGGGTGCCGTTGGAGGTGAGAATGACATGCGGGATGGACGTCGCCGCGATCGTTCCCAGCTCGGGCACGGTGATCTGGAATTCGGACAGGATCTCCAGCAGAAAGGCCTCGAACTCGATGTCGGCGCGGTCGATCTCGTCGATCAGCAGCACCGGCGGTTCCGGCTGGCTGATCGCCTCCAGCAGCGGCCGGCGCAGCAGGTAGCGGCCAGAAAAGATCTGCTCCTCGACCTGGTCGGCGCTCAGGCCCTCGCGCTCGCTTGCCTTGATCGCCAGCAACTGGCGTTGGTAGTTCCACTCGTAGATGGCGGCGCTGGCGTCCAGGCCCTCGTAGCATTGCAGCCGAATCAGGCGCGCCCCCAGCGCGTGCGCCAGTGCCGTCGCCACCGCGGTCTTGCCGACGCCCGCCTCGCCCTCCAGCAGCAGCGGCCGCTGCAGGGTCAGCGCCAGCCGAAGCGCGGTGAGCACCGTCTCGTCGGCGACATAGCCGGCCGCTTCCATGCGGGCGGCGAGGTTTTTCGGGGTGCCGGTCATGCGGTGCCAGGGTTGCGTTGCACCGGCAACGCCGGTTGGTCCGAGATACCCTTCAATCGCTGCGGTAGCACTGCCACGGGACCGGGACCCCCCGATCCCGGTCCCGCGGGCCGGGCCTCAAGCATGCAGGCCCAGCTTTTCGGCCACCGACCACACCCTCCAATGGTCGTGGGGCATCTGGGTGTGGGTCAGACCCAGATGTGCGAAGGCGTCGTTGACCGCATTCGAGAACGCCGAGACGCCGCCGACATTGGGCGATTCGCCGACCCCCTTGGCGCCGATCGGATGGTGCGGCGACGGGGTGACGGTGAAGTCGGTCTCCCAGTGCGGGGTCTCGACCGCGGTCGGCAGGTAGAAGTCCATCAGGCTGCCGCCCTGGATGTTGCCGAG
>JBHJOG010000146.1:0-12194 GCA_050329975.1 Alphaproteobacteria bacterium | reverse complement strand
CTCCCCCGTACCGGGGGAGGAGAGGGTCAACCTCCAGCGAGGAGTTGATCCGTCAGGCCGGAACCGTCAGCTCCCGCACTTCCCCTCGCCCCAGCGCGGCCAGCGCGGCGGCGGCGATCGAGCGGGCGTCGAGGCCGGCCTCGGCGAGCTGGTCGGCGGGCTTGCCGTGGTCGATGAACCGGTCGGGCAGGGTCAGCGGCCGGAACTTCAGCCCGCGGTCGAAGCGGCCGGCATGGGCGAGGTGGTGGGCGACGGCGGCGCCGAAGCCGCCGGGGGCGCCCTCTTCCACCGTCACCAGGACCTCATGCCCGTCGGCCAGCCGATCGATCATCGCGCTGTCCAGCGGCTTGGCGAAGCGGGCATCGGCGACGGTCGGGTGCAGCCCGTGCTGGGCGAGGATCGCCGCCGCCTCCAGCACGTTGCCGAGGCAGGCGCCGTAGCTGAGGATGGCGACGCCGCCGCCCTCGCGGATCATCCGGCCGCGGCCGATCTCCAGCACCGAGCCCAGCTCCGGCTGTTCGGCGCCGGAGCCCTCGCCGCGCGGGTAGCGCACCGCGCTCGGCCGGTCGTCGATCGCGATCATGGTGGCGACCATGTGCCGGAGCTCCGCCTCGTCGGCCGCCGCCATCAGCACGAAATCGGGCAGGCAGCCGAGATAGGCGATGTCGTAGGCGCCGCAATGGGTGGCGCCGTCGGCGCCGACCAGCCCGGCGCGGTCGATGGCGAAGCGCACCGGCAGCCGCTGGATCGCGACGTCGTGCACGATCTGGTCGTAGGCGCGCTGCAGGAAGGTCGAGTAGATCGCGACCACCGGCTTGAAGCCCTCGCAGGCCAGCCCGGCGGCGAAGGTGACCGCGTGCTGCTCGGCGATGCCGACGTCGAAGCAGCGGCGCGGGAAGCGCTCGGCGAACAGGTTGAGGCCGGTGCCGGACGGCATCGCCGCGGTGATCGCCACCACTTGCTCGTCGCGCTCGGCCTGGGCGATCAGCTCGCGGGCGAACACCGACGTGTAGCTCGGCGCGTTCGGCTTCGCCTTCACCTGCGCGCCGGTGACCACGTCGAACCTGGCGACGCCGTGGTACTTGTCGTCGCTGGCCTCGGCGGGCGGATAGCCCTTGCCCTTCTTGGTGACGACATGGACCAGCACGGGGCGCTTGAGCGCCGACCGCTTCAGGTTGCCGAACACGGTCACCAGGTCGTCGAGGTCGTGGCCGTCGACGGGGCCGATGTAGTAGAAGCCGAGCTCCTCGAACAGCGTGCCGCCGGACAGGAAGCCGCGGGCATATTCCTCCGCCCGCTGCGCCGCCTTCTCGAACGGCTCCGGGAACCGCCGCGCCATCCGCTTGGCGATGTCGCGCAGCGACCGGTAGCGGTTGGACGAGATCAGGCGCGAGAGATAGCTGCTCATGGCGCCGACCGGCGGCGCGATCGACATCTCGTTGTCGTTCAGCACCACGATCAGGCCGGCGTTGAGCGCGCCGGCGTTGTTCATCGCCTCATAGGCCATGCCGGCGCTCATCGCGCCGTCGCCGATCACCGCGACCACGCTGTTCTGCCCGCCGCGCAGGTCGCGCGCCACCGCGTGCCCGAGCGCGGCCGAGATCGAGGTCGAGCTGTGGGCGGCGCCGAAGGCGTCGTAGTCGCTCTCGGACCGGCGGGTGAAGCCGGAGAGCCCGCCGCCCTGCCTGAGGGTTCGGATGCGGTCGCGCCGGCCGGTGAGGATCTTGTGCGGATAGGCCTGGTGGCCGACGTCCCAGACCAGCTTGTCGGCCGGCGTCTCGAACACGTAGTGCAGCGCTACGGTCAGTTCGACCACGCCCAGCCCGGCGCCGAGGTGGCCGCCGGTGTGGGAGACCGCGTCGATCGTTTCCGCCCGCAGCTCGTCGGCAAGCTGCCGCAGATCCTGCCGGTCGAGGCGGCGCAGATCCTCCGGCCTAGCGACGGTGTCGAGGAGCGGCGTGGTGCTGATCCGGCGCGTCATCCCGTCGTCCCTGGCCCCTGCCTAGTGGTCCTGCCTAGTGGTCCCGGGCGATCGCGAAACGCGCCGCGTCGCGCAGGGTATCGGCGCGCCGACCGAACGGACCCAAGGCCGCCAGCGCCTGGTCGACCAGACGCTGCGCCTCCCGCCGTGCCCCGTCAACGCCAAGCCGTGTGACAAATGTGGCTTTCGCGCGGTCGGCGTCGAGGCCGGAATCCTTCCCGGTCAGTCCGGTGTCGCCGACGGCGTCGAGCAGATCGTCGGCGACCTGGAAAGCGCGGCCGAGGGCGGCGGAGTATTTCGCGATGGCTTCGGCCTCGCCTGCGCCGGCGCGACCCAGGATGGCGCCGGCCTGGGCGGCGAAGCCGATCAGCGCCCCGGTCTTGCGCGCCTGCAGGTCGCTGAGGTCGTCCAGCTCCAGGGCCTGTCCCTCGGCGGCGAGGTCGATCATCTGGCCGCCGACCATGCCCAGCGGGCCGACCGCGCGCGCCAGCGAGGCGACCAGCGTGCAGCGCATCTCCGGGTCGGCGATCGGCTGCGGGGCCGCCAGCAACTCGAACGCGAGCGTCAGCAGCGCGTCGCCGGCAAGGATGGCTGTCGCCTCGTCGAAGGCGACGTGGCAGGCCGGCTGCCCGCGGCGCATGCCGGCATCGTCCATCGCGGGCAGGTCGTCATGGACCAGCGAGTAGCTGTGGACCATCTCGACCGCCGCCGCGACGCGCGCGGCCATCGCGGGATCGGCATCGAACAGCCGGCCGGTCTCGACGACCAGGAACGGCCGCAGCCGCTTGCCGCCGGCCAGCGCGGCATAGCGCATGGCGGCGAACAGCGGACCGATCCGCACGCCGGCCGACCCGGTCTCCCGCGGCAGGCAGCGGTCGAGCTCGGCCTCCACCAGCCTGGAGGCGGCCTGCAGCGCGGTCTGGAATGGCGACCGAGCGATCAGTCCAGGTCCGCCGCTTCGGTGCGCACCGCACCGTCGGCGCCCAGGCTGATCCGTTCGACCTTGGCCTCGGCCTCCCGCAGCTTGGCCTCGCAATGCCGTTTCAGCAGCGCGCCGCGCTCATAGGCGGTGATCGAGTCATCGAGCGTCCCGTCGCCCGATTCCAGGGTCCTCACGATCTCCTCCAGTGCGGCCAGCGCATCCTCGAACGACAGCGCGGCGATGTCGCCGGCGGACTCGGATGGCGGTTTGGCGCTCTCAGACATTGGCTACCCTTCGGTCTGCGGCATGGGCGGCACTCGCCGCCATCAGGCGCTCCACGTGGCAGGCGGCCGAGTCGGCAAGGGCGGCCAATTCATAGCCGCCTTCGAGGATCGAGACCACCCGGCCGTCGCAAGCCTCGTCGGCCAGCGCGCAGAGGGCGTCGGTCGCCCAGCCGAAATCGTCGCTCTCCAGGTTGAGGCCGGCAAGCGGGTCGGCGCGATGGGCGTCGAACCCGGCCGAGACCAGGATGAGATCGGGCCCGAAACGCCGCAATGCCGGCAGGATGCGGCCATCCATCGCCCGCCGGAACGCGTCCGAGCCAGCTCCGGGCGGCAGCGGAGCGTTGACGACGTTGCCGACCCCGGTCTCTTCCGCCGCGCCGGTGCCCGGGTAGAGCGGCCACTGATGGGTCGAGGCGTAGAACAGGTGGCGGTCGGCCTCGACCATGGCCTGGGTGCCGTTGCCGTGGTGGACGTCGAAGTCGACCACGGCGACCCGGTCCAGGCCATGGACCTGGCGGGCGCGCAGGGCGGCGACGGCCACCGAGTTGAACAGGCAGAAGCCCATGGCGCGGGTCGGCTCCGCATGGTGGCCCGGCGGGCGAACCGCGCAGAAGGCGTTGCCGGCCTCCCCGCCGAGCACGGCGTCCACCGCCGCGCAGACGGCGCCGACCGCGCGCAGGCTCGCCTCCTCCGAGCCGGGGGACACCACCGTGTCCGGATCGAGGGCCGCAAGGCCCCGATCGGGCAGCGCCGCGAGCAGCGCGGCCACGAAGGCCTGCGGATGGGCGCGCTCCACGTCGGCAAGAGCACCGCGCGGCGCCTCCCGGCGCTCGAGCCCATCGAAGCCCGCTCCCGCCAGCGCCGCTAGCACCGCGCGCAGCCGGTCGGAACGTTCGACGTGGTGCGGCCCGGTGTCGTGCTCGAGGCAGGCGGGATGGGAGTACAGCAGGGTGCCCATCGCCGCATCCTATCCAGGGCTAGCCGGGCAGGCGACAAAAAAGCCTGATCTCCACGTGCAACCCGTGATATGTCGTGCCGGCAATTTATCGGGCGGGAAGATCCCCTTAATGAGCGCAAGACGAGCCCTGGCGGGAGTGGTACCGGCCGTGCTGCTGGCTTTGGCCGCGCACGCCGGCAGCCGGAGTCCGGCCTCGGCGCAAGGGCCCGCGCTGGTGGTCGCCGATGCCGTGGTCCAGGAGGACATGGCGCAGACCACGCCGGTGCTCGGCCGGCTGGTATCGCGCCAGATCAGCGAGATCGCCACCCGCGTCGCGGGACCGGTCGACGAGGTGCTGGTCGATGTCGGCACCGAGGTCAGCATCGGCGACGCCCTGGTGGTGCTTGACACCAACCGGCTGGGGCTGGCGCTGGACCTGGCGACTGCCGAGGTGGCGGAGCGGGAGGCGGCGCTGAGCGCCACCCGGTCCGAGTTGACCCGGGCCCAGCAGGACCTGAACCGGCTGGCGAGCCTGCGCAACTCCTCGGCCTTCAACCAGGCATCCTACGACAGCCAGGCCATGGTCGCGGCGGCGGCCGAGGCCGCCGTTCGCCGCGAGCAGGCCCTGCTCGACCGCGCCAATGCCTCGCTCGAGCAGGCGACGGTGGACTTCGGCGATACGACCATCACCGCGCCGTTCCCGGGCGTGGTCGCCCAGCGGCTGGTCGCTGCCGGCGCCTATGTCGGCGTCGGCCAGTCGGTGATCCGGCTGGTCAACCACCGGGACCTGGAGCTGGAGGCGGACGTGCCGACCGAGCGGCTGCTCGGCCTGACCGAGGATGTCGAGATCGGCTTCATGCTCGACGACGGCACCCGGCACCGGGCGACATTGCGCGCCATCGTGCCGGAGGAGAATGCGCTGACCCGGACCCGTCGCGTCCGGTTCGTCCCCACCTTCGGCGAGGTGCTGAAGCCGCTGGCGGCCAACCAGAGCGCAACCGTCTACGTGCCGATCGGCCTGCAGCAGAGCGTGGTCACGGTCGCCAAGGACGCCGTCATCGCCAGCCCGGCCGGCTCGATCGTCTATGTTGTCGCCGACGGGGTCGCCGAATTGCGCCCGGTGCAGCTGGGCGACGCCGTCGGCGACCGCTTCCAGGTGCTGTCCGGCCTGGCGGTGGGCGACCAGGCGGTAGTGCGGGGCAACGAGCGGCTGTTTCCCGGCCAGCCGGTGACCACCGGCGAAGGCCCGCCAATGGGCGAGGCACCCGACGCGCCGGCCGGCGACGCCGGCGGCGAAACGCCGCCAGCGGACGGCGCCTGAGCGCGGGGCCGGCGCGATGAACCTGATCAAGGTCGCGATCGCACGGCCGATCGCCGTGATCGCAGCCGTGCTGATGGTGCTGCTGTTCGGCTACATCGGACTGATGACGATCCCGATCCAGCTGGCGCCGGACGTGCGCGAGCCGGTGATCACGATCAGCACGATCTGGCCCGGCGCCGCCCCGGCCGAGGTCGAGCGCGAGATCGTCAACAAGCAGGAAGAGGCGCTGAAGGGCGTCGAAGGCCTGCAGCGCATGCTGTCGACCTCGCAGAACGGCAGCGCCCAGATCACGCTGGAATTCTCCGTCGGCCAGGACATGGACCGGGCGCTGCTGCTGGTCTCCAACCGGCTGCAGCGGGTCTCGGGCTACCCCGACGAGGCGACGGAGCCGACGCTTGGGACGTCGGGCAGCGACGACAACCCGATCGCCTGGTTCGTGCTCAACCGGGTCGAAGGCAACGAGCGGCCGATCCACACCTATGGCGACCTGGTCGACGACATCATCGGCGACCGGCTGCAGCGCGTCGACGGCATCTCGGGCATCAACGCCTATGGCGGCACCGAGCGCGAGATGCAGGTGATCGTCGATCCGCTGCGGCTGTCCCAGTACCGCCTGACCGTCGGCCAGGTGGCGGCGGCGCTGCGGGCCGCCAACGCCTCGATCTCGGCCGGCGACATCGACGAGGGCAAGCGCAGCTACACCGTGCGGACCGAGGGCGCGCTGAACGACCCGGACCAGGTGCGCGCCGTGCTGGTGCGCAGCGCCGAGAACGAGGCCGGTGGCGTCGGCCGGGTGACCATCGGCGACATCGCCGAGGTCGGGTTCGCCTACAAGGACCAGGAAGCGATCATCCGCTATTTCGGCGAGCCGGCGATCGCGATCAACGCGGTGCGCGATGCGGGCGCCAACGTGATCGAGACCATGGAAGCGGTTCATGCCGTCGTCGACGAGCTGAACAGTACCGCCCTTTCGGCCGCCGGGCTGCAGCTCACCCAGGTCTATGACGAGACCGTCTACATCAATTCGGCGATCGACCTGGTCAACCAGAACATCCTGTTCGGCGGCCTGCTGGCGGCCGGCGCGCTGATGATCTTCCTGCGCTCGTGGCGGGCGACGCTGGTGGTCTCGCTGTCGATCCCGGTCTCGGTGATCGGCTCCTTCGTGGTGATGGCGGCGCTGGGCCGATCGCTCAACGTGGTCTCGCTGGCGGGAATCGCCTTTGCGGTCGGCATGGTGGTCGACGCCGCGATCGTGGTGCTGGAGAACATCTACCGCCTGCGCCAGGAGGGCTTGTCGCGGTTCGAGGCCGCGTTCAAGGGTGCCTCCCAGGTCTGGGGCGCGGTGCTGGTCTCGGCGCTGACCACCGTCATGGTGTTCATCCCGATCCTGACCATGGAGCTGGAGGTCGGCCAGCTGTTCCGCGACATCGCGGTCGCCATCTCGGTCTCGGTGCTGCTCTCGCTCGTGGTCTCGATCACGGTGATCCCGGCGCTGTCGAACCGGCTGCTGACCCACGCGCCCACCGACCAGCAGCGGTTCCGGCTGCCGGGCATCGACGATTTCGCCGGCGCGTTCGTGCGCACGGTCTCCGAGTTCGCCCGCATCGTGGTCAGGTCGAAGGCGGTTGCGCTCGGCACCGTGTTCGGCATCGTCTTCGTCGCCAGCGCCTTCGTCTACATCTTCCGTCCGGACCTGGACTACCTGCCCACCGGGAACCAGAACTTCGTCTTCGGCGTGATCCTGCCGCCCCCCGGCTACAACCTGGCGACGACGGCGGCGATCAACCAGAGCGTCGAAGCGGCGACGCGGCCGCTGTGGCGCACCGAGAGCGGGCCCGAGCCCACCGAGGACGGCCTGCCGAAGTTCGACGGCTTCTTCACGGTCGCGCTCAAGTCCCAGGCCTTCATCGGCGGGGCCGCCGTCCAGATCGACCGGGCCGGCGAGCTGATCGGGCCGATGCAGGGGCCGGTCTTCGCCGAGCCCGGCACCTTCGGCTTCTTCTTCCAGCCGTCGCTGTTCGGGCGCGGCCTCGGCGGCGGCCGCAGCATCGACCTCGACATCTCCGGCGACGACCTGGAGGTGATCCTGGGAGTCGCGCAACAGGCCTTCGGCATGACCATCGGCGTGCTGCCGTTCGAGCAGGGCCACCAGACCCGCCCGCTGCCCGACCTGACGCTCGGCGCGCCCGAAGTCCGGATCTACCCGAACCGGATGCGGCTTGCCGACAACGGGGTGACCGCGCTCGAACTCGGGCAGACGGTCGACGCCTTCAACGACGGCCTGCGGGTCGACGAGATCACGGTCGGCAGCGAGCGGATCGACCTGATGCTGATCGGGCGCACCGCGGGACCGGAATCGACCCAGTCCATCGCCGCGATGCCGGTCGTCACCGCCAGCGGCGACATTGTGCCGGTCGCGTCGGTGGCCGACGTCCAGCTCACGGCCGGACCGACCGAGATCCGGCACCTCGAGCTCAACCGCACGGTGACCCTGCAGATCACCCCGTCGCCGGCGATGCCGCTGGAGACGGCGATCAACCTGCTGCGGGAGCAGGTGGTCGCCGCCATCGAGGCCCAGGGCACGCCGAGCGACGTCCGGTTCAACCTGTCTGGCACCGCCGACAAGCTGGCGGTGACCTGGGATGCGCTGGTCGTCGACCTGATGATCGCGGTCGTCATCGTCTACCTGGTGATGGCAGTGCTGTTCGAGAGCTTCATCTACCCGCTGATCATCATCCTGTCGGTGCCGGTCGCGGCTGCGGGCGGGTTGCTGGGCCTGCAGGTCCTGAACCTCTACCAGGACCAGAAGCTGGACATGCTGACCATGCTCGGCTTCGTCATCCTGATCGGCATCGTGGTCAACAATGCGATCCTGCTGGTCCACCAGACCCTGTACAACATCCGCACCGAAGGCATGGATGCGGAGACCGCCATCGCGCACGCCACCCGCAACCGGATCCGGCCGATCTTCATGTCGACGCTGACCAGCGTGTTCGGCATGCTGCCGCTGGTCGTGTTCCCCGGGGCCGGGTCGGAACTCTATCGCGGCCTGGGCTCGGTGGTGGTCGGCGGGCTGACGCTGTCGGCGGTCCTGACGCTGGCCATCGTGCCGCCGCTGATGTCGCTGTTCGTCGCCACCATCGAATCGCGCGGGCGCCACGACGGCGAACCAGCCGCCAGGTCGACACCCGAACCCGGCGCCATCAGGCCGGTGCGGGACGAAGCCGGCAAGACCGGCGGCGCGGCTGCCGCCGAATGAGGACCGCACGCGGTCCTGCCGATCCGGCGCGAACACGGTGGCACTCGCCGGCAATGCCGACTACCGTGCCGGGACGGATCTGACCGGGACGGGCAACGGCCAACATCATGGAAAGCTGGCGTAGCGCCCCTCGCGCCTTCCTCGTCCTGCTGTCCCCGGCGACAGTCTGGCTGTTCGTCTTCTTCCTGGTGCCGCTGTCGCTGGTGTGGATCCTGAGCTTCGGGCACCAGAGCGACCTGATCACCGTCACCATCGACTGGACTGCCGAGCAGTACCTGCGGGCCTTCGACCCGGAATACGTCCAGATCTTCATCCGCTCGCTGTGGATGGCCGGCCTGACCACCGCCATCTGCCTGGTCTTCGCGCTGCCGGTGGCGCTCGGCATCAGCTTCGCGCCGCCGCGGATGAAGGCCCTGCTGCTGCTGCTGATGATCCTGCCGTTCTGGACCAACCTGCTGATCCGCACCTATGCCCTGATCGCCGTGTTCCGCACCCGGGGCCAGGTCAATTTCGGGCTGGAATGGCTGTGGACCCAGGCGGACGGCCTGCTCGACTGGGTCGGGCTCGGCGAGGCCGCCCTGCTCGGCGACCGGTTCGTGCCGCTGGACATGCTCTACAACAATTTCGGCGTGCTGATCGGGCTGGTCTATGTCCATTTCCCGTTCATGGTGCTGCCGCTCTATGCCGCGGTGGAACGGCTGGACCGCAGCTATCTGGAGGCGAGCCTCGACCTCGGCGCCGGCCAGATCCGGACCTTCTTCAGCGTGGTGGTCCCGCTCGCCGTCCCCGGCATCATCTCCGGCGTCATCCTGGTCATGATCCCCGCGCTGGGCTCGTTCCTGGTCCCCGAACTGCTGGGCGGCACGGAGAACTCGATGATCGCCAACGTGATCGAGCGCCAGTTCGGGGCGGCCAACAACTGGCCGTTCGGGGCCGCCCTCTCGTTCATCCTGCTTTATGCCACCTTCGGCGCGCTGGCCCTGCGCAGCATCGCCGCCGGCAGGCGGGGGGCCGACTTCTGATGAGGACGCCGGCCGGACCTCTCGACTACTACCGGAAGGCCTGGATCAGGCTGATCATCGGCTTCGTGCTGGTCTTCCTCTACCTGCCGATCATCACCCTCGTCGTCTTCAGCTTCAACGACAGCCGCCGCAACATAGTCTGGAGCGGGTTCACCTTCGAGTATTACGAGCGGGCCGCCACCAACGCCAGCCTGATCCAGGCCTTCTTCAACTCGCTGACCATCGCCTTCGTCGCCACCCTGGTCGCGACGATCCTCGGCGGGATGGTGGCGCTCGCGCTCTATCGCTTCCGCTTCCCCGGCAAGCCGGTCTACGAAGGGATCAGCGCCCTGCCCATTGTGATCCCCGAGATCTGCATGGGCGTGTCGCTGATGGTGTTCTTTTCGCGCATCGGCTGGTTCGACTATTCGCGGACCGCGCCCTGGCCGCTGAACCTGAGCGCGATTACGGCCGCCCACATCGCCTTCACCTTCCCCTTCGTGACGGTCGTGGTCCGGGCTAGGCTTGCCGGTTTCGACCGTTCGCTGGCCGAGGCGGCGCGAGACCTGGGCGCCAGCGAGTGGCAGATCGTGCGCGACATCATGCTGCCGCATATGAAGATCGGCCTGATCGCCGGCGCCATGCTCGCCTTCACCCTGTCGCTGGACGACTTCGTGATCACCTTCTTCACCGCCGGGCCGGACACCCCGACCTTCCCGATCAAGATCTATTCGATGGTCAGGTTCAGCGTCACCCCGGAGGTCAATGCTGCCTCGACGGTGCTGATCGTGCTGACCATCGCGATCACCGTCATCGCGTTGCGCCTGCAGTCGCCGCTTCGCCAGCGGGCAGGCCAGAAGAGCGAGGAACCAGCAAAACCGTGACCCAGGATACTGCCGCACAGCATGTACCGACGCCAGCGCCGACGATCGTGGTCGAGAAGGTCGGCAAGCGCTTTGCCGAACGGGTGATCGCGGTCGACGACGTCGACCTGGTGATCGCGCAGAACGAGTTCTTCGCCCTGCTCGGCCCCTCGGGCTGCGGCAAGACCACGCTGTTGCGCATGCTGGCGGGGTTCGAGGCCCCGACCAGCGGGCGCATCATGATCGATGGCCGTGACATGGCCCGGATCGCGCCGAACCGCCGCCCGGTCAACATGGTGTTCCAGTCCTATGCCGTGTTCCCGCACATGACGGTAGCCGCCAATGTGGGCTACGGCCTCCGGGTCACCGGTGTCGCCGCCGCCGAGCGTGAGCGCAGGGTCAAGCGCGTGCTGGAGATGGTCCGCCTCACCGGGCTGGAGGACCGCAAGCCCGACAAGCTGTCCGGCGGCCAGCGCCAGCGGGTGGCGCTTGCCCGAGCGCTGGTCAAGGAGCCGAAGGTGCTGCTGCTCGACGAGCCGCTGTCGGCCCTGGACAAGAAGCTGCGCGAGGAGATGCAGTTCGAACTCAAGCGCCTGCAGCGGGAGGTCGGCATCACCTTCGTCATCGTCACCCACGACCAGGACGAGGCGATGAGCATGGCCGACCGGATCGGGGTGATGAATGCCGGCCGGATCGCCCAGATCGGCACCCCCGAAGAGATCTACGAGCGTCCCGCCAGCCGCTTCGTCGCCGACTTCATCGGGTCGGTCAATCTGTTCGAGGGCGAGATCACGGCCCGCAACGACAGCCAGATCCTGATCAGGAGCGACAGCATCGAGTCATCGATCGAGGCCGACTCCGCCTGTCCGGGTGCCGACCGGGTCGCCGTCGGCGACAAGGTCTGGGCGGCGATCCGGCCCGAGCGGCTGGCGCTGGTCAACGGCGACGTGCGCCACGACATCAACTTCCTCACCGCCCGGCTCAGCGCCACCGCCTATCAGGGGGAGAGCTCCCTCTGCCAGCTGACCCTCCGCAACGGCCAGAACATCAAGCTGCACGCCGCCAACAGCGGCGACCAGCTGCAGTCCAAACAGCTGGCGCCCGGAAGCGAAATCGGCGTGACATGGACGCCCCAGAGCGTCATCGTCCTGACCGAGTGAGCAACCCGCCGCCAGCATGCCCGGGGCCACGACGTCAGGGGCCACGACGTCAGGGGCCACGACGCCAGGGGCCAGGACGCAAGGGCACTGAGGGAGGGACCGGTCGATGACGGACGCGACGCCGGCCGCCGCAGGCTTTGCGATGCCGCCGGAGTGGGCGGATCACGCGCGATGCTGGATCGCATGGCCATCCGGACCCGGCAAATGGGGCGACCGGCTGGAGGCCGCCCGGGACGCCTATGCCGAGGTCGCGCGTGCGATCGCCGAGTACGAGCCGGTGACGATGGTCGCCGCCCCCGCCGATATGGCCGATGCCTCGCTGCGCTGCGGCGATTCGGTCGACATCCTGATGCTGGACCTGGAAGAGGCATGGCTGCGCGACACCGGCCCCACCTTCCTGGTCGGTCCGAACGGCGTGCTGGCAGGCGTGGACTGGCAGTTCAACGGCTGGGGCGGCAAGGTCGAC
>JBHJOG010000145.1:0-8824 GCA_050329975.1 Alphaproteobacteria bacterium | reverse complement strand
CCATTGCCCGGAGCGCCATCACCAAAATCCCCCACAGCATGGACATATTCTCATGAAACTGTCTACGCAACAGGTTGCATCCGTGAAACAGGAGCTTGGAGCGGATCCGCTGGGTGACGACAACCCCGCCATGGAGTCTTTGCGCACGGCATTCGGCGACCACACATTCTATGTCGGCTCCGACGGGTTATTCGTGTTTGAGCCGGTAAACGATCCGGCCGTCCAGGGGACGCCGGCTCAACTGGTGCTGGTCGCCGCTTGGTCCGACGAGCAGAAGAACGCGCTGAAGAAGGTGCCGCCGCAGGAAACGGATCAGGTGGTCGACCTGGCCGCAGCCCCGGAACAGGAACGCAAGCAAGCCTGAGGCCACGGGCCCAGGATCAGCTGGCGGAAGCCTGGCGGCGTCAGTCGCCGTCGGGCGTCTTCCCGCCGGTTGCGTTCTGGATGTAGTTCTGGATGCCCATCTGGTCGAGCAGCGCAAGCTGGGTCTCCAGCATGTCCACGTGCTCCTCCTCGTTCTCGAGGATATCCACGAGGAGCTCCCGGCTTACGAAGTCGCGCACCGACTCGCAGTAGACGATGGAGTCGCGCAGCACCGGCATCGATTCCTTCTCGAGCGCGAGGTCGCATTCGAGGAGTTCCTTCACATCCTCGCCGATGCGCAGCTTGCCGAGGGTCTGGAGGTTCGGCAGGCCGTCGAGGAACAGGATCCGCTCGATCAGCTTGTCGGCGTGCTCCATCTCCTCGATCGATTCCTTGTATTCCAGCTCGCCAAGCTGGACCATGCCCCAGTTCTTCAGGATGCGCGCATGCAGGAAATACTGGTTTATCGCCGTCAGCTCGTTCTTCAGCACCCTGTTCAGATGCTCGAGAACCGTCTTGTCGCCCTGCATGACATTCCCCGCGCCGCGATCCGGACCGATCGAACACGACTCTAGTCCGGCATGCCCTGGATGGCAACGCCAGCGCGAGTGACACCTTCCAGCGCGGCCGGCCGACTTTATCCGGCGGCGATAGCGAGTCCCTGCCGGTCGCCGCTACGCTCGCGCGGCCCGTGGTGCAGCAGGATCATCTCCCGAATGTTGTGAACGCAGGTGCCGCATTGCGGCTGGCATCCGAGCCCGCGGAAGACCGAGGCAACGGAACTGGCGCCGGCCGCGACCTGCCCGCCTACAGCCCGGCAGTTCAATCCGTTGCAGAGACAGACGATCATCGCGACCTCTGACAGTGACTCGCAATTGCACAGCCAATCTGGTGACAATCGCTCGCAATTGCAAGGGGGATTGGTGAGGCTGCCGGAAGCGGATCCGCCGCCACACCCTGCGGCGCGGTGGTGCACGCGCCCGTGAGCGATCGTGCGAGCGGAATCACGATTGAGCGAAACAGCCGTCATGTCGTTGCAGCGACCAGCTGCTCGGCCAATAGTCCGCTTTCGCTACCATGACTTGAAGGCACACAACTCATGACCGCCCATGCTCACCCTGTCCGCAGCCTTTCATTGCCGCGACTTGATGCCGGCACGATCTGGACGGTTCTTCTCTCGGGCTGTGTGGCCACGATTGCGTTCGACTTCTTCGGTCAGAGTCTGAGTCCGATCCTCGGCTTCGCCAACCTAGCGCCTGTGCCCCTGGCCAACGCGGTTATCGGCGTGTTGTTCGGCGAGACCTACACGCCCGGCGCGCATTTCCTGCACTACCTCGCTGGGCTGGTAGCTTATCCGGTCGGTTGGCTGGTCGTCGCGCAACCGCTGGCGCGCATCTTCGCGCCAAGGCTGCCCTGGTGGATCGCGGCAAGCGCCTACGGCGTCGCGCTGTGGGTGTTCGCGCTGTATGTCATGGCGCATCTCGTGGCGGGCAATCCCGCCTTTCTCGGCTTCACCGGCATAACCTGGGTGGCCTTGGCCGGACACGTGATCTTCGCGCTGGTCGCCGCCGCCGTGATGCGCGGCGCGGCGCGGCCTGATGCTTCGCGGGGGGTGGCCGGCATCGGCCACCCGGTTGTAACGGCACCGGAGGCTGGCTAGAATCGGCAACGCCACCCTGCCCCCGACGCGCCAGGATCATCGTGAACAAATATGTGCTGCCGGCCGCCTTCTCCATCCGCTATGGGACGATCGACCAGGAGCACGGTCAGTTGATCGGGCAGCTCAACGTGCTTTCGGCCACTGCCGCACGGGGCGCTGCGGCGGAGGTCCGGCAGCAGGCCGGGGCGTTCACGCGCGCGCTGCGCGAGCATTTCGCCAACGAGGAAGCGCTGATGGCCGAACTCGGCTATCCGCGGCTGACCGAGCACCGGGAGCACCATGGCCAATGCCTCGCCAGGATCGCCGGAACGCTCGACCGTGCCTGCGCGCAGGGGCAGATCGAAGGAACTGAGATCGACGCGATCTTCAGCCTGCTGGTCGACACCGTCGCCCGGGTCGACCTGTACTTCGAGGAATACCTGATCGGCATCGGCCTGGTCTCCGACCATCCCAAGCTTTCCTGAGCTGACGTTCGGCTCGACCCGCCGCGGCCAACACCGCGTTGCCAGGTAGCCGCGCCACCGCCAGGTCTTTCGCCAGCGTCACGGCCGGGGCGCGTCATCCTCCCTTAGCTTCTTCGTATTCGGTCCCGATCGGCGGCCCAGCGCGCCTGCCCGATGACGGATTGCTCTTGACTTGGCAATGTTCGTTTACGAAAATCCCAGGCACCAAAAATGCGCGCTTGTGAAAATGCAGGAGGCTGCTACCATTCTCGGCGGCAACGCCTGAACAGCCGAGCCGAAGCGGCATTGAACGACCGACCGAACAATAAACCAGGTGGGAGGACGGACCTTGAGAACGAACTTACTCGCCACTGCAGCCGCAGTGGCGTTGATGTCCTTCAGTGGCCCGGCATTTGCCGGGATGGAGGAAGCCGAGCGCTGGATCGACGACGAGTTCCAGCCGTCGGTGCTGTCGCGCGAAGAGCAGCTGGCCGAGATGCAGTGGTTCATCGACGCCGCCGCACCCTATGCCGGCATGGAGATCAACGTGCTGTCGGAGTCGATCCCGACGCACAGCTATGAATCCGAGGTGCTCACCCAGGCCTTCTTCGAGATCACCGGCATCCGGGTCAACCACCAGATCCTCGGCGAGGGCGAGGTGGTGCAGGCCGTGCAGACCCAGATGCAGACCGGCCGCAATCTCTACGACGCCTACATCAACGACAGCGACCTGATCGGCACCCATTCCCGCATGCAGCTGGCAGTGAACCTGACCGATTGGATGGCGGGCGATGGCGCGGACGTGACCAACCCCATGCTCGATATCGACGACTTCATGGGCATCTCGTTCACCACTGGGCCGGACGGCAAGGTCTGGCAGCTGCCCGACCAGCAGTTCGCCAACCTGTACTGGTTCCGCAAGGACTGGTTCGACCGTGAGGACCTGCAGGCACAGTTCCAGGAGATCTACGGCTACGAGCTGGGCGTCCCGGTGAACTGGTCGGCCTATGAGGACATCGCGGAGTTCTTCACCGACCACGTGCAGGAGATCGACGGCGTCCGGATCTACGGCCACATGGACTACGGCAAGCGCGCGCCCGACCTAGGCTGGCGGATGACCGACGCATGGCTGTCGATGGCCGGCATGAGCGACCACGGCCTGCCGAACGGCCGCCCTGTCGACGAATGGGGCATCCGGATGGAGGAAGGCTCCTGCAACCCGGTCGGCGCTTCGATCACCCGCGGCGGCGGAACCAACAGCGCGGCGGCGGTCTACGCCATCGCCAAGTGGGACGAGTGGCTGCGGGAATATGCACCTCCGGGTGCGGCCAGCTACGACTTCTACCAGTCGCTGCCGGCGCTCGCCCAGGGTAACGTCGCCCAGCAGATCTTCTGGTACACGGCGTTCACCGCGAACATGGTCGCGCCGCAGAGCGAGGGCAACAACACGGTCGACGAGGACGGCATGCCGCTCTGGCGGATGGCGCCCTCGCCGCACGGCGTCTACTGGGAGGAGGGCGTGAAGCTCGGTTACCAGGACGCAGGCTCCTGGACCCTGTTCGAGTCGACCCCGCTCGACCGGCGGAAGGCGGCCTGGCTCTACGCCCAGTTCGTCGTGTCGAAGACCGTCGACGTAGCCAAGAGCCATATCGGGCTGACCTTCATCCGGGACAGCACAGTGCGCCACGAGAGCTTCACGGAGCGGGCGCCGCGGCTCGGCGGCCTAGTCGAGTTCTATCGTTCGCCCGACCGGGTGCTGTGGACACCGACCGGCATCAACGTGCCCGACTATCCGAAGCTCGCCCAGCTGTGGTGGCAGCAGATCGGCGACGTCAACTCCGGCGCGTTCACTGCGCAGGAGGCGATGGACCGGCTGGCCGCGGAGATGGACCAGGTCATGGCCGGAATGCAGGCCGCCGATGAACAGGCGAACCTGTACGGCGGCTGCGGGCCGCGGCTGAACGAGGAGAGGGACGCCCAGTACTGGCTCGACCAGCCCGGCATGCCGGTCGCCGCGCTCGAGAACGAGAAGGAGCAGGGCGAAACCATCGCCTACGAGGAGCTGATCCAGCGCTGGCAGGAATAGGGGGCGCCTATCGCCCTCGACGGGTCCTCCCTGCCGCCGGCCCACCGCGGAAGCCCATCTCCGCATCGGGCCGGCGGCTCCCGAGCGGGCCCGAGCGCGACACCCGCCGCCTGCCACCGCCATCAAAGGCTGTGGCAGGCGGCGGTCGTGCGCAGGATGGCAGTGACAACGGCGGCGGGCCGGACGCTGGGTGAGCGTCGAAGGCGTCGCCCAGCGAGAGCGGCCGAATGACCCTGGAACTGAAGGGCGTCGAGAAGCGGGTGGGCGCGGAAACCCACATCCATCCAACGTCGGTGACGCTCGCCGGCGGGGAGTTCAACATCCTGCTCGGCACCACGCTGTCCGGCAAGACCACCCTGATGCTGCTCATGGCCGGGCTGGAGCAGCCGACCGTCGGCGAGATCTTCCTCAACGGCCGGAACGTGACCTCGGTTTCGGCGCGCAAGCGCAATGTCTCGATGGTCCACCAGCAGTTCATCAACTACCCGCACATGACCGTGTACGAGAACATCGCCTCGCCACTCAGGGTGGCGCGCCTGCCGCGCGCGCAGATCGACGAGCGTGTGCGCAAGACCGCCGACCTGCTGCGGCTGACCCCGATGCTCGAGCGGCGCCCGAGCGCGCTCTCCGGCGGGCAGCAGCAGCGCACCGCGCTCGCCCGTGCGCTGGTCAAGGATTCCGACCTCGTCCTGCTCGACGAGCCGCTCGCCAACCTCGACTTCAAGCTGCGCGAGGAACTGCGCGACGAGTTGCCCCGGCTGTTCGAGGACCGCGGCTGCACCGTCGTCTATGCCACCACCGAACCCACCGAGGCTTTGCTGCTCGGCGGCCACACGCTGACCCTGCACGAGGGCCGGATGACCCAGTTCGGCGAAACCGGCAGTGTCTACCGCCGGCCGCGGGACCTGGTGACGGCGCAGGTGTTCTCCGACCCGCCGATCAACACCGCCCCGCTCACCAAGCGTGGCGAGCGGGCCTATCTGGCCGAGGACGTCTCGTGGCCGATCGTCGGCCCGCTGCTTGGCCGGCCGGACGGCGCCTATACCGTCGGGATCCGGCCGCACCACGTGACCCCGGCGGCGGCCACGCCGGATGCGGTGCGGATCGAGGGCCGGGTGTTGGTCGCCGAGCTCAGCGGCTCGGAGAGCATCGTCCATTTCAGCCTGCACGACCGCGCCTGGGTCTCCCAGTCCCACGGCGTCCACCCGTTCAAGGTCGGCGAGGCGGCGGCGCTGTTCATCGATACACGGCAATGCCTGTACTTCGATGCCGACCAGCGGCTGGTGGACGCGGACTGAGGCGGGGACATCATGGCGCGCATCACATTGGACCACCTCGCCCACGCCTATGGCGATGCGCCGACCAGCGATGCCGACTGGGCGCTGAAGGAAATGACGGTGGAGTGGTCGGACGGCGGCGCCTATGCCCTGCTGGGCCCGTCGGGCTGCGGAAAGACCACGCTGCTCAACATCATCTCGGGCCTGATCGCGCCGACCAGGGGGCGGGTGCTGTTCGACGAACGCGACGTCACCGGCTTGCCGCCGGACGAGCGGAACATCGCGCAGGTCTTCCAGTTTCCGGTCGTCTACGACACGATGACTGTTTACGACAACCTCGCCTTCCCGCTGCGCAACCGTCACGTCCCGGCGCGTGCCATCGATGCCAGGGTGCGCGAGATCGCGCGGATGGTCGACCTGGAGCCGATGCTGCACAAGCGGGCCTCGGGGCTGACCGCCGACGGCAAGCAGAAGATCTCGCTCGGCCGCGGGCTGGTCCGCGAGGACGTCAACGTCATCATGTTCGACGAGCCGCTGACGGTGATCGACCCGCACCTGAAATGGCGGCTGCGCTCGCAGCTGAAGGCGCTGCACCAGCAATTCGGCGCCACCATGATCTACGTCACCCACGACCAGACCGAAGCGCTGACCTTCGCCGACAAGGTGGTGGTGATGCACGATGGGCAGGTGGTGCAGGTCGGGACCCCGATCGAACTGTTCGAGCGGCCGCAGCACACCTTTGTCGGCCATTTCATCGGCTCGCCGGGCATGAACGTGCTGCCCTGCACCCTGAGCGACGGGGCCGCGGTCTTCGCCGGACGGACCATCGCCACCGCCCGCCCGGTCGCCGCGCCGGCTGGCGGCGCGCGGCTGGAGCTGGGGGTGCGGCCGGAATTCGTCGCCTTCGCCGAGGAGGGCGTGCCGGTCAGCATCGTCAAGGTCAGCGACGCCGGACGCTACCAGGTGGTCGACACCCGGGCCGAAGGCGCGCGCATCCAGCTGCTGGTCCAGGAAGGCGAGCCGATCCCGTCCGGCACCGCCCATGTGCGATTCGACCCCACCCACACCCAGGTCTACGCCGACGGCTGGGTGTTGAGCCCAGACGTCGTGAGCTAGGGAACCCGGCATGGCGCGCAGAATCCAGAACCAGAGAGCGTGGCTCTTCGTCCTGCCGGTGGTGGCGCTGGTCGCCTTCAACGCGGTGATTCCGCTGATGACGGTGGTCAACTACTCGATCCAGGAGACGTACGGAAACAACATCTTCCTGTGGTCCGGGCTGCAGTGGTACGAGGACCTGCTGGCTTCGGACCGGTTCCAGTCCTCGCTGCTGCGCTCGATCGCCTTCACCGCCATCATCCTCGCGATCGAAATCCCGCTCGGGGTCGCCATCGCGCTGGCGATGCCGCGGCGGGGACCGTGGGTGTCGGTCTGCCTGGTGCTGATGGCGCTGCCGCTGCTGATCCCGTGGAACGTGGTCGGCGCGATGTGGACCATTTTCGCGCTGCCCGACATCGGGCTGCTCGGTAATGTGCTGAACGGGCTCGGCTGGGCCTACAACTTCACCCGCAACCCGTTCGACGCCTGGTTCACCACGGTGATGATGGACGTCTGGCACTGGACGTCGCTGGTGGTGCTGCTGGCCTATGCCGGGCTGGTGTCGATCCCGGACGCCTACTACCAGGCCGCCCGCATCGACGGCGCCAAGCGCTGGTCGGTGTTCCGCCACATCCAGCTGCCGAAGATGAAGCGGGTGCTGACCATCGCCATCCTGCTGCGCTTCATGGACAGCTTCATGATCTACACCGAGCCGTTCGTGCTCACCGGAGGCGGGCCCGGCAACGCGACCACCTTCCTGTCGATCGACCTGAACAAGGTGGCGCTCGGCGAGTTCGCGCTCGGCCGCGCCGGCGCGATGTCGCTGATCTACTTCCTGATCATCCTGCTCCTGAGCTGGATTTTCTACACGGTGATGACCCGGAACGAGGATCGGTCATGAGGATCCGCTGGCTCGCGCCCACGCTCTACATCCTGTTCCTGCTGCTGCCGATCTACTGGCTGCTGAACATGTCGTTCAAGACCACTAACGAGATCCTGGGCGGGTTCTCGCTGTGGCCGAACCAGTTCACCCTGGCCAACTATGCGACGATCTTCAACGATCCGACCTGGTACAGCGGCTACATCAATTCGATCACTTACGTCGCCATCAACACGGTGATCTCGGTGGCGGTGGCGCTGCCTGCCGCCTACGCCTTCTCCCGTTACCGCTTCCTCGGCGACAAGCACCTGTTCTTCTGGCTGCTGACCAACCGGATGGCGCCGGCGGCGGTGTTCGCGTTGCCGTTCCTGCAACTCTACTCCGCGGTCGGCCTGTTCGACACCCATATCGCGGTGGCGCTGGCGCATTGCCTGTTCAACATCCCGCTGGCGGTGTGGATCCTGGAAGGCTTCATGTCGGGCGTACCGCGCGAGCTCGACGAGACCGCCTATGTCGACGGCTACTCCTTCCCGCGCTTCTTCCTGAAGATCTTCGTTCCCACGATCGCGTCCGGCATCGGTGTCGCCGCCTTCTTCTGCTTCATGTTCTCATGGGTCGAGCTGCTGCTGGCCAAGACCCTGACCCAGGTCGACGCCAAGCCGATCGCCGCCATCATGACCCGCACCACCAGCACCGCAGGCTACGAGCTCGGGCTTCTCGCCGCCGCCGGGGCGCTGACCATCATCCCGGGCGCGATCGTGATCTGGTTCGTGCGCAACTACATCGCCAAGGGCTTCGCCCTGGGCCGGGTATAGGAGGTACGCCCATGGATCTCCTGGTCTGGATGGCCTGGACGCCCGAGACCGCCGCCTTCTTCGGCGTTATCGCCCTGCTGCTGATCGGCATGTGCGTGTGGGAGTATTTCAGCCCCGGCGGCAATCCGCGCCACGGCATTCTCGGGCTCGATACCACGCGCGGCGACAGGCTGTTCATCTCGCTGCTCGGCAGCGCGTTCATCCA
>JBHJOG010000144.1:0-15286 GCA_050329975.1 Alphaproteobacteria bacterium | reverse complement strand
CTGGGCCGGGCCGACGAATATGCCCGCCTGGTACTGCACATCGCAGAGAACGTGCTGCTCAACGGCGAGACTATTCGCCTCGACGGCGCGATCCGGATGCAGCCGAAGTGACGGCGGCTAAAGCCTGAGGTCGACGATCACCGGCACGTGGTCGCTCGGCCGGGTCCAGTCGCGGGCGTCCTTCATGATCTCGCAGCCGGCAACGACCGGCGCCAGCGGCGCAGTCACCCAGGCATGGTCGAGGCGGCGGCCGCGATCGGCGGCACGCCAGTCCTTGGCCCGGTAGCTCCACCAGCTGTAGAGCTTCTCCTCTGCCGGCACCAGCTGGCGTACGGCGTCGATCCAGCCCCCCGCCCGCTGCCAGGCAAGCAGGTGCTCGACCTCGATCGGGGTATGGCTGACCACGTTCAGCAGCTGCTTGTGCGACCAGACGTCGGTCTCCAGCGGCGCGACGTTCAGGTCACCGAGCAGGATCCGCGGCATGCCGTCGTCGCGCCTGGCCGCCCACCACGCCGTCTTCTGGCCCATGAAGGCGAGCTTGTGGGCGAATTTGACGTTCAGCGCCGGATCCGGGATGTCGCCTCCTGCCGGCACGTAGACCGAGTGGATCTCGACACCATCGACCGTGGCATGCACATGCCGCCCGTCGACCTTGTCGCACCAGTCGCGGCGCCCGCTGCCGCTAAACGGCAGTCGGGAGACCAGCGCCACCCCGTGATAGTTGCGGATGCCGTTGATCACCCGGTGGATGTAGCCGAGCTCGTCGAACAGCGCGTGCGGGAACAGGGCGTCCTCGACCTTGGTCTCCTGCAGGCAGATCACGTCGGGCGCGCGCTCGCGCACCAGCTGGGCGAGGATCTCGGTCCGCGCCCGCAGCGAGTTGATGTTCCAGGTGGCGATACGCATGGGGCTGTCAGATCGCGTCAGCCGATGGAGATGGCAAGGCTGCCGACCCCTTCGATCGTCGCTTCGACGGTGTCGCCCGGTACCAATGGCCCGACCCCCGACGGCGTCCCGGTATAGATCAGGTCGCCCGGCGCCAGCACGATCTGCTGCGAGAGCGCCGCGACGATCTCCTCCGGTGACCAGACCATGTCGGCGATGTCACCATCCTGGCGGATGGCGCCGTTCACCGAGAGCATGATCCGGCCACGGCGCGGGTGTCCGATCCGCTCGGCGAGCGCGATCGCCCCGATCGGGGCGCTGTAGTCGAAGCCCTTGGCCATGGTCCAGGGCTTTCCCTCCTGCTTGGCGCCGGCCTGGACATCGCGTCGGGTCATGTCGATCCCGACCGCATAGCCGGAAATGTGCCGGGCGGCGTGTTCGATGGCGATGTCGCGGCCGCCCGCGCCGATGGCAAGGACCAGCTCCACCTCGTGATGCAGGTCGGTGGTATGGGTGGGGTAGGGGACGATGCCGCCGTCGGCGACCAGCGCATCGGCCGGCTTGTCGAAGAAGAACGGCACCTGGGCGCGCGGGTCGTACCCCATCTCGCGGCTGTGTTCGGCATAGTTGCGGCCGACGCAGTAGATTCGACGGACCGGGAAGCGGGCGTCGCTCTGCTGCACGGCGACGCTCGGCTGCGGCGCCGGCGCGAACAGGTAGTCTGGGGGCATGGGCTGGCTCGTCGCGCTGTGAGGCCCCTGATTAGACCGGGAGGCCTCGGTCGACAAGCCTGCGTGTACGGGGCGTGTACGGGGCGCGGCTTCCGCCGGACCCGGGGTGTTTATCCCTCGAGCTGTCCCTCGAAATGCATCGAGCGGACGATCGAGAGTCGCGTCTGCAGCCGACCGGCGGCGTTGGCTGTCTCGTCGGCCAGCATTGCGGCCTGGCGGGCGGCCTCGGCGGCGTTGATCGTCGTGTCGCCCGCGATCTCGGTGGCCATCTGCAGGGCCATTCGGCCGATCTTGCGCGCCTCCTCCAGCATCCGCGTCGCCATGCAGGCGGGGTCGCTGGTCATGTAGTTGTCGTCGTCGAGGCTGGCATCGATGACTTCGCGCAACTGAAGCAAAGCCGACATGGCGCACCCACCCTTCTGCTCGGGCCCTCCCCGGTCCAGGAGAAGGCGGACGATCCGCAACAGGGGCCAGGATGCGTTTGCGCTGGTCAAGAATGGGTTAACATCGCACCCCTGAACCAGGAGATGCCGTTAATGAATCGCCAGCTGCCGGTGGCCATCGCTCAGTTCCTGGCCCGGGAGGGCGACAAGGCGGGCAACCTTGCGCGCGCGCTCGGGATGATCGATCGCGCTGCGGCCGGGGGCGCCCGGCTGGTCGTGCTGCCGGAACTGTTCACCGGCCTCGGCTATGCCGACGAGACCAGCTATCGGACGGAGCTCGCCGAGCCGATCCCGGGCCCGACATCCGAAGCCCTCTCCGAGCGGGCGCGCCGCCACGGGCTCTACATCACCGGCTCGTACTACGAGCGGGCCGACGACCGCTTCCACAACGCCGCTCCCTTCATCGGGCCGGACGGCGGGCTGATCGACGTCTACCGCAAGACCCACCTGTTCGACGTGCCGCACCGGGTCGACGTGCCGCCGGGGATCGTCGAATCGCGCAAGGTCAGCCCCGGCGACCGCCTGTGCGCGATCGACACCCCGTTCGGCCGCATCGGGCTGACGATCTGCGTCGACCTGCGCTTTCCGGAGGTCTACCGGGCGCTGGCGCTCGACGGCTGCCGGGCGATCATCTGCGTCTCCGCCTTCCTCAGCCCGCGCCTCGACCATTGGGAGTTCCTGCTGCGGGCGCGGGCGACGGACAACCAGTTGTGGCTGATCGCCAGCGGCCAGACCGGCACCGAGCCGGTCAGTGGCATCGCCTTCGCCGGCCGCTCGATGACCGTCGACCCCTGGGGGGTCGTCACCGCCCAGGCCAGCGACGGCGAGACCCTGGTGCAGACGGTGCTCGACATGGAACTGGTCGAGACGGTCCGCGCCCGCTGGGACCTCGCCGCCCAGCGCCGCCCGGAACTCTACCGCCTTGCGCCGGCGGCCCGCGCTGCGGAATAGTCGGGTCAGCGGGACGGCAGCAGCGGGTGCAAGATGCGGATTTCATTGTATCGGGCGATGACGGCCGGTGTGATCGGGCTCGGCATCGCGCTCCCGTCCTCGGCAGTCGGCGGTCTGTTCACGCCCGACCCGGTCGGCGACGTTCGCGGGCTGCTCGCGCGTATGCCGGCACCGGCGTGGACCGCCGACCTCGCGGGCTTCTTCGTGATCGACATCGCACGGCTGCGCGACAGCCTCGGTTTGACCTGGCCGGATGCATGGCCGGAACGCGGAGAGGGCGGGGCGCTGATGCAGGTGTACAGCCACATGCCGATGATGCCGCGCGCGCTGGCCCGGCTGCGGTTTGATCTGCGGGTCGATCCTCTGGCCGAGATCGGTGCCTCGACGGTCGATGTCGACGGCGTGGCCGAGATTGGCGTGTTCACCGTCGACAACGAGGTGACGGTCCTTTTCGGCGATGACCTGGCTGATCCCGGTCGCATCGCCGCCGCGATCGTGCCTCTCTCCGAGAGCTCGCAGGAGATCGACGGTCCGCGGGTCTGGACGGTGCATGGCTCGGAGGCGCCCGATGCTCTCCGCGGCAGCCGCCTGGCGATCTCGCCCCCCAACCTGCTCGGCTTTGTGGGCGACGACTTCCCGGTAGCTCCGTTCTCGGACGCGCTTGCCGGCGACGGGCCGATTTTAGCCGACCTTCTGCAGGTGACGGCGCTGCTCGATGCGGTGGACGGCCCCAGTTGGCCGGAAGACGGGCTGATCGCTGTCTGGGGGGGGCATCCCGGCTCGCTTCCCAGCCTGCGGGACGGCTGGCCGGCGGATTCCGCGCTGCCGGAATACGAGGTGTTCGCAATCGCCTTGCGCCATGATGCCGGCGAAGCGGTCGGGTTGCTGGCGCTGGTCTATGACGACGTGGAGGCAGCCGCGCAGGCGGTTGTCGAGATGTCGGCACGGGCGCCGCGAATCGCAGAGATGGCCGGGATAGAACCCGGGGCCGTCACCGTTGCCGTGTCCGCCGACAACAGGCTGACGGTACTCATAGAGGCACGAGGACCGCTCCCCGCGACCGAGCGTGACGTCCGCAACAGTCCGTTCGTCGCCTGGACGACCCGCATGCTGCACCTGGGTGACTTCAGGCCGATCCTGCCGTGACCCTGGTGCTGGTTCCCCCCGTCCCCTGGGTGGTCGCTCCTTCACTACGCTAGCCGGGTTCTCGCGAACCGGCCACGCGCGTGCGCCGGCACCATCGTCACCGGCAGAGGCCCAGCGCTATCGCTCGGTGAACGCCTCGCTCGTGGTCCGGGTCACGCGCTCGGTCAGGTAGTCCAGGATCGTCCGCTCGCCGAGCAGGAGGTCGACGGTGGTCTGCATGCCGGGCAGCACCGGATACTGGTCGGGATCGTTGCCCAGATAGGTGCGCTCGGTGCGCACCCAGATCTTGAAATAGGGGATGCCGGTCGTCGGATCGACGGTGGCGTCGGGCGCGATCGCGGATACCACGCCGGGCAGCGAGCCGTAGGTGATGAAGTCGTAGGTGGCGATCTTGACATCGGCGGGCATGCCGACCTCGACGAAGCCGATGTCGCTGTTGCTGACGCTCGCTTCGATGATCAGGGTCTCGCCGACCGGAACGATGTTGAGCAGGGGCTCGTTGGGCGCCACCGACTGCCCGAGGTTGGTGATGATCAGGTTCTGGACGATCCCGCGCTCCGGCGCCCGCACCGTCAGCCGCGCCTGTTCGGTCAGGCTCAGCGCGAGCTGGGACGCCAGCGTCTCGGCCTGGGCGCGGTGGTCGGTAAGGGAGGCGAAGACCTCGGACATGCGGTCGTCGTCGATCGACGTGCGCTCGGCGATGGCCTGGTCCAGGGCGGCTTCGGCGGAAAGCCGTTCCGACTCTGCGCCGGCGATGTCGGCGCGCAGTTCCTCCACCTCGCGCAGCAGGCTCAGATAGCGCAGCTGGGGGAAGTAATCCTGCTCGACCAGCGTGGCGACCGCCTGCTCCTGCTGGGAGACGATGGCGAGGCTGCCGCGCAGCTTCTCGATCTGGGCGTCGATGTTGGCGATGGCCTCGCGGCGCTGGTTGACGATCTGGTCGGCACGCTGGCGCGCGGAGGCTAGCGCCGCCTGCCTG
Organism: Alphaproteobacteria bacterium; assembly: GCA_050329975.1. GTDB lineage: Bacteria > Pseudomonadota > Alphaproteobacteria > CALKHQ01 > CALKHQ01 > CALKHQ01. The sequence goes on along the minus strand of JBHJOG010000144.1, from coordinate 10,151 downwards.
GCCTCGTACAGGTCGAGCTGGTTCATCGCGACCTCGGGCGCCTCGTCGAGCACCGGCTCCGGAAAGTTCGGCTCGCCGCCGCTGGCCTCGGCCTCGAGCCGGGCCACGGTGGCGAGCGCCGACAGCCACTGGCCGCGGACGCCGGACATCTGGCTCTCGACGAATTCGGGGTCGAGACGGAACAGCACCTGGCCGGCCTCGACCAGGTCACCCTCGTCGACGAGGATCTCGGTGATGGTGCCGCCGAACGGATGGTTGACCACCTTCACCCGCCCGTCCGGCCGCACCTGGCCTGGAGCGGTGGCGTAGCGCTCGACCTTGGCCAGCGCGGCCCAGGCCACGGCGAAGGCGAACAGGGCGGCGATGCTGAGCACCAGCCAGCGGGCGTAGGGGGAGTGGCGGCGGTTGGCCACCGCCTCCACGTCGGGCAGGAATTCGACATAGCGTGCCGGCGTCTGCGGCCGCTTGGCGGGCAGCTGGCCGCCGCCGACCACCGGGCCGGGCACGTCGCCGCGACGGGCGAGGGCGCCGGCGGAGGTTGCGGTCCCCTCGGTTGCATGGCTCATGGCGTCGCGCCCGCCATGCCTGCGTCTTCCCGTTGCGAATCGTCCTCCTGCTCCGGTGGCTGGTCGGGCCCCTGGCGGCCGGGCGTCATCCGCTCGCGGGCGTAGGCCACAACCTCCTTCGGCGGGCCGACGCGGTCGACCTCGCCGTTGATCAGCAGGACCGCCTTGTCGGCGATGGACAGTGGCGCCATGCGGTGGGTGACGATGATGATGGTGCGCCCGCGCGCGTGCCGGCGCAGGTTCACCAGCAGGGCCTCCTCGGCCGCCGGGTCCAGTGCGCTCGTCGCCTCGTCGAGGATCAGGATGCGCGGGTTGCGGATCAGCGCGCGCGCCATGCACAGCAGCTGGCGCTGGCCGGCGGAGATGCCGAAGCCGCGCTCGCCGATCGGCGTGTCGTAGCCGCGGGCCAGCCGCTGGATGAAGTCGTGCGCACCGACGAACTTGGCGGCAGCGACGGCGCGCTCGGGGGCGTCCAGAGGCTGGCCGATCATGATGTTCTCGCGCACCGTGCCGGCGAACAGCTGGGTTTCCTGCGGCACCACCCCGAGCTGCGCGCGCAGCGAGGCCCGCGAGATGTGCTGGATGTCGGTGCCGTCGATGAGCACCCGGCCGTGGTCTGGCAGGTAGAGCCCCTGGAGGATCTTGACCAGCGTGCTCTTGCCCGAGCCGGACGGCCCGATGATGGCGACCACCTCGCCGCTCTTGAAGTCGAGGCTGACGTTGCGCAGAATCGGGGGCTGGTTCGGGTCGAAGCCATAGGTGACGCCGTCCACCCGGACGTCCCCCTTCAGCGGCGGCTGCGGCGCGATATCCCCCGGCTCTTCTTCGGGCTTCGCTTCCATGATCTCGCCGAGCCGGTTGAACGCCGCCTTGACCTCCTGCACCTGGTACCAGGCCGTGACGACCTGGCGCATCGGCGCGATCGCCCGGGTCACCAGGATCGATGAAGCGATCAGCGCACCGATGCTGAGGTCGCCGTCGATCACGAGCTGCGCGCCCAGGACGATGACCGCCAGACCGATGGCCTGTTGCAGGGTGGTCGTCAGCGAGCCGAGCCAGTTCGACAGGTTGTGCGCCTTGAAGCCGTGCCAGGCAGTCGCGGCGAGCCGACCTTCCCAGCGACGCTCCACGTCGGACTCGAGCCCGAGCGACTTGATGGTGATCGCGTTGTTGACAGTCTCGTTGAGCGCGGAAGACTTGGCGGCCAGCGCGGCGAAGCTCTGCTCGATCAGGACTTTCTGCTTCCGGTGAAAAGCGAGCGAGATCAGGACGAACAGCGGGATCGCGGCCAGGGCGACGCCGGCGAAGATCGGGCTGATGAAGAAAAGGGCGACGACGAACAGCAGGACGAAGCCGAGGTCGACCACGGTCATCGGCATCTGGCCGGTGAAGAAGTTGCGGATCGTGTCCAGCTGGCGCAGGCGCTCGGAAATCTGACCGCTGGCGGCGCCCTCGAAATAGGCGAAGGGCTGGTGCAGCAGCCGGTGCACGACCTCGCCGCCGATCAGCGCATCCAGCCGCGCGCCGGTGTGGCTGGAGACGTAGCCGCGAACCACCCGCAGGATGAACTCGAAGGCGTAGACCGTGACCATGCCGATCGACAGGACCGTCAGCGTGTCGAGTGCGCCCTGGCCGATGACCTTGTTGTAGACGGTCATCGTGAACAGGGGGGCGATCAGGGCAAACAGGTTGATGACCAGGGAGGCGATCGCGAGTTCCCACAGCACGCCCTTCAGGCGGCTCGAGATCAGCCCGCGCCAGCTGCTGCCGGGTGCATGGTGGCGCAGGCGCTTGTCGCCGATGCCGGAATCGGGCTTGACCAGGATCGCCTCGGCCGTCTCTGCGGCGAGGGCCGCGGGCGTCACCCGGGCGCGCTCGTTGGTGAACGGATCGAGCAGCACGAGGTCGCCCTGGTCGCGGTCGATGACCAGCCGCGCCATCCGGCCCCGGGTCGGGATCGAGACGAAGGGGGCGGGCATCGCAGCCAACTGCTCGGGAGTCGCCTTCTGCCGGCCGGTCTTGTAGCCCAGTCGCTGGGCTGCCCGCTCGAACACGGCCAGGTTCATGCCGCCAGGAGGGATCGGCGTTGCCGCCCGCAGGTCGGCCTCTCCGATCGGGCGTCCGTAGAAATGGGTGAGCTTGATCAGGCAGTGCAGCAGCACGTCGCCGGCGGGCCCTTGCAGCGTCGCGGGCGCAGCCGGTGCAGCCGACTCGGGTGCAGCCGACTCGGGCGGCGACGGCGCGCGTACGACCGCGTCAGCGGCTGCGCCCGGCACCGTGGTCGAGTCCGTCATGCTGTCGTCTGCTCCCCGGAATGGCGGTGTCTACCATAGCGGCGGCCGCGCGCGCAGCCGGTTTTGCTGCGTTCCGCCAAGGCTATTGGATTCCCGCGGCCGCGTGGGCGGCTGCGGGGTTGCGGTCAGCCTGTGTCGCAGCGGCAACGACCAAGGTTCATTCTGTCGGTGTAAGGTTTTGTGACCGCGCCAATACTGCAACGGTATCTTCAGCCGCTGCTTTGCTCCGTGGCCCTGTTGCTTGATGATTCCGCAGATTCCGACATTATTCTTTGCTCTTGGTTAACGGGAACCCCGCGGAAACCGTGAGATTTTCTTTGATTTTGCGTCATTGTCTCGGTATATAGCACTCAGGCTTGATGGGACAGGCGCCGGCAGGGGCGCTCGGACAGCGAAAGGCAGAGAAGACATGCTGCGCAAGGTATTATTGGCGGGAGCGGCGGCCGGGTTGGCGATAGCCGCATCTGGGGCGTTCGCGGAGACCGGTCCGGACGGTACGCTGAGCCCAATTTACGTGCCGGATCCTTCCGCCCTGGGTTTGCCGCCCGGTGCCGTGCCGTCGGAAGCGCTTCCCGCGTCCGTGCTGGCCGATCCGGTCCTGCCGGGGCTGCCTGACGCGTCGGCGCTGCCGCCGGTGCCGATCGACGTCATCGAGGCGCTGGTCCTGAACCGGCCGGGCGCCGCCAGCGTGCTGGACGATTACGTCCGCACCGGCTCCGGCGACCCGGCTGCCACCGGGGCAACGGCCGCGGACCGCGCCGTTGCGGTGATCTACGAACTGCGCAGCTACTCGGAAGTGGTGCCGCCGGCCCAGTTGCTGGCCGCCGCCGACACGGTGATGGACGTCGCCGGCAGGCTGGTCTGCCCAGCCCAGGTGGTCTGCATCGAGGTGCGCGGCGACTACCGGCTGCCACCGGGCGCGATCGGCTTCGACTTCGGCGCGCCGGACACGCCGTTGCTGGATGGCTTCGAGCGCGTCAGCGCGAACGATCCTCGGATCGCCGGCCGCACCCTGAACGACATCCAGCGCCCCGGCGGCCACCCGCTGATGCATGACGGTGTTTCCGGTATCCAGGAGATGCACTTCAATGTGCCCCCGGGCGAGTACCGGGTGATCTTCGTCACCGACTCGAACGGGACGCGCGACCTTGAGCGGGCGCCGTTCGGCGAGGTGATCTACGCCAACGGCTTCGACTACAACGTCCCGCCCTCCGAGCCGTCCCTGTGGCCGTTCATCGCCTGGTTCGGCGACCGCAATCCAGGGAACTCGCATACCGGCGGTGCGCTGCAGATCCGGGTCGATGCGCCCGACGGCAACATGGACATCGTGCTGGGCTTCTCGTCCAACGACAGCTGGCAGTCCTACATCACCGCGCTGGTTTTCGAGGACGTCAACGCACCGACCGTGCTTGGCGCCACCGAGGAGGCCACCACCCAGCTGGTGCCGCCCGAGCAGTGCCTGTTCCTCGACGTGCTGGTCGCCGACCTGCTGCAGGGCGTCACCCCTGCTGCCGGTACCCCGGCCGACTGCGACGGCCCGAGCCCGAACGATCCGGAGTGCCTGCTCCGCTAACCCAGGTTCCATACCGGCTATGCGAAACGCCCTTCCCGCGCGGGAAGGGCGTTCTGCTTTGTGGCGCAGCCCTCGGCGAGCCCCCGTCCCAGTGTCGGCGCCACCTCTCGAGGGCTGTGACGGCATGGCAGGTGCATCGGCCGGCAGTTGTCATTATACCTCGTCGCGGATTGACCAGCGTGCGGCGCGCGTTGAAGGCGCCCGCCGGCCCCGCGTGCCCGCGCGCAGCATGGGAGAGGTTCATTGATCGGGCATGACACCCTGAAGACGCGGCAGACACTGGCCGTCGGCGACAAGCATTACGCGTACTTCAGCCTCAAATCCGCAGGGGAGGCCCTGGGCGGAGAGATCGACCGGCTGCCTTTCTCGCTGAAGGTCCTGCTGGAGAACCTGCTTCGCTACGAGGACGGGCGCACGGTCAAGGTCGACGACATCAAGGCGGTCGGCGCCTGGCTCAAGGATCGGCGCTCCGACCGCGAGATCGCCTATCGGCCGGCCCGAGTACTGATGCAGGACTTCACCGGGGTGCCGGCAGTGGTCGACCTGGCCTCGATGCGGCAGGCGGTCGACGAGGCCGGGTTCGACCCGCGGCTGATCAACCCGCTGGCTGCCGTCGACCTGGTGATCGACCACTCGGTGATGGTCGACGCCTTCGGCACTCCCGACGCCTTTCGCCAGAACGTCGAGATGGAGTTCGCCCGCAACCAGGAGCGCTATGCCTTCCTGCGCTGGGGCCAGACTGCCTTCTCCAATTTCCGGGTCGTGCCGCCGGGCACCGGCATCTGCCATCAGGTGAACCTGGAGTATCTGGCCCAGACGGTCTGGACCGGCGAGGAGGACGGCGTCACCTTCGCCTACCCGGACACGCTGGTCGGTACCGACAGCCACACCACGATGGTCAACGGCCTGGCCGTACTCGGCTGGGGCGTCGGCGGCATCGAGGCCGAGGCGGCGATGCTGGGCCAGCCGATCTCGATGCTGATCCCCGAGGTCGTCGGCGTACGGATGACCGGCCAGCTCAAGGAGGGCGCGACCGCCACCGACCTGGTCCTCACCGTCACCCAGGTGCTGCGCAAGCTCGGGGTCGTCAACAAGTTCGTCGAGTATTTCGGTCCCGGGCTCAGCGCGCTCAGCCTTGCCGACCGCGCGACGCTCGCCAACATGGCGCCCGAGTACGGCGCCACCTGCGGCATCTTCCCGATCGACTCCGAGACCATCCGCTACCTCCGGTTCACCGGCCGGTCCGAGGAGCGCGTGGCCCTGGTCGAGGCCTATGCCAAGGCGCAGGGCATGTGGCGCGATGAAGCCTCACCGGAGCCCCAGTTCAGCACGGTGGTCGACGTCGACCTGGCCGGGGTCGAGCCGTCGCTGGCCGGTCCGAAGCGGCCGCAGGACAGGGTGGCGCTGTCGTTCATGGCTGACTCGGCCAATGCCGCGATCATCGAGGCGCATACCGCCGAAAGCGGGGGCGCCAAATCCGACATGGTCGAGGAGGGTGCGCCGGTCCCGCCGCCGACGACGAAGAACCATGCGGTCAACGGGGCGGACTACCTGCTCAGCGACGGCGACGTGGTCATCGCCGCCATCACCAGTTGCACCAACACGTCGAACCCCTCGGTGCTGGTCGCCGCCGGGCTGCTGGCGCAGGCCGCCGTCGACCGCGGCATGAAGACCAAGCCCTGGGTCAAGACCTCGCTGGCGCCTGGCAGCCAGGTGGTGACGGACTATCTGCTGGCCGCTGGCCTGCAGGATCCGCTCGACCAGCTCGGCTTCGACCTGGTCGGCTACGGCTGCACCACCTGCATCGGCAATTCCGGCCCGTTGCCGGAGGCGATCCAGGAAGCCATCGAGGCCGGCGACCTAGTGGTCGGGGCCGTGCTGTCGGGCAACCGCAACTTCGAAGGCCGGGTGCATCCGCTGACCCGGCTGAACTACCTCGCCTCGCCGCCGCTGGTGGTCGCCTACGCGCTCGCCGGCACGCTCCGGATCAACCTGACCGAGGATGCGCTCGGCGAGGATCGCGATGGCCGGCCGGTCTACCTGCGCGACATCTGGCCAACGAACGAGGCGATCCGCTCCACCATCCAGGCGGTGCTGACGCCCGAGATGTTCCGCCGTCGCTACAGCGACGTTTTCGAGGGCGACGAGATCTGGAAAAGCGTGCAGATCTCGGGCGGGCTCACCTACGAGTGGGATCCCGGCTCGACCTATGTGCGCTATCCCCCGTTCTTCGAGGGCATCGCGGAAGGTCCGCAGCCGATCTCGGACATCCGGGGCGCCCGCATGCTTGCCCTGCTCGGCGACAGTGTCACCACCGACCACATCTCGCCCGCCGGATCGATCAAGAAGGACGGGCCGGCCGGCGAATATCTGATGGGGCACCAGGTGCGCCCGCTGGACTTCAACTCCTTCGGTGCGCGTCGCGGCAACCACGAGGTGATGATGCGGGGAACCTTCGCCAACATCCGCATCCGCAACGAGATGGCGCCAGGCACGGTCGGCGGCGTCACCCGGCACATGCCGAGCGGGGAGACGATGCCGATCTACGATGCGGCGATGCGCTATGCCGAAGAAGGGGTGCCGCTGGTGATCGTCGCCGGCAAGGAATACGGGACCGGCTCGTCGCGCGACTGGGCAGCGAAGGGCACCAAGCTGCTGGGAGCCAAGGCGGTGATCGTCGAGAGCTTCGAGCGGATCCATCGGTCGAACCTGGTCGGCATGGGCGTGCTGCCGCTGCAGTTCAAGCCGGGCGTGACCCGGGCGACCCTCGGCCTCACCGGTGCCGAGATATTCGACCTGACCGGGCTCTCGGATCAGATCCGGCCCGGCATGGATGTCGCCTGCACCATCCACTTCCAGGATGGCCGGCATGAGAGCCTCAACCTGGTCTGTCGGATCGATACGCTCGACGAGGTCGAGTACTACCGCGCCGGCGGCATCCTGCACTACGTGCTGCGCAACCTGATAGAGACCGCCAGGGCGGCATAGGGCGAAGGGCCGCAACCTCGTCGGCCCGCGGGCCGGCGAGGGGTCCAGAGCTATGTCGTCTCCCGCCCGGCCATCAGTTCGGCGAGGGCGCGGTCGGCAGGGTCATCCGACCCGGCCAGTCCCGCGACCACGCCGGCGCGATCGGCCGCTGCCCGGTTCTGGCTCAGCTTCCACTTGCCTTCCAGCCGCGCGATCCGGAAGTCGAGGCCGACGATCCCGGTGAGCATCCGATCGACGAAATCCGGCGGCGCGTCTGTTGTCGCCCAGCGCTCGGCGAAGCGGCTCTCGTGCGTGTCGGTCAGCCGGTCGACGAGCGCCCTAAGCCGGGCGGGATCGTCGAATCGGCGGATCCGGCCATGGGCATGGACGACCGCATAGTTCCAGGTCGGCACTACCTTGCCGTGCTCGCGCTTCGCCGGGTACCATGATGGCGAGACATAGCCTTGTTCACCGGTGAAGACGGCGAGCGCGGGCAGATCGTCGAGTCCGTCCGCGAGCAGCGGGTTGGCACGGGCGAGGTGGCCGGTCAGGGTGCCCAGAGGTCCTGCCGTCGGGTCGAGCAGCAGCGGCAGGTGACTCGCCTCGAACGCCCCGTCGCGTTGGGTGACGAGACAGGCGAAGGGGTGGCGTGCGACCAGCGCGTGCAGGATTTCGATCCTGTCCTCACGAAACGGCGGCGGGATGTGCATCGTGGATCTCCTCCGGCACGAGCCGTTTGGCGAAACGGAGGGCTGGTGTAATATCCCCGCGATGACTCTGTGTCGACGCGATTTCCTGGGACTGGCCGCAGGCGCCGTGGTGGCTGGCCTGCCGGCAGCGGGACGCGCGCAGTCGCCCCAATGGGCGACGGCGCCGTTCTTTGCCGCCGGCCAGGGCGAGACCAGCCTCTCCGCATTCTTCGGCCGACCGATCGTGCTCAACTTCTGGGCGACCTGGTGCATTCCCTGTCGCAGCGAGATGCAGAGCCTGGACGCGCTGCAGGCGAGCATGGCGGAGGCGGCCTGGGTGCTGCCGGTTTCGGTCGACGAGCCCGGCATGGCGATCATCGACCAGTTCTACGAGCAATATGGGCTGACCCGCATGGGGAAGTACCATGACCATGTCGGGGCGCTGGTCGAGGCCTTCGGTGTCACCGCCTACCCGACCAGCTACCTGATCGACAGCCGGGCGGTCATCGTCGGCACCTATGCTCGCGCCTTCGACTGGAATTCGACGGTCGCCCGCGCCGCGGTCGCATCGCTGGCACGGTGAGCCGGGGTTTCGCCGGCACCTCCCGACCCACATCCTTCCCATGCGCCGCTTCGCCCGCCTGCTCGACGCCCTGAGTTTCATGCCGTCGCGCAACGGCAAGCTTCGGCTGATGGCCGACTACCTCTCGGCGATCGAGTCACCTGCGGACCGGGCGGATCGCGGATGGGCGATGGCTGCGCTGACCGGGGAGCTCAGGCTCGCCGCCGCCAAGCCGGCGATGATCCGCGCGCTGGTCGGCGAGCGCACCGATCCGGCGCTGTTCGCCTGGTCCTACGACTATGTCGGCGACCTCGCGGAGACGGTCGCCCTGATCTGGCCGACGACCGAGCCCACGGAGCGCCCGCCGCGCCTGGGCGAGGTGATCGCGGCGCTGGAAACGACGCCGAGACCGCGGCTGCCGGCGCTGGTCGCCGGCTGGCTCGACAGCATGGATGCGACCGAGCGCTGGGCGTTGCTTAAGCTGATCACCGGCGGCCTGCGGGTCGGCGTGTCCGCACGGCTGGCGAAGACTGCGCTGGCCGGCGCCCATGACCGCCCGATCGAGGAGATCGAGGAGCTCTGGCACGCCCACCGGCCGCCCTATGAGCCGATTCTCGCCTGGCTGGCCGGCGCCGCTGCACGGCCCGACGTATCGGAGTCGGCCGCATTCCGCCCGATGATGCTTGCCCACGCCCTCGACGAGGGGGCGGACCTGCCGAAGCTCGACCCGGCGGACTATCTCGCGGAATGGAAATGGGACGGAATCCGGGTCCAGCTCGCCTGCCGCAGCGGGACGACCCGGGTCTACTCCCGCACCGGCGACGATGTCGGCGGGGCGTTTCCGGAGATCGTCGCCGCGCTGGCCGACGAGGCGGTGGTCGACGGCGAGTTGCTGGTCGGGCGCCGGCAGGGCGACGGCTGGGCGGTCGGCTCGTTCAACGACCTGCAGCAGCGGCTCAACCGCAAGCAGGCCGACCCGAAGCTGCTGCGCGAGGCTCCCGCCTTCGTGCGGCTCTACGACATCCTGATCGAGGGCGCGGACGACTTGCGCGCGCTGCCCCTGGTGGCGCGGCGGGAACGGTTGGAGGCCTGGCATGGCCGGCGGCTGCGGCCGCACTTCGATCTGTCGCCGCTAATTCCGTTCGCAGACTGGGAGGCGCTCGCTGCGATCCGCGCCGCGGCGCGCGAACAGGGCATCGAGGGCCTGATGCTCAAGCGCCGCGACTCGCCCTACCTGGCCGGGCGGCCGAAGGGGCCGTGGTTCAAGTGGAAGCGCGATGCGCTGACCGTCGATGCGGTGCTGATGTACGCTCAGCGCGGCCACGGCAAGCGTTCGTCCTTCTACTCCGACTACACCTTCGGCTGCTGGCGGACGGGCGAGGACGGCGCCCAGGAACTGGTGCCGGTCGGCAAGGCCTATTTCGGCTTCACCGACGAGGAACTGCGGCTGCTCGACAAGTGGGTGCGCGACCACACGACCAACCGCTTCGGCCCGGTGCG
>JBHJOG010000143.1:0-10706 GCA_050329975.1 Alphaproteobacteria bacterium | reverse complement strand
TCGCCGGTGATCAGGCGGTCGAATCTCGGGTCGCAGAGCAAGGCCAGCGCCGCCTCCAGCCGGCGGCGGCGGGTCCAGCGCGCGCGGCGCGCCGACGGGACCGCGCCGACCTGGCTCGCCTTGAGCACCAGTCGCCGGCTGTGGAAGGCGCCGCCCAGGGCGACCTGCGGCGTTGCGCGGCCGAACCAGCTCGCCTCCACCACGATGGCCTCGAGGCCGGCGAGGCCGAGGGCGGTGGCCAGGCCGGCCTCGCTGGCGCTGGTGTGGATCACGCAATCCTGGTCGCCCGGCGCGTCGTCCGGCAGGGCGAACCCGGCGCCCAGCGCCGATGCCGGCTCGGCGCGGTCGGCGCGGATGTCGACGACGGTCACCGCAGTGCCGGGGATCGCTGCGGCGATCGCGGCGACCATCAGTCCGAGCACCCCGCCGCCCACGATGGCGATCCGGTCGCCGGGGCCGATGCCGGCATCCCAGGTGACGTTGAGCGCGGTTTCCAGGTTGGCGGCGAGCGGCGCCCGGCGCGGGTCCAGGCCGTCCGGCAGCGGCACCACCGCGTCGGCCGGCAGCCGGGCGCGGTCCTGGTGCGGGCTGAGCGCGAAGACGTTGCGGCCGAGGAGCGCCGGCGGGCCTGCCCGCACCACGCCGACCGCCGCATAGCCGTAGACGACGGGGAAGGGGAAGTCGCCGTGCTGGAAGGGCGCCCGCATCCGCTCATGCTCCGACGCCGGCACCGCGCCGGCGTAGACGAGGCGCTCGGTTCCGCGGCTCAGTGCGCTGTAACTGGTTTCCACGTCGACCAGGCCGTCGGCCTGGTCCGGCAGCTCCAGTGGCCGCAACTCGGCCTCACCGACAGCGACATAGGTGAGCGCCATGGCGCCTGAACGCGTCATTGTGACTTGCGGTGAGCGCGCGACCCCGCGAAAACTCGGCGCCGTTCCGATGTCACGCCTATAGGCATTGCTCCTGTCGGCGCTGCCACAATTTGCCCTTGAACCGCCTCTAACGTCCGGACGCACCATAGGGGTCAATCCGCGTCCCCTTCAACGGGATCGTTTCATGCCGCTCGACCAGCGCTCCGCTTCCGACGCCGTCGTCGAGCTTCTGCCGCATCGGGGTCCGCAGACCTATGCCGGGCTGCCCCATCCTGCCCGCCGGGCGCTGGTCCTGCTGCTCAACCTGGCCACCATCGCGGCGACCGCCTACGGCGTTGCGCGGGTGCTGGGCGACGACGGCTGGTCGGTGGCCGATGGCGTGATCTTCCTCGCCTTCCTGCTTGCGATGCCCTGGACGGCGCTCGGCTTCTGGAACGCGGTGATCGGCCTGGTGCTGCTGCACGGCCGCTGGTCCCGGCCGGAGCGCAGCGTGCATCCGTTCTGGGGCCCGAGTGCCGAGCCGGTGCCGCTGACCACCGTGACCGCTATCGCGATGGTGATCCGCAACGAGGATCCTGCCCCCTCGTTCCGCGCGCTGACGGCGATGCGCGACCAACTCACTGCCGCCGGTGAGGGCCATGCCTTCCGCTTCTTCGTGCTCAGCGACACGTCCGATCCGGCGATCGCCGCCGCCGAGGCGGCGCTGTTCGCGCGCTTCGCCGAGGGCTTTCCGGCCGACCGGCGCCCGGTCTACCGGCGGCGTGCGGTCAACACCGGCTACAAGGCCGGCAACATCGGCGACTTCCTCGACCAATGGGGGGACACGCTCGACTTCTTCGTGCCGCTGGACGCCGACAGCCTGATGGGCGCCGAGACGCTGGTCCGGCTGGTGCGGGTGATGCAGGCCGAGCCCAAGCTGGGCCTGCTGCAGACGCTGGTGGTGGGCGCGCCCTCGCCCAGCGCGTTCGCCCGCATCTTCCAGTTCGGCATGCGCCACGGCATGCGCTCGTTCACCATGGGAAGCGCCTGGTGGACCGGCGACTGCGGGCCCTATTGGGGTCACAACGCCATCGTCCGCGTCGCCCCGTTCCGTGCCCATTGCGCCCTGCCGGTGCTGCCCGGCGGGCCACCGCTGGGCGGGCACATCCTCAGCCACGACCAGCTGGAGGCTGCGATGCTGCGTCGGGCGGGATACGAGGTCCGGGTGCTGCCGGTGGAGACGGAGAGCTGGGAGCAGAATCCGCCGACGGTCGCCGACTATGCCTGGCGCGACATGCGCTGGTGCCAGGGCAACATGCAGTACTGGCGGTTCCTGGCAGCGCGCGGCTTCCGGCCGATCAGCCGGTTCCAGATCGCCCAGGCGATGCTGATGTACGTGGCGGCGCCCGCCTGGATGGCGATGACCCTGGCGACGACGGTGAAGGCGGCAACCGGTGACTTCCGGATCGAGGACCTGGACCTGGGCATCGCGCTGTTCCTGGCGATCCTGGCGATGAGCCTGGCGCCGAAGCTCGCCGGTTTCGCCGACGTGGTGCTCACCCGCGGCGGGGTCGCCCGCTACGGCGGCGGCGTACGCTTCCTGGGCTCTGCGGCCGTCGAGCTGCTGTTCTCGATGCTGCTCGCACCGGCGATGGCGCTCAATATCACGATCTTCATGGGGGGGCTGCTGTTCGGCCGCTCGATCGCCTGGTCGGGCCAGAACCGGGCGGCCCACAGCCTCAGCCTCCGCGCCGCCTGGCGCGGGCTGTGGCCGCAGACCCTGCTCGGTTGCGCGCTGCTCGGCGTGCTCGGCTGGACGGCCCCCTTGGCCCTGGCCTGGGGCGCACCGATCCTGTTCGGGCTGGCGCTTGCGGTGCCTTGCGGGGTGGTGTCGGCCCTGCCGGCGCTCGGCCGCTGGACTACCCGGCGCGGCCTGTTCGCCGGGCCCGAGGACTTCGCCCCGCCGGCGATCCTGGTGCGGGCCGGGCTGGCGCCGGCATCGGTCCCGGATCAGCCGGCGCTGACCGAGGAGGCTGCCTGAGGCCGCGCCGGGGCTGCGCCAGCGCCGTCTTGGCTGCGGCCGACAGGCGGGCGATCCAGTAGATGACGACAAACCCCATAATGGTGGCGAGCCCGGTGGTCGCCCAGGTGTTGGCGGTCTCGTAGATCAGCACACCGAACAACTGGGCGAGGATCGTGCTGCTGACGAAGACGATCAGCGACTGCTGGCCGATCCGTTCCAGCCAGGTGACGACGCGCCCGGTGAGCCGCCGGCCGCCCGGTCCCACCGCCGCGACCACGACTACCGCCAGCGCCAGGAAGTGCAGCAGCCGCAGCGGGCCCAGCGCGGTCTTGTCGGTGACGGGGTCGATGGCGGCGCGGATCTCCTCGAGCAGGGGCGAGCCGGTGCGCAGCTCGTAGTTGGCGATCGGTACCGACAGGACCACCAACGCCAGCGCTGTCAGGACCAGCGGTTTCGATAGGGCCGGTTTCGGCAGCCAGCCGGCGGTCAGGCTGAGGCCGAGGAAGAACAGCAGCTGCCAGCCCAGCGGATTGAAGAACCAGCTGCGGTCGGTCCAGGGTTCGGCCGGCAGGTTGTAGCCGGCGGCCGCCACCGCGTAGAGGCAGAGCGACGCCGCCAGCGGCGCCAGCCTCCAGGCCCGGGCGAGCAGCACCCAGGGCGGGATCAGCGCCAGGATCACAATGTACATCGGCAGGATGTCGAACAGGTTGGGGACGTAGGTCAGGGTCAGCAGCCCGACCAGGTTGACCTGCGGGTCGTCGAAGAACGGCCGGAGGTTGAGGTAGTCCACATGCGTGCGTCCGCCGGCGACGAAGTCGGCGATCGAGAGCATCGCGGCGATCGCGAAGAACATGCAGAGGTGGGCGAGATAGACCTGCCAGATACGCCGGCCGATGCGCAGCGTGCCGACGCCGAAACCGGCGCGCTCGAACAGCGGCGCAAAGGCATAGCCGGCTGCCATCCCGGAGACGAAGACGAAGATCTCGGTGGCGTCGGACAGGCCCCAGGCACCGGGGATGAAGCGCTTCCAGTCGTTGCCCGGCGTGTGGGCGACGAAGATCAGCAGGAACGCGATCCCGCGGAAGATATCGACCAGCCGGTCGCGGCTGCGCGGCGGATCGCGATCGGCGCGGGTCTCGTCCACGGGGCTTGGCGGCGCCGTTTAGCGGCCCTCCGCCAGCAGCGCCGCTGCCATCGCATCCCACTCGGCGTCCAGGGGCGCGTCGGACACCGGCCGGCCCGCCCGCCGGTACCAGTAGCTGGCGTTGCCGAGGTCGCCCTCGATCCGATGCAGGTGGGCGTGTACCCAGGCGCCGTCCGGGCCCTGCTCGGCTTGGGCGATCTCATGCGCGCGGTCCCAGTCACCCTTGGCAGCGAACCAGAGCGCCTGCACCAGGGCGCCGAGTCCGGTCGGCGGCTCGCTCGCTTCGAGTGAGGCTCGCAGGTCATCGGAGTCCATCGGACACGCTCCTGGATCGGCCGTTGGCATGTTGGCGGGAGAGTACGTCGAGCCGCGCCGGTCGTCCACACCCGGAGCCTGGCACACCCGGAGCCTGGCACACCCGGACCCTGGCATAGTGACGCCGGTGGAGGAGTCGCCCTATGCTGTGCGCATCCATCCTGCAGGAGCAAGAATATGCCCGCACTGCCCGACGTGACCGGCGAGAACCTGATGTCGAACAGCTTCCTCGGCAGCAACACCCAGATCTGCGTCGTGACGCGGGACTTCCAGCGAACGATGGAGGGGCTGGTCCGGGCCGGCATCGGCCCCTGGCGCGTCTACACCTTCGATCCGACGACGGTCCGCGAGATGACCTACCGCGGCAAGCCAGCCGAATACTCGATGCGGCTCGGGCTGGCGGATTCCGGATCGATGATGTGGGAGATCGTCCAGCCGCTGACCGGACCCAACATCTACGAGGAATTCCTGGCGGCGCACGGCGAGGGCATCCATCACGTCGCGTTCGGCTGCAACGGGATGCCGTGGCCGGAGCGGGTGAAGGCTTTCACCGACCGGGGCTATGCGATGATCCAGTCCGGGATCTGGCAAGGCAAGGCACCCTATGCCTATTTCGAGACCGAGGGCGAAACGACGACGACGTTCGAGATCTTCGACATCCCGCCCGACTTCCTGATCCCGAAGCCGGAGCGTTGGTATCCGGCTGCGCCACCCCGGGCCTGACGTCAGGCAATCGAGAGACGATGCAGTACAAGGACTACTATCAGGCCCTGGGCGTCGCCAAGGATGCGAGCCAGGACGACATCAAGCGCGCCTACCGCAAGCTCGCGCGCGAGAACCATCCCGACATCAGCAAGGCAGCAGGCGCCGAAGAGCGGTTCAAGGAGATCAGCGAGGCCTACGAGGCGCTGAAGGACCCCGAGCGGCGGGCGGCCTACGACCAGCTCGGCAGCCAGTTCAAGCCCGGCCAGGAGTTCCGGCCGCCGCCGGGCTGGGACGCCGGCTTCGAGCACCACGAGTTCCGAGCCGACACCGGGGGCGCGGACTTCTCCGACTTCTTCGAGACCCTGTTCGGCCGCGCCCGCGACGGACGGCGCCAGGGTGGCGGCGGGTTCCAGGCGCGCGGCCGCGACCACCAGGCCAAGGTCCTGATCGACCTCGAGGACGCCTATCGTGGCGCGGCGCGCACGATCACGCTGCGCGGGGCGGAACTCGGCGAGGACGGCCGCGTGCAGATGAAGGAGCGCTCGCTCAGCGTGCGCATCCCAAAGGGCGTGCGCGAGGGCCAGCTGATCCGGCTGACCGGCCAGGGCGACCCCGGGATCGGCGGCGGGCCGGCGGGCGACCTGTACCTGGAGGTCGCGTTCAGCCCGCATCCCCTTTACCGGCTCGAGGGCGCCGACGTGTCGATCGAGGTGCCGGTCGCGCCTTGGGAGGCGGCGCTGGGCGCGAAGATCCGGGTGCCGACGCCGACGGGACCGGTCGGGCTGACGGTGCCGGCCGGATCGGCCCAGGGCCGGCGGCTCAGGCTGAAGGGCCGCGGCATCCCCGCGCGGGAACCCGGCGATCTCTACGTAGTCCTGCGGATCGTCCTGCCGCCGGCCGACAGCGACGACGCGAAGCGGTTCTACCGGGAGATGGCCGACAAACTCGCCTTCGATCCACGCGCGACACTGGGAGTCTGACCTGCCATGACGAAAGCCGACGCGGACGAGGCGGTCCTCGACGACGAGATCGAGCTGACGCTGGACCAGCTGACCTATTTCTGTGCCCCCCGCCACGAGCACATCAGTACCCTGGTCGAGGAAGGCGTCCTGCAGCCGCAAGGAGGCAGCCAGGCGGAGTGGCGGTTCTCCGGACGCGTACTGCACCGGGCGGCGAAGGCGGTCCGCCTGCAGCGCGACCTAGACGTGAACGCCCATGCGATCGCGCTGATCATGGACCTGCTGGACGAGATCGAGAGCCTGCGGTCAAGGCTGCAGCGTTGAGCGGCGAGCCGGCGATGCACTACGTCGAGAACCGCACCTTCGACGAGCTTTCCGTCGGCGACGATGCGGAGCTGACCCGCACGGTCAGCGAACAGGACGTCGCTCTGTTCGCCGCGATGGCGGGCGAGGTGGCGGCCGGCCGGCCGGCCGGCGACCTGGCCGCTACCGGCCGGCCGGTCCTCGCCCATGGCTTGTGGGGCGGAATGCTGATCTCCTCGCTGGTCGACAACGAGTTGCCGGGCCCCGGCACCGCCTATGTCGACCAGAGCCTGCACTTCCATCGGCCGGTCGGGCTCGGCGACGTCCTGACCGTCCGGGTGACCGTGCGCGAGAAGGACCCGGCGACCCGCCACCTGAGGCTCGCCTGCCTGGTGCAGGACCGGGCCGGGGAAACGGTGATCGAGGGCGAGGCGGTGGTTCGTCCCTCGGCACAGCGCGTCCGGCGGCCGCGCGCGCTGCTGCCGGATGCGGCGCTGCGCCCGCGCGGCTCCCGCTACGACCAGCTGATCGAATCCACCCGCGCGCTGGCGCCGATCCGCACCGCGGTGGTCCACCCCTGCGACGAACCGTCCCTTGTCGGCGCCCTCGATGCGATGGTCCAGGGGCTGATCGTTCCGGTGCTGGTCGGGCCGCGGGCCAGGATCGAGGCGGCCGCTGCGGAGGCAGGCCGCAGCCTCGCCGACATCGAGCTGGTCGCAGCGCCCCACAGCCACGCCGCCGCAGAGCAGGCGGTCGCGCTGGCGCGCTCCGGGCAGGTCGACGCCCTGATGAAGGGCGCCCTGCATACCGACGAGGTCATGGCCGCGGCCATCGACCGGACCCAGGGCCTGCGCACCGAACGGCGGATGAGCCATGTCTTCGTGTTCGACGTCTCGACCTATCCGAAGCCGCTGCTGATCTCGGACGCGGCGATCAACATCGCGCCGGACCTGGACGACAAGCGCGACATCGTGCAGAACGCGATCGACCTCGCCCACGCGCTGGGCATCGCGCTGCCGAAGGTAGCGGTCCTGTCGGCCGTGGAGACGGTCTACGCCAAGATCGCCTCGACGGTGGAAGCCGCCGCCCTGTGCAAGATGGCCGACCGCGGCCAGATCACCGGCGGCCTGCTCGACGGGCCGCTTGCCTTCGACAACGCGATCTCGAGGCAGGCCGCGGATGCCAAGCAGATCCGCTCCGCGGTGGCCGGCGATGCCGACATCCTGATCGTGCCCGACCTCGAGGCGGGCAACATGCTGGCCAAGCAGCTGGTCTACCTGGCGGGCGCAGATTCCGCCGGCATCGTGCTCGGCGCCCGGGTGCCGATCATGCTGACCAGCCGCGCCGACGGCACGCTCGCCCGGCTTGCCTCTTGCGCGCTGGCCCAGCGATTCGTGCACCACCGGCTCGCGTCGGCCGCCGGATCTGCGACTCAATAGCGACCCGGTGGTGTCCGGGCGTTGAGGCCGATCCATATGCAGTGCAACATGGGTCCAGGCGGCAGAGCGACGGAGGTCCCTCGAAAACGCGAGCACATCAGCTGCAACCAGAGGAGGCGATGATGGACGAGTCGACCAAGAAACCGGATCTGACGATGCCGTTCGATTTCTCCCAGTTCAGCCAGCTGGGCATGGGCACCGGCGCCTGGGCGTCGATGGCCGAGGCCAGCCGCAAGATGCTGGACACGGCCGCCACGATGAACAAGGAGATCCTCGAGTTCGTCAGTGCCCGCATGAAGGAGGACATGGCGACCCAGCAGAAGCTGCTGCAGAGCAGGTCGTTCGAGGAGATGCAGGCGACCTACACGACCTTCTTCCAGAAGGCGTCGCAGCAATATGTCGAAGAGATGCAGAAGCTGATGACGATGGCGTCCGGCTCGATCGACGAGGCCGCCCAGTCGGGAGCGAAGCCGCCGCGCAAATGACCGCTGGCGTGGCGCTTGCTTGCCGCGACCGCGGTCCTGCTGGCGCAGGCCGGTTGCGAGGAGACGAGCCATGCCTTGGTCCGCCGAGAGCGGCAGCCTGGATTTCGCGACGCTGCTGGCGGGCTATGCCGACGGCACGCTGAGCCCGAGCGCGGTCATCGACGCGGTCTACGACCGGATCGCTGCCCGGAGCCCGGCGGGCACGCTGTCGCCGGAGTGGATCGCGCTGGTGCCGCGGGACCAGGCGCTGGCGGCGGCGCGGGCACTGGAGCGCGAGGGCAACCCCGCGTCCCGACCGCTATACGGGCTGCCGTTCGGCGTGAAGGACAATTTCGACCTGGCCGGACTGCCGACCGCCAACGCCTGCCGGGCCGCGAGCCGGATGGCGACAGCGACCCATCCGATCGTCGCCCGGCTCGCAGCCGCCGGTGCGATCCCGATCGGCAAGAACAACATGGACCAGTTCGGCGTCGGCCTGAACGGGACCCGCACCGACTACGGCATCCCCGCCTGCGTCTTCGACCCCGCCTATATCTGCGGCGGCTCGACCTCGGGCGGCGGGGTGGCGGTCGCCTCGGGCCAGGTCAGCTTCGCGCTGGGCGGGGATGCGGCCGGCTCCGGCCGGGTGCCGGCGGCGCTCAACAACATCGTCGGTTTGAAGCCCACGCCGCACCTGGTGCCGAGCGGCGACCGCTCGATGGCCGGCATGACCGCCACCCATTCGATCCTCGGGCTGACCGTCGCCGACTGCGTCGCAGCCACCCGGGCCATCATCGGCTACGACCCGGCCGATCCGCTGTCGCGGCCGGAGGCCGAGACCTTTGCCTTGCGGCTGGACTCGGCGCCGGCCCGCTTCCGCTTCGGCGTGCCGTCGGCCGCGACGATCCGCTTCCACGGCGACGAGGAGGCCGCGCGCCTGTTCGCCGGCGCGGTTGCCCGGCTGGAGGCGATGGGCGGGACCGCCGTCGAGGTCGATTTCTCCCCGTTCTATCGGGCCGCCAGGATGCTCTACGACGGCCCGTTCATCGCCCAGCGGCTGGCCAATCTCGAGGGCTTCCTGAACCGCAACTTCGTCCGCATCCATCCGGCGACCCGCACCATCGTCAGCTGGGGCCGCGGCTACTCGGGCGCGGACGTGTTCCGCGCCCAGCACGAGATGGCCGGCTATCGCCAGATGGCGCGCGCCCTGTTCCGCGACCTTGCCTTCCTGCTGACCCCGACCACGCCGACCACCTTCACCATCGCCGAGCTGACGGCCGACACGCGCGCCAATATCGAGCTGAACGCGGTGCTGGGCACTTACACCAACTTCGTCAACCTGATGCACCTCAGCGCGCTTGCCGTCCCTGCGGGGTTCCGCGCCGATGGCAAACCGCTCGGCGTCACCCTGGTCGGCCCCGAACTCGGCGACAGCCTGATCGCGACCATCGGCGCCCGCTATCATGCCGCCCTCGGCGGCCAGCTGGGCGCCACCGGCGTGGCGGTTGCGTAGGCGCGCGCCTACGCCGCCCTTCCCTGAGCCTGTCTCAATGCACCGAGCAGCGCCGATGACGGCGCGACGCAGCCGAACAGGCCGTTGCCCATGGTGGTGATCCGCAGCACTGCCTCGTGGTTGGCTTGGGCGGTGGCGGCGCAGCAGTCGCTGAGCAGCAGGCACTCGTAGCCGCGGTCGTTGGCGTCGCGCATGGTGGTGTGGACGCAGCAGTCGGTGGTGACGCCGGTGAAGATCAGGTTCCGGATCCCGGCACGCTGCAGCAGCATCTCGAGGTCGGTGGCATGGAAGGCGCCCTTGCCCGGCTTGTCGATCACCGGCTCATCCGGCAATGGCGCCAGCTCCGGCACGATCTCCCAGCCCGGCTCGCCGCGGGTGAGAATCCGGCCGCATGGGCCCGGCGAGCCGATCGCCGCCCCGGTCCGCGCCGACCGCCACAGCTTGTTGGCGTTGAGGTCGGACAGGTCGGGGCGATGGCCCTCGCGGGTGTGGATCACATGCAGGCCTGCGGCGCGCGCCGCCGCCAGCACCGCCTGCGTCGGCGCGATCACCGCCCCGGTGTCGGCGACGGACTCGCCCATCTGGTGGACGTAGCCGCCCTCCTTGCAGAAGTCGACCTGCAGGTCGATCAGCATCAGCGCGGTGTCGGCGGGCGCCCAGGCGCCGTCGAACGGCCAGGGATAGGGGTCGGCATCGATCGCGGGCAGGGTCATCGCGGGCCTCCTAGATCACCGTCAGCGCGGCGTCGGCGGTAGCGATCGAGCCGTAGTGGCCGCCGCAGAGCCGGAACATCTCGATCTGGGCCTCGTGGTTGGCCGGGTCGGTGGCGGCGCAACAGTCCTCCAGCAGCAGGCATTCGTAGCCGCGGTCATTGGCGTCGCGCATCGTCGACTGGACACAGCAGTCGGTCGTCACCCCGGTGACGATCAGGTTGCGGATGCCGCGCGTGCGCAGGATCTGGTCGAGGTCGGTGGCGTAGAACGCGCCCTT